>CAZPZF010000305.1:0-3510 GCA_964590705.1 uncultured Spirochaetales bacterium | reverse complement strand
TCCCCCTCGGCATGCGCCTCGTCGACCAGATCCCCGGACGGATCGCGTACGAGAGGAACGGGGGCACCAAGGCGACCATCTCCTTCCGGGTCTAGAGAGGGCCGCGGAACGCAGGATACCGGGCGGCCGACATCGTCCTCTTGCGGATTCCCGTTCTTTACGGTATAGTTTCCGTAAAATATACGGAAACGAGCTTCTTTTTATATTCACGCGCTGCAAAGAAGCCCCATATCGTCGGAAACCGGCTCTACCACCTCTGCGTTCAACCCAGATCTGGTCCGGTGAGGAGCATACTGAGATGAAACAAACGGAAATAGAACGAAAGGAACGGGAGATCAAGCAGGCCCTCAAGAAGGAGGAGCGGCTTTCAAAGAGGACGTCATGTAAGGAAGGGATGACCGTGGGAGACTACATCGACCACCTCGAAGCCCTCTTCTTCCATGACGACAAGAAGATATACAACCTGAAAAGCGACATACGGATCCTCGAGTGCATAGAGGACATCAAATGCTCCATACCCGAGAAACAGTGGGATAACGTCATCCGAAAGGCCGTCAAGAAGACGGGGATTTCTGAAAGGGAACCCGCTATCACGGAACTCCTCGGCCTTCTGGGGCAGAATTGATGGGATTCCCGTCCGATGGAACGGCGGGAGAAGCCGTCGGAAGGCTTTCCGATTTCATTGCGCATTCCCCCACTCCCTACCATGCGGCCGAAGAAGCCGCGCGGATCCTGGAAGCGGCGGGGTTCGAGCGTCTTTCAGAGGGATCCCGGTGGGCTTTGAACGACGGGAAACCTTTCTTCATTGCGCGCGGGGGTTCCTCCCTCATGGCCGTGATCCCCGGAACCCTCCCTCCGTGGGAAACCGGCTTCGTCATCGCCGGGGCGCATCTGGACAGTCCCGCTTTCAAGGTGAAGACGGCCGCGGTCGAGGATTCCCGCGCCGGCTCAAGGATAGGGGTTGATGTTTACGGCGAACCCATCATCTCTTCTTGGCTTGACCGTGAACTGGGGATTGCGGGAGCCGTGTTCGTGAGGGAGGGGGAGGGGATAGTCCGGCACCTCGTGGATTCACGCAGGCCCGTTGCCCTAGTACCGAATCTCGCCATCGCCATCAACCGCGATCTGAACAGAGGGTTCGAATACAACAGGCAGTTCCACCTGCCGGCCGTCCTGAGCGCGGGACACACGGGAATCCGCGGCAGTTCGGAAACCCTCCAGGGCCGCGGCTTTCCCGATGGCGATCTCATCGACTGGATTCTTGCGGAAGCCGGTATTGACCGAAACGATTTCCTTGAGGCCGACCTCTTCCTCTACGATACGGAGCCTCCTCGGGTGGTCGGGTATGGACGGGATCTCGTTTGCGGGCCGCGCCTTGACAACCTGCTCATGTGCCACACGATACTGGAAGGTTTCGCGCGGGCGGGGCGGAGTGCGGCATGGAAGATCGCCGCCCTTTTCAACAGTGAGGAGATCGGATCGGTTGCGGTGAACGGGGCCTCCTCATCCCTCCTCGCGGGTCTTCTGCGGCGGGTGATCGAGCTGTCCGGAGGCGGGTACGAGGACTATGCGATAGCGGTCTCGCGCTCCCTCCTGGTTTCCGCGGACGTCGCCCACGGCATCCATCCCAATTTTACCGACAAGCACGACCCATCGTACGCCCCGGCGCTGAACGGCGGTCCAGTGATCAAGTACAGCAGCTCGGGACGGTACGCTACCACGGGGAGTTCCGCCTCCCGCTTCATGGATCTCTGCGGCCGTGCCGGGGTCGGATTCCAGAAATTCCTTATCCGGTCCGATCTCTCCTGCGGGAGCACAATCGGACCCGGACTCTCTGCCCAGCTCGGCGTCGAGACGGTGGACATGGGAAACGCCATCTGGGCCATGCACAGCATACGGGAAACCACGGGAATGGAGGATATCGGGAGGGCGATCGCAGTGTTTTCAGAACTTTTCCGATGACGGGCAAAACCCGGGGAGGGAACGATGGGGCTCCAGAACCGAATCGATTCCGAAATCCTCGTTTCCCGCAGGAAACCGCGCGAGGAGGATCATCGGGGGTATTTTTTCCGTGACGCGACCGCGATCATCCACTCGTATCCGTTCCGCCGCCTGAAGCACAAGACGCAGGTTTTCTTTTCCCCGAAGAACGACCATATCTGCACCAGGATCGAGCATGTCCTGCACGTGGCAACCATCTCCGTCACGCTGTGCAAGGCGCTTGACCTCGATGTGGATCTTGCGTGGGCCATCAGCCTTGGCCACGATCTTGGGCATACTCCCTTCGGGCATGTGGGAGAGACGATTCTGGAGAGGCTGCTCGAGAAACACGGGGGATTCGTCCACGAGCTCTACTCCCTGCGGGTGGTCGACTACCTCATTAATTACGGGAGCGGGATCAACCTCACCTACGCGGTCAGGGACGGGATCGTCAACCATTGCGGTGAAAAATTCGAACAGTACATAGAGCCCGACTTCACGGTCAAGGATCCGGAGAAGATCACGGCCCGCGACCGGTATCCCTCCACCTGGGAGGGAACCGTTGTGCGGATATCGGACAAGATCGCCTACCTGGGAAGAGACATGGAGGACGCGACGCAGCTGGGCCTCATCTCCCGCGACGAAATACCGGATCGCGCGGCGCGTACTCTCGGAACGAGCAACAGCGAGATCATCGACACGCTGGTTAACGACGTCATCGCGGAAGCCGGCAGGACGGGGAAGATCGGCCTTTCGGATCCCGTTTTCGCGGCCGTCCTGGATCTGAAGGAGTTCAACTATAAACGGATCTACGCGAGTCCCATCCTCGCCACGTATCACGGTTATTTCGAGCGGATCCTCAGGACCCTGTACGGTTACCTGACGGAACTTTTCGATTCCTGCGGTTTCGACATGGAGAGGTACCGGAGGGAGAGAAACCTCCTCGCCGCGCGCTTCGGGGATTTTGCCGTGAAGATGCAGCCCTTCTACGAAAATGTCGACAAGGGCTGCGGGAAGATCGTTTCGGACTACATAGCCGGGATGACCGACGATTACGCGATCGATTGCGTGCAGGAGATCATGATCCCCAAGAGCTTCGACACCCAGTTCACGGAATACATCCTCGAATCGAAAAGCCCGTAGTGCCGCGAGCCGCCTTCACCCCTCCCTGTGCGCGAGATCGGGAGAAAACGCGGGAATGCAGACCGACCAGTATTCGGCCGTCTCGTCAAAGGGGTTCGAATACCTGACCCTGCTGCCCCTCGGTACGAGCAAGGATTCCCCCTCCTTGAGAATGATCCGCTTTTCGCCGACGAAGATCTCCTTCCTTCCCCGGATCATGAGCGTGTACTCGTCGAAATCGGGGATCTGGAAAGGCTCGTGCCATCCCGGCGGCGCTGTGATGCGGGCGATACTGATCCCTGCGTCCCCTGTAGCGGCCCTTCTAAAGTGTTCCGCGATGGTTTTCCCGTTCTCTGCGGGATCGAGCACGGGCGAATCCTGTTTGAAGTACGGTTGTTCCATGACTGC
>CAZPZF010000304.1:0-3512 GCA_964590705.1 uncultured Spirochaetales bacterium | reverse complement strand
GTAGAAAAGCCCCTCCTTGTACGCCTTGTCGAACCGCTCGATGGCGTCACCGGAAAACAGGGGAAGGCTTACCGCGCATATGATCCTCTTGGCGCCAAAGGATTTGAGAGTCTGCATGGCCTTGATGACGGTTCCGCCGGTTCCGAGAAGGTCGTCGGCCATGAACACGTCCTTGCCCGTCACATCGCCAAGCAGCTTCATCGCCGTGATATTCGTTTCCTCCGCGTTCTGCGAGGTCCGGGAATAGTCCCTTTCCTTGTACAGGAGGGCGAGCGGCTTCTGGATGCTTCCGGCGTAGAATTTATTTCGGTCGACAGCCCCCGTATCCGGAGAGACGACGACGAGATCGGTGCCTGCCAGATCCACCAGGGAGAGGAGCTTCTTGAGGATCTGGTATGACGCATGGAGGTTCTCGAGCCTGAGCTTGCTGAAGCTGTTGTCTATCTCGCGGGAATGGATGTCCAGGGTGATGATTCTGGCAACGCCCATGGACTCACAGACACGGCCGAACCAGGACGCGGTTAAGGCCTCCCTGCCCTTCTTCTTGTGCTGACGGGAGAACGGATAGACGGGAAGCACAGCCGTTATGCTCTTCGCGCCAGCCTGCAGGGCGGCGTCGATGGTGACAAAGAGTATGAGAACGTGATCGTTCACGCTGAGCCTGTATTTTTCGGCCGAGCCGCTGATCGAAAGGGGGCAATGGTTTTCCACATCCTGGAAGATGTACAGGTTCATCCCCCTGATCGACCTGTTGATCTCCGCCTTGAACTCGCCGTTGGCGAACCGCGTGAAGGTCACGGGGATCCTGTAATCAGGGGCTGAATAGCCGTGTACGTTCTTCTTGTTTCCGATCTCGACGGCCTTGAGGTCATTGGTGAAGTTTATCCGGCTAATCACCTCTTCGCGTGAAAGGGAATAATTCTGGCTCAAGGTCTGCGCCAACTTCTCGAAACGCTTGCGGTAGATTGTCTTGAGGTGGGGAATGATTTCGTCGACGAAACTCTCGCCTCCCGGACAGGCAATGATCCCGAGGCTGGCCGACTTTGAAAGACTCATGGCAGTAATCCCCCCTCAAAAACTCCAAAATCTATAGTACCATGGAGGGTGGGAAAGGTCAAGGTTGGGGTGAATTCCGGATGCTTCCGCGAGCGTTGAAAAGCGGAACCGGGCGGCCGAACAGCGCCTCGATCGCGTTTCTCGATGCGGAACGCCGCACCGCCACCCAATTCCTCCAACCCTCGATCCGGGCATCGGTTTTCTCGAGTTCGAGCCTGCCCGGTGCGCCCGTATAGTCCCGTTGGACGAGAGCGCCCACCGGATCCCGCATTTCAACGGCGGACAGGTTGGTTCCCACGGAACGGTACGCCTCCCGGAAACTCGCCCCCTTCCTCACCGCGTCGAGGGCAGCATCAGTGGCGAAGATCCCGGAGGTGAATCCGGACAGCAGTCTTCCCGTATCGACACTGAGGGATGTCATGGCCTGCATAGCGATCCGGAGGCACGATATCCCCAGCGAAAGCCCCATCATGAAGGGTTCCTTGGTTTCCTGGAAGTCTCTGTTATACCCCGACGGAAGACTCCGTATCACGGCGCGCAGCCTGTCGGCGTAGGATGATACCGTGGCGGCCTTTGCCCGGAGGAGCTCCAGGGCGTCAGGGTTTTTCTTCTGCGGCATGATGCTCGAACCGGAACAGAGCTTTTCCGGCAATGAGAAGTACCCGAATTCAGGCATCGAGAAGAGGATCAGGTCCGTGGCAGCCTTGGAGAGGACGACGAGGATCTGCTCGACGCACTCCAGGATGATCAGTTCGATCCTTCCCCGGGAGTTGTTGGCGGAGAGGAGGTTATGGTGGGGTTCGTCGAAGCCAAGCAGGGCGCTGACCTGTTCCCTGTTCAAGGGGAGGGGTACGCCGTAGCTGGCAGCGGAGCCCAGAGGGCAGCGGTTGTTGAGGCGGAAGGCGGCCTCCATCAGGACGAGGCAGTCGAGGAGATCCTCCGCGAAACTTCCGGCCCAGAGCCCGACGGACGATGGCATGGCCGGTTGAAGGTGGGTCCTCCCCGGCATGGGGATGAGCCGATGGGAGGAGGCAAAGGATGTAAAGGCGGCCGCGCAGTCGAGGAGACTGCCGGTCAGGTCGAGGAGCCCCTCCCTGCCGTACAGCCGAAGGGCGCAGAGGACCTGGTCGTTCCGCGACCTTCCGGTATGGATCTTCTTGCCGACATCGCCGGCGATGGCCGTGAGCCTTCCCTCGATGGCCGTGTGGCAGTCCTCGTCCTCCCTGCGTACGACGAACTCCCCGCCATCATACTCCCGCAGGACGCGGCGCAGCCCCTCCTCCGCTGCCGCGCATTCCTCTCTCGTCAGGAGCCCGATGGATTCGAGCATCCGCGCGTGTGCGATACTCCCGGCGCAGTCCGCGGGAACGAGTTCCATGTCGAGGATATAGTCGTTTCCCACGGTGAATTCCTCGACGAGGGAGTCGAGTTCGCAGCCTTTGTCCCAGAGTTTGGCCATGGGAAACCTCCTTGAATAAACAACCGCTTCCCGTAGAGTATCGGGAACGGGGGCGCGCGTAAAGCGGCGCCGTTATGTTCCGATCAGGGAGATCTCCCCCTTCTTCGCTCCGATGACCACGGTCTGTCCCTCGACTATCTCCCCGGAGAGGATCTTCTTCGCCAGCGGATTCTGGATCCTGTTCTGGATGGTCCGTTTCAAAGGCCGGGCGCCGAAGGCTGGATCGTACCCTTCGTCCGCGAGGAAATGTTTGGCCGAGTCCTCGACCTTCAGGGTGAGCTTCCGGTCGGCCAGCCGCGCTGCAAGGCGTGAAAGCTGGATCTCCACGATCCGCATGATGTCGTCCTTCGAAAGGCGCCGGAAGGTGATGATCTCGTCCACTCGGTTCAGGAATTCGGGCCTGAACGTTGCTTTGAGAAGGGCATCGAGCCGATCCCTCACCTCATCCACCGACTCGGTCTGGAGGATGAGATCGCTTCCCAGATTGCTCGTCATAATCACGATGCTGTTCTTGAAGTCCACGATTCTCCCCTGCCCGTCGGTCAGGCGCCCCTCGTCCAGGAGCTGGAGCAGGACGTTGAACACGTCGGGATGGGCCTTCTCGATCTCGTCGAAGAGGATGACCGAATAGGGGCGCCTGCGCACCGCCTCGGTGAGCTGACCTCCCTCGTCGTAGCCGACGTATCCCGGAGGCGCGCCGATGAGCCGGGCCACGGTGTGCTTCTCCATGTACTCGGACATGTCGATGCGGACCATCGCGGCTTCGGAATCGAAGAGCGTTTCGGCGAGCGTCTTGGCGAGCTCGGTTTTGCCGACGCCGGTCGGCCCGAGGAACAGGAAGCTGCCGATGGGCCGGCGCGGGTCTTTGATGCCGGCGCGGGCGCGCAGGATCGCCTCGGTGACGAGCGTGACGGCTTCGTCCTGCCCGATCACACGTTGGTGGAGCACGTCGGCCAGGCGCAGGAGTTTTTCCTTTTCGCCCTCGACGAGTCGGGTG
>CAZPZF010000303.1:0-3544 GCA_964590705.1 uncultured Spirochaetales bacterium | reverse complement strand
CAGCCCTCCCGCAGAATTAAGGCCGACCTTTCCGAGGGAATCAGGGGCATCCTGGGAAATACAAAGCGTTTTTCCGGGCTGATTGTTTATGCTGCAATCAACTTTTTCATCACACCTGTACTAGTGACTCTGCCCTTCTTCGCAGAAGATTTTCTGTCCCTCGGTGCGGAATGGTACGGGTATTTCATGGGGATTTTCGGAATCGGGGGCCTCGCGGGATACATTATAGCGGGAGGCTTGCCTGTTCGGGGGAAAAAACGTACATTAATTGTTGCCGCCGGTTCCATCATACAATCCGCGCTCGTGCTCATGGTGATCCTTTTTAAGCACCCGGGGCTGCAGCTCCTTTTCTGGTTCGCGAACGGACTCCTCAACGGGGTCATCAACGTGAATATCATAAGCCTGATGCAGATCATCCCGCCGGCTGAGCTCCGCGGCAGGGTTCAGGGTTTTACCACAACCATAGTCGTGGGCATCATGCCCCTCGGCATGGCCCTTTCCGGATTCCTCTTCGACCTGATCGGCCAGAACGTTATGGTCATGTTCGGGGTTTCAGGCGGGCTCCTTTTGGCTGTATCGATCCTCTGCCTCTTGTCGCGAAACTATAGGGACTTCCTGTCATATATTACCCCGGCCAACAGGGTGTCAGAAAAACGAGACAATGAAAGCCCAATCCATGAAGGTGGAAAATAATAAAACAAGAACACGCGGACACATTCCATGATATGAGCCGGCTTGCGTCCGGGTCTCTTGCCGAATCCACAAGCCATAGGAGCATCTCTACTGTCGAGTTCTTACCCGCTTTTTTACTATCACTTTTCTATACGCGGAAAAATTCATGGATTCCGTGTGACCATAAGGAGGCTTATATCGTCTTGAACCTTATTTCCCGTATATGAACAGAGGTAGTCGGGAAGCGAAACTCCGCTCCGGCTCTCCCCGCCCCATTCCTTGACAGCCTTTAGAAGCCCCTCACTGCCGGAAATCCCGCCGCCGAAGACTTCGGCTAATCCATCGGAACAGAGAATGAGACGATCCCCTCGGTCTATGATAGCCTTGCCTTCCGTGATACCGATATCTTTAAATACCCCGAGCGCCGTACCCGGAGGCGACAGCATCTGAGCGGATCCGTTCGCTCGCATATGAATGAGCGGGGTATGACCGGCCCGGATGAAGCGATAGATTCCCGTGGAACGCTCCACCACGCCGTAGAGTATGGAGAAAAAGGGAGCCCACGCATCGTTTTCAATGTACCTCTCATTGAGGCGACTGATCAGCTCTTTGGGCTGGTAATTACCCGGCTCGGCGAGGGCAAGCATCCTGATGGTATTATGAAGAGAAAAAGCGATGAGGGCGGCCAGGGTTCCATGCCCCATCACATCGAGGGAGTAGAAAGCAAAATGATCGTGGTCAATAAGGAAAACATCGTACACATCCCCGCTCCCGCTTGGGCTGGGGATGAAGAGCCCGGATATACTGTATCCTTCCCCCGCGGCATCACGTCCCGGGAGCAGAGAGACAACAGCGGCATTCGCGGCTGCGGCGGATTTTTCCAGATGCTTTCGTTCTTTTCGGCTCATCCTATCAATAACGACGAGAGTCCCTATGTTTCTACCCTCTGGAGAAGTGATCGTCTCGAAAGAGGGAATCACGTCGAGTTCTGCGCCGTTTGCGGTAATAAGAATGTGACGTTCCCTCTTGCCTTTCATTTCAGTCCTGAGGTAATGAGTGATTGATTCCCCTTGCACACGCGCGAGGCCGTCAACATTCAGCAGGGAAAGTACAGCGGGGTTTGCCTGCTGTACTCTGCCGTTCGAGTCAAGAAGAAAGGCCGGGATATCCAACGCATTCAGAATCGGCCCGGTATGGCTCAATTCATCCGATTGTTTTTTGTGAGATTTTGCAAGAGCCATAGATACATTGGCCGTAAGTTCCCGTATGCTGAAGGGCTTGAGGAGATAGGCCGAGGGGGAGGTGTCCGCCGCCCTGGTAAGGGTTACGGGATCGGAATACGCGGTAAGGAAGATGATCGGAATATTCTGGATTGCTTTGATCTGCTGCGCAGCCTCGATTCCGTCGATCTCCCCTTCCAGCCTCACATCCATGAGAATCAGGTCCGGCTTATACCGCGATACAGAATTCAGGACCTCATCTCCGGATGTGACAACATCGGGTACGCAATACCCGGCTCGTTCGAGATCTTCACGAATTTCCTCGCCGACGAGAATCTCGTCTTCGACTACAAGAATAGTTGTTGTGGCCATCGCCTCTCCCATTTTTAACTCTTTTTTACATCAGATACAAACCGGCTTTCGCAGCCGAATCTCGGTGACCGACCCGCAGTTACCTCCCTTAGACACGATGAACTCCCCGTTCCACCGCTTCACAACGCTTGTCACTATTTTCAGCCCAAGGGAGGTTGCCGATTGGAGATCAAAACCCTCAGGATAACCCGGTCCCTCATCGGATACTGCCGCGCAGACCATGCCATTCCTCTCGGCAATCACGATCGATGCCGGTCCACTAGCATGTTTATACGCATTTATCACCAGTTCCGTCAAGGCCAGCCCAAAATCAACACAGAAGTCTATAGGAACCTCAAGAAGGCCTCCCTCCACGGCAAGCTCAGGTTTAGAACCCGCGGCGTCCTGGCTATAGGTCGAAGAAAGATGAGCGATAAGATCCCTCGCATAGGCATCCAGTTCCACCCTGTTTCCAGGCACCGATGAGTAGAGCTTTTCATGCACCAGGGCAATAGCCCGGATTCTGTCTCTCATCGTCAGGAAAAGCGATGCGGTCGCCTTATCCCCTATCCGGTTCGCCTGAAGCGTCATCATACTCGCTGCGACCTGGAGACTGTTCTTCACCCGGTGATGGATCTCCTTGAGATACGTCTCCTTCTCAGCGAGGAGATCAGAAATCGTCGTATACGCCTTCGCGTAACGGTAGGCGGTTGTCAGGTTCATGATGACGGTAAAGATCACCAATCCCGCGGGAAGAAGATTTGCCGTGTATACGAGGAAAGAGGAAAAAAGCATATCGTTTATTCCGGTTGAGGCCACGACCGCGCATCCGATCAGAATCGGACGAGCGCCGGTTACCCCTTTCAGGATCGCGCGCACGAGGGTGTACAGCGCGATGAGAGTCATGAGAAGTGCCAGGGGGTAGTAGAGCGTGATACTCCGCGTAAGGAGGGGTAAGGGTGCCCAGGGGATGAGGGCGAGAAAGGGGATATGGGCCGCGAGAAAAATACGGTAGCCCGGGAAGCCGAATTCCTCAGCCAAGAACCGGACGGCAATCGGAATGGTCAGATAAGCCGTGACATACTCGAGGCGTATGAGAAGGCTGAAAGAAACATCCGGCACGACATCCGTGAATACATACTCGCCCGTCACAAGGGCTCTCAGGGCAACCATAGCGGCAAAGACGGAAAAATAGAGGGAACTCTTCGCAGAGCTTCTGAAAAAGTAGATAAAGAGCCCCTGCAGTGCTATGCCGAACAGGATTCCGACGAATAAAAAGGTGAGCCAATACCTCCTCGCCT
>CAZPZF010000302.1:0-3575 GCA_964590705.1 uncultured Spirochaetales bacterium | reverse complement strand
AACCACACCGCCCCGAAATCCTGCATCTTCAGATCCTGCTGCGACAGGACGAACGCCTCGAGCGAGTCCGTATCATTGGCCGCCAGACTGGGATGCTGTATCATGACCCTGATCTCATCCCGATGCCCTATTATCCAGTTGCGAACCTCGCCTGCCCGCGCGCTGACGATCTCCTGGCTCATCGATTCGGTGAGGGCGGAGATTGACGAATTCAATTGCAGAACGATGATCACCGTCAGGGCAACGAAAAGAATAGCGCTGCACCCGCCGAAAATGAGAGCTATCTTCAACCCAAGACTGCCCCTTCGCCTCGTTTTCATCATCACATACCTCCTCTGAGCTAATGGGGACAGGAGCGCACACGAGGATCGTAATGCGGTCTGCCCCGAAATATCCGGATCCGGTTTTGACGATGATTTGTAGTTGGTTGTTATGCTTCTTCAGAATTGGGTTTTCTGATCGGATGTGTAATTACTAGTATAGTTAATGGATGGGCCCATCGAAAGAGAAAGGAAGATTTATTTTATTTTTTATGCGGGTTTTCGCGCCCCCAGGATCTCCTGCCCGCTGAAACCTTACCCCGTCTCTCTCTTCAGCTTTTCGGGTGTCGATTCCTCGAGGAGGAGCTTCACGATGTTCTTGTACCCGACCCTGCGGTATCGCCTTAGAAAAGCGGACAATTCCCTGAACGCCTCGGGGTAGGCCTCCCTGAACGCTCGGGCTCCTTTGTCAACCTCTCTCAATTCCTCGAGACTCGCCAATGCGGGCATTCTCCACCTCCTCTCCCCAGCGCTATTTTCCCGAAACCGTGACTCCCCCGGCCACAACCCATGGCAGGAGAGCATCCCCGAAATCGACCCGTTCCATGGAAATGCCGCGAACGGTATGGAACAGCTCCGCCATATTCCCCGAGATCATGGTCTCGGAGAGCGGAAAGGCGATTTCCCCGTTTTCAATATAATAGCTGTTTTTAGCGATTCCGGAGAAATCGCCGTTGCTTCCCGGCTCTCCCCCCGAGAACCTGCCCACCAGCACTCCCCGTTCGATCGTTCCGACGAGATCGGAGAATGCGGCATTCCCGCTTTCAAGGATCCAGCCGCCGCCCATATTCGGAGCGCGCTCTCTTCCCGTCTTCCTCGATCCATAGAGGGAGAGGAGGAAACTTTTCAGGACTCCTCTTTCCACGATCGTGACTGATGCGGCCCGGTACCCGTCATGGGTCACAAAGGAACGGCTTACGAGTTGCCCGGAAACCGGATCCGCCCTGAGGGTAAGCAACGGGGACGCTACCATAGCGCCCAGCTTCTCCCGGTAGATCGAGGTACCCGTGATCATGGCATGATCCGAAAGGCTCCCGGTGAGAAAGCCGAGGAAATCGGGCACCGTTTCCGGCGCGATGAGGATGTCTCCAGTGAATTTCCCAGGTACCGGTTTCGTATCGACCTGCTCCCCAGACTGGGAGAGGATCCGTTCCAAACAGGCGAATTCCCGGAGCGGACGTTCGAGGGAATCGGCGGAAAAGGCGCACCCGTTCATGGAGGAACTCCTGTTTCCCCGCCTTGTCGTAAAACTGGCGTAGAAACGGTAATGTCCGCCGCGCGTCTCGAAATCGACCCCGTTTGTGTTGACGAAAATCCCCGATGAGGAGGTGAAGTCGAGGATCGCCTGCTCGATGATCGTGTCTGGAAAATCCTTCTTAGCCGAGACCAGGAATTCATGCAGACGGTCGAACATGAGGCCGGTATCGGGTTTATCGCTTCCGCAGGAGAAGGATTACCGCGGCTGGGGCTCCGCGATATCGTTGGCCGGATCCGGTTGTGAAGCTTCAGCCAATTCCATCACGAGCTTTGCCGCGTCGCCTATTCCTTTGCGATCGACCCGGTTTACCGATGTGGCTCCCCTCCTCCCGCCCTTAATCGCCAGCAGGTGCAGGCTCGTGTCGAACGTCGTCCGCAGGAGAGTGAGCCTGTCGCTTTCCAGGTTGAGCTCATGCTTCTCGCGTTCGACGATCCTGCAGGATCCCTTCTCAGCTCCCGCCTTTCTCAGCTCGGACAGGGCGGTTTCACCGTATTCCTTCGGGGTCATCACCTTCCTCCGATAAGAACTTCGCACTTGAGCGCGGGGCCTCCCAGGCCAACCGGTATTCCCTGCTTTTTCCCGCAGGTGCCGGAACAGGACCACGAGAGATCATCCGAGACCATGGTGACGGTCTTAAGGACCTCGAAGGCGATACCGGAGATCGTCGTGTCCTTGATGGCCCGGCCGAGCTTTCCATGCTTGATCTCGTAACCCAGCGTGATGCCGAACATGAACTCGCTCGTCGAATCCGCCTGTCCATTGTTGAACTTCATGAGGTAGTAACCGTCGTCTACCGAGGCGATCATATCTGATAGCTTACTCGTTCCGGGTACGATGCTCGTATTCCGCATGCGGATGAGCGGTTCGTCCGAGAATTCGGAGGCACGGGCGTTTCCGGTCGGCTCTACGCCAAAGCGAGCGGCGCTCTCCCTGTTGTGCAGGAAACTCCTGAGTACACCGTGATCGATAAGGGTCGTATCGGTCGAGCGGGTTCCCTCGTCATCGATGAACACGGGAACGGGACAGAGAGCCCCGAAGGCATGATTGGCAAAGTCGAACATTGTAATCATGGGATCGGCCACCTCCTTCCCCAGCCACCCGGCCGCGACAGATCCCCCCATGACGATGTCGGCCTCCACCGTATGTCCGACCGCCTCGTGCGAGAGGACGCCGGACAGATCCGCGTCCAGGACGCACTCCTTGCGGCCGGTCCGGGGAAAAACGCCCGAGGCTTTTTCCATCAGATGGCCGTGCAGTTTCTCGATCCGGGGAAAGAGGGACGATGGGCTCCGAAAGACATCCTCGAACTGCCCCATGCCTCCCATAGGTTCGAATAGATCATAGGTGACCCCGTCTTTCTCTGCCGAGAGGCGTACATAGCAGATAGACCTCGGGACCATCGAGTAGGATTCGCCGCCGTCCGAGGTCAGGAGGTTCTTCTCCATATCGAGGCAACGGAGGTTAAGTGTCCGAGAGCTGATTCCATGGCAGTTGTCAACGATGAAACTGTCGAGCTCCCGGAGGAACTCGATCTGTTCTTTGCGCGACCATCGGGGAAGTGTTGTGGAGAAATCGTTCTCCGATTTTCCTACCAGGGAGGGAAGTTCGTTACCCGTTTTCCCTGTTCTCCCCGCCATAAAACGGGCGTTCGCTGTGGCCGCGGCAATGACACGCATAACGGCATCCGGATCGATACCCGGGTGAGAAGAGAAGCCCCAGCCGCTTCCGGACCGTACCCTGGCGGAAACCCCGCCTGAAGATCCTTGGTCGTTCCCGACAACATCCCCGTTTACAAGGGTGATGCTGAGCCTCCTGTTCTCTTGGACGCGCAGTTCGGTATATTCACCGAAGAACTTCGCGTATTCCCGAAGGTTTTTTTTCACTCTTGCCTCCGATGTGGATAAGCAATTCTACACCGAAAAACAGGCCGGGGCAACTAAAGGGTAGTGTCCGGAAGCTTATGGGGGAAGAGGTAGCATCGCGCAACGAGGCTGAAT
>CAZPZF010000301.1:0-3604 GCA_964590705.1 uncultured Spirochaetales bacterium | reverse complement strand
CTGTCCGGGGAGGACTCGAACCCCCAAAACAAGAGCCAGAATCTTGTGTGTTACCATTACACTACCGGACAAAGATCGATTACTCGGGTAATCTACAAAAAAGGAGATCCTTTGTCAAGTCGAGGGATGGATCGGATCGTCCGCCGGGATTCCCTCACTCCCCGTGATACTGGATGAGGGTCCTGATCCGTTTTCCCGCGAGGATCTTCTCGTATCCAAGGAAAGGCAGACCGATGACCGCGAAGATGTCCGTCACGGTCGCTCCAGCTTCAGCGAACAATTCGCAGGCCGCCTTGAGCGTCCCGCCTGTGGCGATCAAGTCGTCCACGAGGAGGATCCTCCCCTTTTTAGGAACATCGTCCGCGTGGATCTGGATCTCGTCTTCCCCATACTCCAGGGAGAAACGTTTGGTCATGGTTCTTCCCGGAAGCTTACCCTTCTTCCTGATCAATAACAGGGGAAGACGGAGACGATCGGCGCAGGCAGCGCCGAAGAGGAAACCTCTCGCCTCAACAGCGGCAATAGCGGCGAGCTTTTCGTCGGCGTAGAACTCCGCCATTTTTCCAACGCAGTGGGAAAAAGCTGCGGGGTTCATAAGAATACTGGTAATATCGTAAAAAAGAATCCCTTTCTTCGGAAAATCCGGCACTTTCCTGATGGCGCTGTCAAGATCGAATGCGTGTTCCATGCCTCTCCCCCCTGCCATACCGGGCATTCTAGTACGAATAGGGTCGAGGTGTCAATTGAAACAGAATAGGGAACCTATCGTTTGCATTTCACCGCGATATTATATATCCTGGGTATCATGGCTACGATACTTCCGGTCGGAAGCGGAAAGGGAGGCGTGGGCAAGACCCTCCTCGCCGCAAATCTCGGGGTGAGCCTGGCTCGCCATGGGAAAACGGTGATCCTGGTCGACCTCGATCTCGGAAGCTCCAACCTTCACACCATTATGGGTATTAAGAATCGATTCCCCGGAATCGGGAGCTTTATCTATAAACACGAGACAAGCCTCGAGTCCCTGGTGGTGGAAACCGGAATTCCCCAACTATACCTCATCCCTGGAGATTCCCTCTTCTCCGGAACGGCAAACCTGTCGTTCTTCATGAAGAGAAAGATCATCAAGGAACTCTATGGACTCGTAGCAGACTACGTGATTCTCGACCTCGGGGCAGGCTCCGCTTACAATACCATCGATTTCTTCCTCACCAGCCTGAACGGGATCGTGGTCACGACTCCCGAGACGACCGCGATCCTCAATGCGTACTCTTTCCTCAAGACAGCCATCTTCCGGCTCATCTTCCGGAGTTTTCCCGCGCGCGGAAACGAACGGGATCAGATTCTCAACTTCATGTCTACGAAGATCGAGGGAACCGGCATCTCCTTTGCCAATCTCATCGAAGCTCTGGGAGACATCAAGCAGGAATCAGCGGATATCGCTCGCACGCACATGGAGCAGTTCTTTCCTCGGATCATCCTCAACATGGGGAAATCGTCGCGCGATCTCGCACTCGGCGGGAAGCTGCGTGAGATCGCGAAGAAGAACATCGGGATCGGCATGGAGTATATCGGCTATGTCGCGTGGGATGATCTTGTTTCTCGCTCTGTCTTCGAACGCGTACCCACGGCAGCCGCGTATCCGGCGTCGGATTTTTCCCGCAGCCTGGATCTGATCGGTCAGCGTATCCTCTCATCGCCCGTGCCCTTCCAGCCGAACCTCTACGAGGCGAACGAGGATCTCTCGAGTCTCGGCGAGGAATACTTTGCGGAACATCGCGATGTCGATGAGGCGGGAAACCCGGACAGCATATAAGGACCGGTTGGCGCAGTCTGTTCGCGAAGGTTACGGGTACCTACGGCGAAAATCCTTGACGCGCGCGCTGATCGTCTCCGAGAACGGGGAAGACTCCCCTCTCTGCAGGTATCGATACCCGATTCCCGCGATCATGGCGCCGTTGTCCGTGCACAGCTTCATTGAAGGGAAAAAAACGTCGAAATCCTCGTGCGCGGCCAGCTCCTCCCTGAGCAGGGAGTTTGCCGCGACTCCGCCGCCGGCCACAACACGGGTGATGCCCGTATCCTTTGCGACGCGTTCCACCCTGCGAACCAGCATTCCAATCGCAGCCTTCTGGAAGGACGCGGCGATATTCTCCGGAGTGGCAGGACAATCACCATTCCTGAACCGGTCGAGCTGGTTTATCACGGCCGTCTTCAGGCCGGAGTATGAAACATCGTACCGATGTTTCCCCTTATGGAGACTGGGATCGGGAAATCGGTAGGAATTCGGATCGCCCCTCTTCGCGAGCCTGTCGATCGCGACCCCGCCTGGATAGCCGAAATTGTAGTATTTGGCTATTTTGTCGAACGCCTCGCCGCAGGCGTCGTCAATCGTCGTTCCGAGGACGGTCATGGAATCGAAATCGTTCACGATTGAGATGATCGTGTGTCCGCCCGATACGAGGAGTCCGATGAACGGATACTCGACCGAGCGTTCGAGCTGAATCGCGTGGATATGGGCAAGAATGTGGTCTACGGCTATGAAGGGAACTCCGAGACTTGCCGCGAATCCCTTTGCGAAGGAAAGACCCACCAGAAGGCTGCCGGAGAGTCCCGGGCGGGAAGTGGCGGCTACACCGTCAATGTCGGAGGGGAGGAGATTTGCGTCATCCAAGGACTCGCGGACAACGGGGAGAATCCATTCCGTGTGCGTGCGCGATGCGATCTCGGGCACGACGCCGTAAAACGTCCTGTGTACGTCTATCTGCGTTGCGACTATGTTGCTGAGGATCCTGGTTCCGTCCTCGACCACGGCTGCCGAACATTCGTCGCAGGATGTCTCAATACCCAGTACCTTCATGCGGTTCCTCGGTGCCGAAGATGAAATCGGATACTTCCTTGAAGGTGTAGCCGTCTTCGATGAGGGATGGATACATCTCGAGCAGCGATTCGGCCAGCGCCGCCGAAGTTACGTGACCAATCATCACCGCCTTGCCCGTTTTTCTCGCCACACCGAGGCCCACCGCGAATGCTTTCACTATCGACTCCTTGTCCCTCTCATTGTCCAGGAACATGCTGTTTCTGCTGATACATACGACTCCCGGCGTGTCTTCGGACAGCTCGGCAGCCATCGTGTAAGAGGAGGTCCTGCTGTCCAGGAAGAGCAGGCCCTTCCTCCGGCAAAAATCCAGAACGATCCTCATGACGCGCGTATCTTCCGTCGCCTTCGATCCCATATGATTATTCATTCCCACCGCATATGGAACCTCGGAGAGATTCCGCTCCAGGACAGCCTCTATCTCTTCATCCCGCATCGAAGTGAGGATGGCCCTGTCTCCGGGATCCTCATCTCCATGCGGTTCCATCGGTTGATGGAGGATCACCGTTTTGCCTGCCCGGTGGACCATCTCAGACGCCTCCCTTGTGAAGGGGAGACCCGGAAGGATGGCGAACGTGATTTCTCCCGGGAAGTCGAGGAATTTACGCAAGGCTTTAAGATCATACCCGACGTCGTCGATGACGACGTACAACGGAAAGCCCCGCTCCCTCTCCCCCCGTTGGGGGGATACCTGAGGCGGAAGCGATTCTCCTGAAGAGACGGTCTCCG
>CAZPZF010000300.1:0-3638 GCA_964590705.1 uncultured Spirochaetales bacterium | reverse complement strand
GCAGGAGGAAGCTCCTTGCGCAAATTAAGGCTTCTATCGAACGGCACCTGGACAATCCGGACCTCTCTCCCCGACTGCTCGCCGACGCTTTCGGCATCTCTCAGAGATACCTACATCTGCTATTCTCGGGGGAAAGCACGACGGTTTCCAGATGGATACAACTGCGCCGCCTGGAACGCTGCCGGCATGACCTGATCATGACGGGACCGGCCAGGAACATCACCGAGGTGGCCTTTGCCTGGGGATTCAACGACAGCGCCCATTTCAGCCAGGTCTTCAAGAAAAGGTACGGACTGTCTCCGCGGGAATACCGCCGTGGCGAGTGGGGACCAGCGTGTAAGGAGGACTGAGAGGGTGGCTATGGTGATATTTCTTCCGAATGGCTGATCAATAAAGATAAATCTTTGCAGGTGGTGCGTTATTGGGTATGATGATTCCGATTCAGGGGGAATCGTCCATGAACAATCTGGCTGGAATATGCATCTTCATTACGATCATGACCGCGCTGTCGATACCGATCATCGCGATACTTAAGCGCAAGCCCGGAAATCCGAAACTGGAAGAGCGGATCGGGGAACTGGAAGCGAGGCTGAGAACCCTGGAACAGGAAAATGTCAACAAGACCCTCGAACTGGAATTGTTGAGGAAAGAGCTGTCCTTTAAGGTAAAACTGATCGAGAAGGATTGATCCTTCCCAACCGCGACGCTCCTGCCCGTCGAGCCGCAGACAGCGTCATGACACGATACGACGGTACGTCGATTCCTTCTATATTTCAACTCTGGTTTTTTTGCGGCGAGCCCCATTGTTTACTATACTTATCTTTATCTTCTCACAACATGGAGGCGGCAGGCATGAAAATCAGAAGAAAATTGATCCTGACAGGCGCGTTGATCATCGTTGTGCCGATCGCGGTAATCGGGTATTTTACGATTCGTACAGCGGGAAACGCCCTGAAATCGCTCGAATACGAACAACTCGAGCTGCGTGCCGCTGAGGTCGCCGCAGGTATCGACAATTTTCTGACGGCCGAGAAAAAGGCGGTTCTGGCCGTAGCGAACGGGAATGCAACGATAACGGCGGCAACCGCGTTTGTCAGGGGCGGTGAAGCGGGAAGTCGTACGGAGCTCGAGGAGCTGCGTGCTCAGTTCAAGCGCATGACCTCCGCGACGGGGCTCAAGGAGTACTACGAGGCCTTCATCCTCCTCAGCGTGGACGGCATCGTGCTTGCCGCCTCGAACGGCACCGAAGGTCTCGACCTCCGGGAGCGGGACTATTACCAAGGCGCCAGGGCGGGAAAGGTGACGATCGGCAATCCGGCGGCGAGCAAGGCGACGGGCAGTCCGATCTTCGGGATCGCGGCACCCGTGTATCTGGCCGATGGATCGATCGGGGGGTTCGCGTCCGCCATCGTGAAGCTGGAGTCCCTGAAGACCCTGGTCGAGGGGGCGAGGATCGGGGAGACCGGCTATGCCTTCATGGTCGACCGCAACGGATTGGCCATCGCCCACCCCAACCAGGAGTTGGTGTTCGCTCTCAACATCAACGATGAACAGGGAATGGAGGAAATCGCTCGAAGGACGAAGGCCGATGAAACCGGTATCGAGACGTATCGTTTCCAGGGGATGGACAAAACCGCGGGTTTCGCCCCTGTTTCCGAAACCGGATGGGATGTCGTGTTCACGATACCAGACA
Source organism: uncultured Spirochaetales bacterium (assembly GCA_964590705.1). Classification (GTDB taxonomy): domain Bacteria; phylum Spirochaetota; class Spirochaetia; order CAZPZF01; family CAZPZF01; genus CAZPZF01. The sequence goes on along the minus strand of CAZPZF010000300.1, from coordinate 1,945 downwards.
AGGAATTTTTGGCGCCGGTCAACATGGTGACGAACATGTTTCTCGTCATCGGCGCCGCTGCGGTAGCGGCCGCTCTTCTCATCTTTGTGCTCCTTTCCCGGGGCATTTCAGCTCCCCTGGGAAATGCGGTAGCCTTCGCGGGGAATGTTTCTAAGGGAGATCTCACTGCCCAATTCGCCTACCGGGGAAAAGACGAGGTGGGCCAGCTGGCCGGAGCTCTCGGCGATATGATCCGGAACCTTGAGGGGGTCGTCGGCGACATCCAGAGAGCGTCGGCCCAGGTCGCCGAGGGAAGCGGCCAGATCAGTGCGGCAGCCCAGCAGCTCTCGCAGGGGGCGACCGAGCAGGCCGCGTCAATCGAGGAGGTATCCTCCTCGATGGAGCAGATGAAGTCCAATATCAGCCAGAACGCGGACAACGCGGAACAGACGGAGAAGATTGCGGTTCATGCCGCCTCTCGGGCGGAAGAGAGCGGAAGGGAGGTCCTCGGCGCCGTCGACGCGATCAAAACGATCGCGAACAAGATCTCCATCATCGAGGAGATATCGCGGCAGACGAACATGCTCTCGCTGAACGCTTCCATTGAAGCGGCGCGCGCCGGAGAGCACGGTAAGGGGTTCGCTGTAGTGGCCCAGGAGGTCGGGAAGCTCGCCGCGCGCAGCAAGGAGGCTGCCACGGAAATCGGCCAGCTCTCCGCGTCCACCGTTCAGACGGCAGAGCGCGCCGCGGAGGTTCTGAACTCGCTCGTGCCGGAGATCAGAAAGACGGCGGAACTCGTGCAGGAGATCAGCGCCTCGAGCAGGGAGCAGAACTCGGGAGCCGATCAGATCAATACCGCGCTGTCCCAGCTCGATATGGTGATCCAGCGGAACGCGTCCGCTTCCGAGGAATTGGCTTCCCTTGCCGAAGAGCTGACCGGGCAGGCCACGGAGATGCAGTCCTCCGTCTCCTACTTTACGGTCAAGGCCGGAGCGGAGGGCAGGTCGATACAGGCACTGTCCGCGCCAGAGGAGACTTGAAACCCGGCAGTCTCAAGACGAGAAAGGCCCTGCGGCCGTTTCCGGCCGTCGGGCCCTTCTTTCATATTGCGGGATTTCATCGTACGCGTCGAGCCGTGCATCCCTCGGCGCGGGGCATTACACTCCACGCCGTTTTCGTCCGCCGCCCGTTTCCGGAAGAAGTTTTCCCGCCCGCGTGAACCATGCGATCGTGTCGCGCACTGTATCGGCAGGAGGTCGATGGGTGAAGCCGATCTCCCGTTCCGCCTTTTTGCTCGTGATGACGCAGTTGCTTCGCACGATGCTGAGGGATTCGGCGGTGACCAGCGGCTCCTTTCCCGTGATCCGGTATCCTATATAGATGAATTTGGAGGCAAGCCTGCACATCCACATCGGAATTCGGAAGACGGCGATCTTCCTGCCCACGAGCTTTTGCACGAGCTTGACCATGTTCCCGAGGCTGAGCTTTTCACCCGCCAGGATGTAGGTCTCCCCCTTTTTCCCGTGGCGCCAGGCGAGGATCTCTCCCCGCGCGATGTCACGTACGTCGACGAAATCGTAGGATCCTTCCGGAAGGCTTTGACGTCCCTTGATGTATGCGTTGAGGAGCAGACGCCCCGTCCTGGAGGGCCGGAAGTCGTACGGCCCGTACACCCCGGTGGGGCAGCAGATGACCGCGTCCAACCCCCTGGCAACCCCTTCAAGGACCGCGAGACTCGCCTTTGCCTTCGATTTTCCGTAGGCTCCGACCGCGTTCACCGGATCGAACGGGACCTTTTCGTCGATGACGGTTCCGTGCGGGATATCCTGCAGCGCGTGGATGGAACTGGTATAGACGAGCCTGCGGACTCCCGCGGCGATGCAGGCGTTCACGATGTTCCTGGTCCCTTGGACATTGACCGCCTCCAGGAGCTCCGGGTGATCCGATACGATAGCCCCGATGCCCG
>CAZPZF010000299.1:0-3649 GCA_964590705.1 uncultured Spirochaetales bacterium | reverse complement strand
CATCTTTTCAATCATATCTGAAGAGTGGGGTTTCCTGGGAGGGGCTCTCATATTCCTCCTCTGCGGCGTGCTGATCATACGAGGAATACGCATCGTGTCGTCCACCAAGAGTCATTTCGCTATTTGCACCGGGATGGGTATCATCGGGATGATCGGTTTCCACGTCCTCGTCAATACGGGTATGGCGATGGGGTTGCTCCCCATAACCGGAATACCGCTGTTTTTCCTCTCGTACGGCGGCTCATCGTTATGGACGGCGATGATCGCTATTGGCTTGCTCTTGAATATCTATAAGGAGAGATTCAGCTACTGATATGGCAATACACCCGGAGAAAGAACTCAGAAAGCTTCTCCTGAGCGTCGAGAATCCGCTGCGATATGTGGGCGGAGAATATGGACAGATACGGTCGTGCGGAGACCCGAAGCTCCGCATCGGACTCTGCTTCCCGGACCTCTACGAAATAGGAATGTCCAACCTCGCAATCAAGATCATTTACACTGGGCTGAACCGGATTCCCGGGATAGCGTGCGAACGAGTCTTCGCGCCTGCGCCCGATTTCGAGGCGGCGTTACGAGAGAGGCATGTTCCACTCTATACCTTGGAAACGGGTACGCCGCTGCGGGACCTGGATATTCTCCTCTTCTCCGTCGGCTATGAATTATGTGCAACGAATATCCTCACCGTCATGGACGCTGGAAAAATTCCGTACCAGGCAGGGGATCGGGGTCCGACCGAACCCGTGATCATTGGAGGCGGTCCCGCGATCACGAACCCTGTTCCATTCGGAAAATTCTTCGACGGGATCTACATAGGAGAGGCTGAAGGCGGCTTCTTTTCCTTTATCCGGCGGTGCTGCGATGCAATCGGGGGATCGGAACCGAGGAAGACAAAGAGGGAAATTATCCTGAACGGGATGCGCGGAGAAGCGTCAATCTGGTATCCAGGGAAGCGGGAAGGCACGGTGAGGAGTGTATGGGAAGGCTTTGCGACCGACACTCCCGTGGATTCCTTCTATCCAATTTCGACGATGCCGGTGGTCCAAGATCACGGAGTGGTGGAAATCATGAGAGGATGCCCGAATGGGTGCCGGTTCTGTCATGCCGGCTTCTTCTATCGCCCTATGAGGGAGAGAGAGCCGGAAGCCATCCTTGCTGTTGCGGAGGCACTCGTTCGGAATGGCGGGTACAGGGAAATAACCCTCGCGTCCCTCTCTTCGGGGGACTATTCATGCATATCGTCCCTTGCCGAAACCCTCACGTCGCGCTTTTCGCGTGAGGGCGTGAGCCTTTCGCTCCCGTCTTTGAAAGTAAACGGGTTCACATTGCCTCTTCTTGAACGGATCTCGACTGTGCGGAAGAGCAGCCTTACCTTTGCCGTCGAGACTCCCGACGATCTCTGGCAGGCCAGCTTGAATAAATCGGTCTCGAGGGACAATGTCGTCGAAATCCTCCGCGCTGCCAGGGAATACGGATGGCGGAACGCAAAATTCTATTTCATGCAAGGACTTCCCGCCGCGTCGGGAGAGGACGAGACGGATATGATCATCGGGTATCTGCGCGAGGTTCAGAAACGTTCCGGTATGAAGATATCCGTAAACATCGGCACCTTTGTTCCAAAACCGCATACGCCGTTCCAATGGGCTTCCATGCTGAGACCTGAAGATGCTCAGGCCCGCATCTGGAAGATCCGGGATTCTCTTCCGAAGCATTCCTTCAAAGTGGGGTACCACCTTCCGTTTTCATCGTTCCTGGAAGGGATGATCGCGCGGGGTGATGAGAGAGTCGGAGACATCATTGAGGCCGCCTTCCGGAAGGGATCTCGGCTGGACGCCTGGGAAGAGTTTCTCAAGACCGATATATGGAAAGAGGCGATACAAGGGGCAGGGTGGGATGTAACGCAGGAAACCCTGAGAGGGAGAAGCCTTGACGAGAAACTCCCGTGGGATTCCATCGACATGGGAACCGTAAAGGGCTATTTGAGTCGTGAGAACGCAAAAGCGGGAAAGGGGGAGGTGACTCCACCCTGTTCCGAATCTTGCACGCATCGCTGCGGTTCTTGCGGGGATACGGCTTCCCTTCGGAGGGCCTACACGGTCGAAAGGGGGGAATTTCAGGAGAAACCGAAAGGAAAGGGGAGCGTCGAATCTTCCTCTCCGCCTCAGAGGATCCTCTTTTCGTACGAAAAGAGGGGAAAGGGGGCCTTTGTTCCACATATCGCGCTCATGACGCTCATCGAACGAGGATTGCAGAGGGCCGGATTCAGCACGAAATATTCGGAAGGATTCAACCCGAAACCGCGGCTGGAGTTCGCCTCTCCGCTTTCCGTTGGGGTAGACTCTCTCGAGGAAATCGGATCGATCTTCCTCTACGACTACCCTGGAGAATCCGAGTTTCTCCGCAGGATGAACGCGGTGCTTCCGGAGCAGCAGATCCGTTTTACCTCAGCCTTCCCCGTTTTAAAAGAAGCAAAAGTACGGAGATCCCTGATGGCGAGTTATTGGGGATCGCTCTTCCTTGTTGAAAAAGCAGATGCGGAAAATGGGGGAACCGTTGCAGCAGGTGTGCGGAATCTCCATGACTACATTGAAGCAGACTCGGCGGATCTTCCCTTTACCTTCATCCTCAAGTTCACCGGGAAAAAGGACTCGAATCTGATCGCGGTTTTAAAGAAGATATGGGGTGAAGCCTACAACAATGAGGTCAAGGTAACTCGTTTACGGACCTTGGCGGGGGAAGCCGAGGATGCGGAAGGAGTTTCGTATTTTACGTACTACGCATGAGCGAATCAATCTTTCTCTCTTTCTTTTTTCTCGTTCCAGAACGTGTCCATCATCGAAAGGTTGTCCGCGCATAGTTCTTTGCCTGCTTCATGCATACGGCTTTCTACCCATGAAAAACGGTCGATGAACTTTTCATTCATTCGATGAAGAGCCAGGGAAGGATCGACCCGATAGAGCCGGCAGAGATTGATAATCGAGAAGATGAGATCTCCGAGCTCTTCGGTCCGTTGCGACAGGTCTTCGGCGGACTCAAGTTCTTGGATCTCTTCGCGCACTTTGTCGAACACATCAGAGGGTTTCTTCCAGTCGAATCCGTTTTTTGCCGCTTTTTTTTGGAGAAGGAAGGCGCGTTCGTATGGGGAAATTCCTTTTGGTACGCTGGCAAGGAGAAATCCGGGAACCGATTTTTTTTCCACGTCTTTCTTGATGTTTTCCCATTGACGCACAACCTCATCCGAATTGTTAAGTGTTGTGTTATTAAATACATGAGGGTGACGACGTATGATTTTTTGAGTAACTTCATCCAATATATCATGTGTTGTAAATTTATTATCTTCTTCAAATATAACTGCGATCATAGTCAGTACCAGGAATATGTCTCCTAATTCTTCCTTGATGTGTTCATCATTTTTATCATTCAAAGCATCCGCGCATTCAAAGGTTTCTTCGATGAGGGAGCTGATAAGAGAGTCTGGTGTTTGTTCGCGGTCCCACGGACATCCGTTTGGGGCTCGTAGCCGCTTGATCGTCTGATACAATTCGTGAAAGCGTTCTGCGGGATTGTCGTTCATGAACGTATGGCCATCCTTAGGTAGACAGAATATATATTATCAGAAGTAATGAAAATCATCCGACTCAACGCTGGCTAA
>CAZPZF010000298.1:3144-3682 GCA_964590705.1 uncultured Spirochaetales bacterium | reverse complement strand
ACAGCTCATCATCACGCAGGAAGCGAAACAAGCTGGCGTTGCGCACATCGTGAGCATCTGCAATAGCCTCAAGGACTTCTTTTCGGTCTACGAGAATCTACAGCCCGCTTCTCATGTCTATCACAGCATCGGCGTTTCCCCTTCGGAAGTCGCCAACCCCGGTAAGGACTGGCAACGCACGATCGAGGAGGGGGTGAAACGGGATCGGATCGTCGCCATTGGAGAAATCGGGCTTGATTATTTCCGGAAATTCGGCAACAAGGATTCACAGGTCGAACTCTTCATCCGGCAACTCGAGATAGCAGAAAAACTCAATCTACCCGTCATCATCCATAACCGCGACGCAGGCAAGGACGTATACGATATACTCCGGGATAAGATTCCCTCCCGCGGCGCTATCCTGCACTGTTACAGCGAGAACTGGGAATACGGGAAAAAAGCCCTCGATCTTAATATCTATATCTCCTTTGCGGGAAACGTGACCTACCGGAATGCCAGGAATCTTCACGAAACCGCCAAAAACATGCCCCTGGACCGT
>CAZPZF010000298.1:0-3134 GCA_964590705.1 uncultured Spirochaetales bacterium | reverse complement strand
CATCGAATCGGAGAGTCCTTTCATGGTTCCGAGTGATTATCGGGGAAAGAGGAACAAACCCTCCTACATCCATGCCACGGCCCAATTCATCGCGGAATTGCGCGACGAACCTGCGGAAGAAGTTCAAGAAAGCCTCTACCGAAACGCGCTCACATTCTTCGGAATCGGCGAATAGGAGGAAGGGAACCCGGGAACGCGCGTCAGCCCTTGATTCCTTTCCTTTCGGATGAAACGGTGAAACAGCTGTTCAGACCCTTTTCCATCCCGGGATTAACGATCCCCGGCAACATCTTCCTTGCGCCGGTAGCAGGATATACGGACCGCGCCTTCAGGGAAATCTGCCTGTCATTCGGAGCTGAACTCGCCTTTACGGAGCTGGTTTCGGCCGAAGGAATCAGGCGAGGAAACGGGAAGACCCTCGTACTCATGGAACATGGGCCGGGCGAAGGTCCGGTCGGAATCCAGCTATTCGGAAGCGATCCCGCCGCTATGGCGGACGCAGTGCCCTCTGTCCTCTCCTTCTGCCCCGCGGTCGTCGACATCAACTGCGGCTGCCCAGTCCCGAAGGTCACCAAAAACGGAGCCGGGGCAGCGCTGATGCGGCGACCGGAAAGGATCGGCGCTATCGTGGATGCCGTGAAACGGCGGATCGAGGAGTGCGGCTCGAGGACGCCGGTGAGCGTCAAGCTCCGTTCCGGATGGGATCCCTCATCAATCACCTATCGGGAAGCGGCGCAAGCGGCCGTCGAGGCAGGGGCCGCCTTCGTGACGATTCACCCTAGAACGAGAAACCAAGGGTACGGAGGAAGAGCGGAATGGGGGCATATCGGCACGCTGAAGGCGGCGATTCCGGTTCCCGTCATCGGCTCCGGAGATCTGTACTCGGCCGAAGATGCGCGGCGGATGCTGCTGGATACTGGATGCGATGCCGTTATGTTCGCGCGGGGAGCTTTCGGGAACCCGTTCATCTTCAGAGAAACAAGGTCGCTTCTCCTGTCCAGCGCCGCTTCCTCGCCTCCGGATCCAATCGAACGACTCGACACGGCAATGAAGCATCTGGCGCTCGCGGTTGAATACGCGGGGGAAAAAGCCGCATGCCGTGAAATGCGCAAGCATTTCTGCGCCTATACACGAGGAATCACCGGATCGGCTAGGTTCAGAAACGCCGTCGTTTGCGCATCGACACTCCGGCAGTACGAGGAGCTGGTCAAGGAATTCCGCGCTTTCCTGGCCTGAAGAGCGATCCTTCGCACCCGTTTACCGCCAGACCTGAATCTTCCTCCTCAGCCTCCCTTGACCCTCGAAACGGGGGAGTGATATGGTGGGATGTGGAACCTACCAACAATCCCCTCCGGGATCACTGCGGTATCGTCGGGATATTCAGCAGGGAACAGATCAATATCCCCCAGCATCTGTTTTACGCCTTGTTCGCTCTTCAGCATCGAGGCCAGGAAAGCGCGGGTATCGCCTATCGGAAGAACGATTCTCTCGTGGTCTACAAGGATCTAGGCATGGTTTCCTCGGTGCTTTCCCGGTATCTAGACGAATCGAGGGACTCGAATGTGGGGATCGGCCATGTCCGCTATTCGACAAAGGGCGGAAATCGGATCGAGAATGCCCAGCCGATCTTGGCCGACTGCAACAAGGGAGAACTCGCCATAGCCCATAACGGAACCATCTCGAACGGTGATGCGCTCAAGCAGCGTCTCTTTGCAGAAGGCTCGATATTTCAGACGACGTCGGACACGGAACTCGTCCTCCACATGATAGCCCGGTCCAGGAAGGCTGACTTTCCGGAAGCGCTCAAGGAGACCCTCGCCGAACTCAGAGGCGCCTTCAGTCTGGCCATGGTCCACAATACCTCACTCATCGGAATTCGGGATCCTCAGGGATTCAGACCCCTCCTCTACGGGGAAAAGGACGGGGTCTCCGTCATCGCATCGGAGAGCTGCGCACTCGACATCCTCGGGATCCCATCATCCCGGACGATCGAACCGGGAGAGATGGTCATCGCGGACAGGAACGGTGTCAGATCGGAGCGGTATCTCCCCTGTATCAGAAAAAGCCACTGCATCTTCGAACTGATCTACTTCGCCCGCCCCGATTCCTGCGTCTTCAACGAATCGGTCCACATGGCGAGGAAACGGATGGGAGCGGCTTTGGCCGCCGATGAGGCGAGAGAGGGGGATATTGTGGTTCCGGTTCCCGATTCCGGCAACAGCGCGGCCCTCGGGTTCTCGGAACGGAGCGGCCTTCCCCTCGAGTTCGGGCTGACAAGGAACCATTACGCCGGCCGATCCTTTATCATGCCCACATCGGCCAAGCGCGAACTCGTCGTCCGCATGAAGCTTCACCCGGTCAGGGATGCAATCAAGGGAAAGAGGATCTTCCTCATAGACGATTCGCTCGTCAGGGGAACCACAAGCGGGATCATCGTATCCATGCTGAAAGCGGCCGGGGCGAAAGAGGTCCACATCAGACTCTCCTCGCCGGAGATCCTCTTCCCCTGCCACTTCGGGATCGACATTCCCACGCGTGAAGAGCTCATCTCCAATAGGATGGATCCACAGAGGATCGCGGCCTATGTAGGCGCGGACTCGGTGCGGTTTCTCTCAAGAGAAAGCCTTGCGTCCTGCGTAAGCGAGCCTCGATCCTATTGCTACGGATGCTTTACGGGAGAATACCCGGACGAGATCCCCGGAAAATAAGGACAACGGCGCCCGTCGACGGCTTGTCCGCCGATCGGCCCAGGAGGTATCAATGGCATTGACATACGACGACGCGGGAGTCGACATAGACAGGGGCGACCGCTTTGCCCGGTTCATCGCGTCGATACCGTCCAAGGCGGTGTCCCGGGGGATCGGCGGGTTCGCCGGGGGGATCGAGTTCGACCCCGGCAAGTACCGGCATCCCCTGCTCCTCCCGACCACCGACGGCGTGGGTACCAAGCTGTTGCTTGCGCAGGAGCTCGGAAAAATCGACACCATCGGCATCGATCTCGTGGCCATGTCCGTGAACGACCTCATTGTGTGCGGCGCGAAGCCCGAGGTATTCCTTGACTACATCGCCTGCGGGAGAATCGACGAAACCCTGCTCCACTCGATCATCGCCGGCGTCGTTGCCGGGTGCGAGGA
>CAZPZF010000297.1:0-3721 GCA_964590705.1 uncultured Spirochaetales bacterium | reverse complement strand
CCCGGGTATTACGGGAACCCCTTCGTGAAGCATAAGGGAATCGCACAGAAGGAAGCGGAGCGGATGAAGCTCTCCATGCCCGGCCTCGCCATGGCCAACCAGTTCTACGTGGCGGCAATGGCGATGGGGCTCGAGAACATGGGCACGCACAGCCTCTACAAGGTCTTCGAGAAGATGAACGGGGGCTGAGCCTCATCCCGCCCACGACTGGAGCAGATACGCAACCGTGATCCCCAGATAATTGCCCGCGATCCATCCCCCGATCCCCACGATGACGCCCGTGATGACGACCTCCCTGTTCTTGAGCGCCGCCGCAACCATCGGAACGAAGGGAGGGGAGAAGACGAGCGCGGTGGCCGTGATGATGTGTGTGTCGGCATCCACCCGGAAGAGGACGGAGAGGACGAGGTGGACAACGGACGCGATCGCGATGATCACCGCGACATACCCGAGGATCGTGGGAGCCGTATTCACGAGAACCTTGACGTCGGCCATGGCGCTCACAACGAGAGAGAAGACGAGGATGAAGTAGTGCCCCAGCTGGAAGGTCATCCGAATCTTCCTGATCCGGGGGATGAACGAGCAGAGAACGCCGAGCGTGGTGATGACGAGGATCGTCACGGTCATTGAGACGCTTTGAGGCAGGATGAAACTCAGCCCTCCGCCGATGGCGAGGATGAGGACCGCCACGCCGAGCGCGCCGAGGAGGGGCAGAAGATCCTTCTTCTTGAAATCCATGAATGTGTCGCTGAAGCTGGACGTGTCAGCCTCTCCAGCGGATACCATCACGGGAACGTACTTCGGGAGGATGCGCCGGAAGGCACGGGGTATCACCGAGAGGAGCAGGAGGAGGAACAGGGAGCTCACGACCACGTCTGAGGCGTGGACGGCGATGTACGAGGTCGTGTCGATGTCCAGGGCGGTTCCGATCGCCGCGAGGTTTATCGTGCCGCCGGTATAGCAGCCGATGAGCATTCCCGCCATTTTCCAGCTCTCCCCGCCCACGAGATTCCTGAAGATGAAGTAGGAGACGCCGGCGGCGATCATGGTCGCCGCCGAACCGAGGATGAACGAGACGAGGGTCTTTCCCGCCATTTTCCCCCATCGTTTGAGGTCCATCGAGAAGAAGAGGAGGGGGAGCGCGAGAGGCACGGTGATGGTCGTGAGGAGGTCGAGCTTTCCGGCAAAGCCCTCCGGGAGGATCCCGGTATTTCCGATTAGAAGCCCGAAGATATAGCAGAGCACTACCGGACCGATCCTGTCCAGGAGCTTACTCTTCTCACACAGGTAGATGATGAGGCAGGGAAACAGAAAGAAGAAAAGGATCCACAATACGGTACTCATGCGAGCCTCCTCGCCGTGGAATCGGGTGCCCCAGTATACCGCATCGGGACTCCGGCTGTCACCGCAAAGGCGGGCCGTTTCCCCTCTTCTGTGCCGTTCTTGGGGAAACGCGCCTCGAATCCTCTCTCAAATACCGGCGGAAGATCCACGGATTACGGGACTTTATTTTTTTTTTGCGGATCTATACAATACCTCGTCATTCAGGGGGCGTATCACATGGAGTGGAAAGGGAAAAATGCGTACGTGTCCGGCGGATCGAGCGGAATCGGATTCGCGGTTGCCCAGGAGCTTCTCTCCCGCGGCTGCAGCGTCGTCCTGATCGCGCGAGACGCGGCCCGATTGGCGAACTCCCGCGGAAGGCTGCTTCGTTTCACGGGCATGGCCGCGGATTCCCCGCCCTCAGACACCGCGGGACCTGTCCGGATTCTGTCTCTCGATGTAAGCGACCACGAGGCGGTCATACAGGCGCTGGGAAATTGTTTCGACATTTACGGCGAGCCGGATATCGTCGTCAATTGCGCGGGCATGGCGTATCCCGACTATTTCGAGAAGATACCGTACGATGTCTTTAGGAAAACGATGGATACCAATCTGGGAGGCGTGTGGAACATCCTCTCCGCGCTCGTTCCAAGGATGATCGAACGGAAAACGGGCATCATCGTCTCCGTGTCTTCCATCGCCGGATTTCTGGGGGTCTTCGGGTACGCGGCGTACAGCGCCTCCAAGTTCGCCGTCTTCGGGTTGATGGAGGTGCTGCGCGGAGAGCTCAAGCCACACGGAATTCGCGTACACGTCCTCTGTCCCCCTGACACGGATACCCCGCAACTCGCCCAAGAGGACGCCACCAAGCCGCCGGAAACCCGGGCGGTTTCCGGAAACGGCGGCATCATGCAGCCCTTCGAGGTCGCCGAAGCCCTTGTCAGGGGAATCGAAAGAAAAAGGTTCGTCATCATTCCGGGATTTTTCGGGAATTTCACGTATCTCATGAGCAGGCTGTTTCCCGGGCTGGTCCGTCTGATCATGGACGGCGATATCAAAAAAGCGCGGAACCAGGTTCCGATCCGGGTCAGCAAAGAAACATAGCACGGCAGGATCATCCCGTTTCTCAGGAGGAAAGACAATGCATCCATCGATATTCGACAAATGCCACAACTTCAAGGACGCCGAACAGGCCCGGGCCCAGGGAACCTATCCCTTCTTCAAGCCGATCGAGCGCGCAGAGGGGCCGCGTGTCATTATCAACGGCAGGGAACTCATAATGGCCGGTTCGAACACCTATCTCGGCCTCGCGGCGGATCCCCGTGTCGCGGAGGCGGGGCGAATGGCGATCTCCCAGTATGGGACGAGCTGTTCAGGGTCGCGCTTCATGAACGGAACGCTGAAACTCCACGAGGAGCTCGAGGCGGCGCTCGCCGATTTCGTCGGCAAGGAGACGGCCCTGAGCTTCACCACCGGATACCAGACCAACCTCGGCGCCATCTCCGCGCTCCTGGGGAAGGGCGATCATGTGGTGACCGACAAGTACAACCACGCATCCATCATGGACGGGATCTTCCTCACGACCGGGCTGAACAAGGTGATCCATACCCACCGCTACAAGCACAACAGCATAGCCGACCTCGAGAAGACCCTTCAGCGGATTCCCGAGGGGGCCAACATCCTCATCGTGACCGACGGCGTGTTCTCCATGGAAGGAGACATCGTGAAGCTTCCCGAACTCCGCCGCGTCGCGGCCAGATACAACGCAGGCGTCTATCTCGACGAGGCCCACGCCCTGGGCGTCCTCGGCGGCACGGGCCGGGGGACCTGCGAGCATTACGGGGCGGACGGCCTGGCGGACGTCGTGATGTGCACATTCTCCAAATCCTTCGGATCCATCGGCGGGTTCATCGCGGGGGACGAGGGAATCGTCGATTATATCAAGCACTTCGCGCGGCCGCTCATCTTCAGCGCGAGCCTGCCCCCCGCGAACATCGCGGCGGTCATGAAGGCGCTCGAAATCATCAAGGCGGAACCGGACCGCATCAGGCGTCTGCAGGAGATCGGGAAACGGATGGTCTCCGGATTCAAGAAGCTCGGATTCAACGTGGGAACCGCGGAAACGCCCATCGTCCCTCTAGTGATCGGCGACAACGACAAAACTTTCCTCTTCTGGAAGAACCTCTTCGATCGCGGGATTTATGTCAACCCGGTCATTTCCCCAGCGGTACCCCCGAACAGGTCGCTCATTCGGACCTCGTTCATGGCGACCCACCAGGATAAGGATCTGGATACGATTCTCTCCATCGCGGGAGAGGAGGGGCGCAAGCAGGGAATCATCCCCTGCTCAGAGGCGCGTTTCCCCCCTGCGCTGAACGGTAATCGTGAGGTAGAGGAA
>CAZPZF010000296.1:0-3731 GCA_964590705.1 uncultured Spirochaetales bacterium | reverse complement strand
GGCCATGCTGCTCCTCAAAGGGCTCTCCCCGGGAGCGGCCCTCGTATTCCTCCTTGCCGGGCCGGCCACCAACCTCACCACCATCGTCATGGTCAGGAAATTTTTTGGGAGAAGGTTCCTCACCCTGTTTCTTGGCGGAGTGGCTACCATGGCCGTTATCGCCGGCTTCTGCCTGAACGCCGTCCTTGGGGCCGTGGGGATAGAAACCGTGCGTAACTTCATCGTGAAACCTCCCGCTCCCCTGTGGCACTGGATATCCATCGTTTCAGCCATGGTCCTTCTCGTTCTCCTCGGCCTGAGCCTGGCAAGGCTCGACTGGAAAGAGTACGGGAAGAAAACGGGATATGCGCTTGCGAGGATCGGGATTCTCGAGTCCGCTGATTCCACAGGAGCAGCCGGGGGAAGGTATCGGGTGAACCTGAAGAGGATAGGATCCTGGGCGCTAGCCCTCCTCATCGCGGGTTATTTCCTGTCCGGGATCTACCAGGTCCCTCCCGGATCCGCGGGCTTCCGGTTCACTCTGGGCTCTCTCAGCCGTGATCCCATTCCCCCGGGCCTCCATTACCGGCTTCCATTTCCGTTCCAGCGTACGGACATCCGCCATGTCGATGAAGTCAGGACAATAGAGATCGGGTATGCCCTTACCGATGAAGTGGTGGCCCGATGGAAGGAGCGGATGTACCCGGGCGCAACCTCGGGATGGCACAGCTTCTTCACCAATACAAACATCAACCAGGAGCAGTCGACCTACCTGTTGGGGGACGAGAACCAGATTGAGGCGAAGTTTTCCGTCCATTTCCGGATAGTCGACCCGGTTTCGTTCTATTACCGGATCGAACAGGCCGATTCCGTCATCTCCCGGGCCGTGGAGAGCGTTATCAGGAAGAAACTCGCCGTCCTGAAAATTGACGATATCCTGACCGTGGACAGAAGCGGGATGATTCTCGAGGTTCTGGCTGACGCCCAGGGATTGCTGGACGACTGGACATGCGGGGTGAGGCTCCTCGCCGTATACCTCGTCGACCTGCATCCTCCGGTGGAAGCGGTTTCCTCATTCAGGGATATCGCAAGCGCCATGGAGGACATGCAGACATCGATTCACCACGCCTACGCTTCCAGAGAGGCGGCTATACCGGGCGCCCGGGGAACCGCGGAACGGGTCATCGAGGAGGCGAGGTCATATCGGGAGGAACAGATGAACGGAGCTACAGGCAAGGCTGAGTACTTCCGTACGCTTTCACACAGCTTTCGTCTTCATCCGGCCGGAAACAGCCTGAGGATGTATATGGAGGTTATGGAAACCGTCCTTCCCGGAAAGAGGAAGATCATCGTACCGTCAGAACTTCGGTCCCTGGGGAATATGCGGGTGTGGGATCGGTTCCCGAACGAAATACTGCCTGGATCATCGGAAAGCCAATAAGGATAATCACTATGAATCAAGAGATTACGAAGAGAGAAGAAGATAACGGAAACGCGGGGGCGAGCGGAAAGAGGGGCACCAGGGCGGTCATAGTCTCGGCTGCCGTCATTGTCCTATGTCTTTGGCTGGGAAGCGGAATATTCATCGTACAGGAAACGGAGACGGCTGTTGCCACCCGGTTTTCCCGGCCCCTTGCCCGGGTGTATGAACCGGGACTGCACGTCAAGCTTCCCTTTCCCTTTGATGCGGTCATCCGGTTCGACAGCAGGCTGATCGTTTTCGATCATGAGCCTACGGAATTCCTCACCCTGGATAAGAAGAATATCCTCATAGACACCTATGCCCTGTGGAAAATCGAAGACGAGTTTAAGTTTCTTTCAACCCTTCGAAACCGGGATCGTGCCGAGGCGCGGTTGCTGGACATGATAACGTCTGTAATCGGAGAGGTGGTCGGCACCTATCCTTTGAAGCATTTCATCAACACGGATGAAAACGAGGTGAAGCTGGAGGAGATAGACGAAAGGATCCTCGATCCGTGCAGGACGTCAGCCAGGAACAATTTCGGGATCGATATTATGGACCTCCGGGTCAACGCTTTCAACTTCCCGGACCAGAACAGGCAGAGCGTCATCAAGAGAATGCAGGCGGAACGGAACAGGATAGCGACCCAGTACCGTTCGGAGGGAAACGAGGAAGCGCTCAAGATCGAAGCCGCCACCGACTACGAGGTGAGAAGGATCCTCGCGGAGGCCAACCGCGAGGCCCAGGTGATACGGGGTGACGCGGAGGCCGAGGCCATCCGCATCTACGGCGAGGCATACGAGGCGGACCCCGCTTTCTACGAATTTATCCGGACCCTGGACGCCTATCGGAAGATCGTGGACTCCAATACAACCTTTGTCATGCGCTCCGACTCGATCCTCTGGAAGCTGATGGATAGGGGCAAGCCATGACCGGCGTCGACCGGACCAGGGATGTAATAATTATCGAGAACTTTGTCCGTTTCTATCGAAGAAGACGGGTTCTCGTAACAACCATACTGTGCTGCGTGATCCTCGTGCTTGTCATCCTCACGGGGCTGTACACCGTTCCGGTCAATGAAACCGGCGCGCTGTTTCTGTTCGGGAGACTGCTGAAAGACGATATTCCTCCGGGGATTCATTTCAAACTCCCGTTTCCGATCCATCGAGTGGATTTGACGAACACCGCGGAAATCCGATCCATCAAGGTGACCAGGGACGGCCACGAGTCCCTTTCCATGATAACCGGGGACGAAAACATCATCCTCATCAATATCGCCGTTCAATACCTTATAACGGAATACGGAAATTATCTTACCCGAAGCGGAAACTGGGAGGTCGTGATGAACCAGGCTGCCCTCTCCTGTCTGACGAAACTGATCGCAGGCATGGGGGTGGACGAAGTCCTTACCACGGGGAAGAGTTCCATACAGACAGGGCTTCAGAGCATGCTCCAGGATTCCATGACCGAGTATCGTTCCGGACTGACCATCTTCTCCGTCACCATTGAGAATATTCAGCCTCCCAGCGAATGCAGGGACAGCTTTCGCATGGTGTCCAGCGCAATGAACGAGAAGGCGGAACGGATCAGCAACGCGCAATCCAACCGGAACCGCCAACTTTCCAAAGCCCGGGGAGAAGCGGAAAGCGTCATGCGCGCGGCCCAGGCGGAAGCGGAGGAAATAGTGAAAATGGCCCAGGGGGCGAGTTCCCAGTTCGTCGCCATTCTTCGAGAGTATCGTCAGGCCAGGGAAACCACGGCGAACGATTATTACCTGAGGGGAATGGAGGAGATCATCCGGAAAGCCACGATCCTGCTCGTTGACCCGGCGGACCTCCAATCCCTGGACCTGAATCTGTTCCTTCAGGGAAACTCAGCGGCCGCCGCTGCTGGCCAGATTCAGGGCGGGCTCTCTGTTTCCTCCACGGCTGAGCCGCCTGCCGAGAAAACCATAGAACGCCCGCTTGTAACCGACGAGGAGATGCGTTCCGCCTACCGCAGGAGCCTGGGGGGACAGCGATAGAGCGTTTGGGTCTAATCGGTCCTCGGTATCAGCCTGAGCGGGACAGGGGCATGGTTCCATCGCTCCTTGTTACGTCATGTCACGGAGAAGGCACGATGAACCGGACCGCGCGTGGAAGGGTTTCAACCGTGAAATGGGGATTCTCCACGATCTCCCCGTCAAGGGATACCAGAAATCCCGGAGGAGCTTGTATCTCTATCGCCTTCCCCCTGCGGTAGATGAGACAATCGGTAATGCTTGGATCTTCAAGGTGCCTGCCATCCTTGG
>CAZPZF010000295.1:0-3753 GCA_964590705.1 uncultured Spirochaetales bacterium | reverse complement strand
GTGATGAGGATCCCGATCTTTACGTTTCCGGACACGAACTTCGAGGCTCCGTCCATGGCTCCGTAGAAATCGACCTCGCGCTGGAGATCGTTTTTCTTCCGTGTAGCCTCCTCTTCGGTGATCGCGCCGGAATTATACTCCGCCTCGATGGCCATCTGCTTGCCAGGTAGGGCGTCGAGGGTGAACCGCGCCGCCACTTCGGCAATCCGCGTGGCCCCCTTGGTGATGACGATGAACTGGACCGCGATGATGACGATGAAGATGATGAAGCCGATCACGAGCCCCTCGGTGCCCTCTGTTCCCACCACAAAGCGGGCGAATGCCACGAGGAGTATGGTGGGAAACACGGAAAAGTCGAGCGCCCGCCTCGTGTAAAGGACAATGAGAATGATGAGCAAGGCCAGCATGAGGTTGACGGCCATGAGGAAATCGAGGATGAAGGTAGGCATGGGGATGATGATCATCATGATCACCGCGATGACTCCCACGGCTACGAAGATATCTGTCCGGTCCTTGAAAAGGGCCCCCTTCAACGCACGCTGAACGTCAGCCACTTACTGCCTCCTCGTTCCTCATCCGATAGACCTCCGCAAGGATCACGGCCATGACTTCGTAGTACTTCTCCGGTATCACGTCTCCGATCTCGACCTCCGCGTACAGGGCGCGGGCAAGCGGCTTGTTTTCCATGATCGGGACGTGGTTTTCCGCCGCGATCTCCCTGATGCGCATGGCCATGTTGTCCGCCCCCTTTGCCGTGACCATGGGAGCCACCATCCTCTCACGCTCCCATTCGAGGGCGATCGCGTAATGGGTCGGGTTCGTCACGACGACATCCGCCTTGGGCACGTTCTGCATCATGTTCTGCGAGAGGAGCTGCCGCATCCGCTCCCTGAGCCTGCTTCGCACCAGGGGATCCCCGTCGATCATCTTCCGCTCCTCCTTGACCTCCTGCTTGCTCATCTTGAGGCTTTCGATATGGAGGCGACGCTGGAAGAGATAGTCGACCACCGCGAAGACGAGAAGCGCGATGGCCGATTCGATCAGTATCTTCAGGGCGGTCACCGAGATCGTCCTGAAACTCTCGAGGAACGGAGCGGTGATCATGGACGCCAGCTTGTCGAAATCGTTTTTGATGTTTATATACGCGATGAATGCGATGAGGATGATCTTGACGATCGATTTGACCAGATTGAAGGCAGCCTCGCGCGAGAGGAAGGATCGCTGGATGAACTTGCCGAATCTCGGCACGATCCGGGAGAGATCGGGAGTGATCGGCTTGGTCGTGAACAGAAAGCCGACCTGCACGACATTGCCGAGAATCGCCGCCAATACCGCGACTCCCGCGAAGGGAAGGCAGAGCTTGACGAAGTACCTGAAGAACGCGGCGGCAAGCCGGGCGTCGCCGTTCACCTCGGAGACGGTCGAGAGGTTCAGGTAGTACCTGAGCATCTCAGCCATGGTGCGGACCATGGAGGAACCGAGAACCGCGATCGCGATGACGCAGAAGAGGAGGACGACTGCGGAGGCGAGGTCCGCGGATTTGGCGACCTTTCCCTCCTCGCGCGCCTTGCGTATCTTGTATTCGCTCGGCTCCTCGGTCCTCCCCTCGTCCTCCGCGGCGAACCACTGAAGGGTCATCGGGAAACGGGTATCGGGAATCGCGGAGAGGAGGCCGGGGAGCCTCGCGCACGGCGCTGCCATGGAAACGCGGATCATCCGCGAACCCTCGTGATGTTGGTGAGGAACTCCATGATGGCGCCGAATCCGTCGTCGATCACCACGGTGAAGGCTTCGATGAGGTACGGGGTAATGAGGAGGATGACGAGGAAGGCGAGCCCGATTGATACCGGAAAGCCCATCATGAGCAGGTTCATCTGCGGCGCCGCCTTTGCCAGGAGACCCATCGTGATCGACTCGATCATCAGGATTCCCAGGATGGGGAGAGAAATGACCAAAGCCTGGGCGAAGATTCCTCCGATGCTGGAAACCATGAAATCGAGGAGATAGTCGCGCTGTGTAAGGAAATCGTAGGCACGCGCCACTCGGAATGACTGAAGGATGCCTGTGTAGAAGACCTTCTGAAACCCCCCGACCGAAACGAATACGAACATGGCCATGAGGTTGATGTATTGCCCCATCAGGGGAATCTCTATTTGGGCAAGGGGATCGTAGACCTCGGAAGCGCCGAAGCCCATCTGCAGGGAGAAGAATTGCCCCGCGACCTGAAAAGCGGTGAAGATCACCACGAGGAAAAACCCGATGATGATGCCGAGAATAGCCTCCCCCACAACGAGGAAGGCGAAGGAGAGACCGTTCTCCGGTATGGGGTACCCAGATTCGGCCACCCCGGGTAAAACGATGAGTGCCGTCATGAGCGCGAGAGTCACCTTGGCGATCTGCGGTACGCTGCTCGAACTGAGGAGGGGAGCCACCTCGATGACCGCGATGATCCGGGCAAAGAGGAGGAAGTAGAGAAGAGCGTTTTCGCCAAGATACCGGAGATCCATATTCCTCTTCGATCCCCTATTTCACCATGTCGGGGATGCGCATGAACAAGTTGATCGTGAATTCCCGCATCGAGTTGAGCATCCACGGCCCGAAAAAGACGAGGGATAGGAGGATCGCCGCTATCTTTGGCACGAACGACAGCGTCTGCTCCTGGATCGATGTGGTCGCCTGGATGATCGAAATGATGAGTCCCACGCCCATCCCGATGAGAAGGATGGGAGCGGAAATCACGAGAACCTGCATCACGCTGCTGCGCATCAGAACCATGGAAAAACCGAGGTCCATTCTCGTCCTCCCTTACTTGAAACTGTACACGAGCTGCTGGGTGAGCAGCCCCCAGCCGTCCACAAGGACGAACAGGATGAGCTTGAACGGCATCGAGATCATGACCGGCGGAAGCATAATCATGCCCATGGCCATTAAGGCCGATGCCACCACCATGTCTATGATGATGAAGGGGATATAGAGGAGTATCCCGATCTTGAACGCGACGGTTAGTTCGTGGAGTACGTAGGCCGGTATCAGCACGAAGGTGGGAACGTCCGCGCGGGTCACCGGTTTAGGAAGGTTCCTCATCCGCATGAAGAGCTGGATGTCGTTGGGGTTGTCCTGGAGCTGTCGGAACATGTAGTCGCGCAGGGGCGCTTCCGCTTTCTCGTACATCTCCTCGATCCCGATTTCACCTGCTGCGAATGGTTTGAAGGAATTCTCGTACACGGCCGTGAAGGTTGGCCACATGATGAACACGGTGAGGAACAGGGCTATGCCCATGAGAACCTGATTCGGGGGAACCTGCTGGAGGGAAAGGGCGCGCTTGATGAAGTCGAACACGATCGCGATCCGTAGGAAGGCCGTGGTGAGGAGGATGATCGAAGGCGCCAACGTGAGAACGGAGAGGAGAAGGAGGAGCTGGAGCGACAGCGCCACCTCCTGATTGTTCTGCGGATTCCTCACCGTCAGGTTGATGAACGGAATCTCGATTCCGGCGTCCTCGGCTGCTTGGGCCGACGCGGCTACAGGCAGCAGGGTTATAAAGATAAGAAGAACAAGCGCGGTTTTTTTCATTCTCCCCCCAGTTTTGATTTCCTTCAGGCTTCACGATACAGGTCCGGATTCTCCTGTCCAGGCCTGTACCGGCGGTGTCAGCGCATCTTCTTCAAACGCTCCCTCTGTTTCTTCAGAAATTCGGTCGAAAGGGGATGTAATCCGGTCGATGCGGTTTTTCCCCCGCCCCTACCGAACATC
>CAZPZF010000294.1:0-3761 GCA_964590705.1 uncultured Spirochaetales bacterium | reverse complement strand
TCCCCGAAGACCGACTATATGATAGCCGCTGTCAGAGAACGCATTCCTGTCAGTTACCCCCCCCTCCGGCTCTTTGTGGAGGTTCTCCGCTTTACCGGAAGCGCGGTCAGTCCTGTCGGCTATGGAGAAAACCGCGGCGCACAGAGAGGAAAGAAACGACACAATCGGTCGCACGAGCGCCAGCACGGGACCGAGCAGTCCCCAGGACATGATGATCGTATCCAGGCTCGTTTCAGGTGCGCTGATCATGAATGAAAGCAGGCTTTCCCTGCTCGCCTTCTTTTCCCGCAGCCCCATCGTGACAGGCACCACCGAGCAGGAACAGAGAGGAAGAGGAAATCCCAGAAGGGCGGCGTAGAAGGCACTTTTCAGATTGTTCTGCCCCAGGTATTGTTCAATCCTGCCGACAGGGATGAGGATTTTCATCCACCCGACCAGGAGAAGCCCGATCATGATGAACGGGGCGGTTTCAAGAAAAATCAAATAAATAAGGGTAAAAAATCCGGGATTCCCGGTAACGGCAGCGTTCACTATGATGACCCTCTATGAATATTTTCCGGAAAGCTGCCGGCCGATACAGCCGGCAGCCTGATAAGACGCAGATAATCAGTCTCTCATTCACCTTCGAAAACGACTTCTCCGTGGAAGATCGTCATTTCGATAGGCACTGAATCGATATGAAGGGGATCCACTTCGAACAGGTTTTCGCCAAGAACGACTAGATCGGCGTATTTCCCGACCTCGATCGTCCCCGTAAGGCCTTCGATGAACAGCTGATACGCGTTGTTGCAGGTATAACATTTGATCATGTCTTCCAGAGAAACCCGCTCGTTCTTGTCCAGAAGGTACGTGGGATCGTCCATGCTGGAGATATCGTCACCCTCGTAGTAATCCGCGCTGTTGAGATTCCGCGTCACCCCCGCTTCTATGGCCCACAAAGGCATCGGCACTTCGGTTACCGGGTAATCCGAGGAACCGGCGATCATGACTCCCGCCTTTACAAAGGATCCAAGGGGATACTCATGCTCCCCCCGTTCGCCGAGGAACGGACCGTCGACATACTCCCACCAATTCGGTTCCTTGAAGTCCCAATACACCTGGCAGTTGGCAATTATTCCCAACTCTTTGAACCTTGGTATGTCCTCCGGACACACGAGCTGCAGGTGGGTTATGACGTTGCGATAATTCCCGGGAACTTTCCCCTGGGCATACTCAAGGGCATCAACGATATCTTTGGTGGCCCTGTCCCCGATAGAATGCACATGAATCTGGATTCCCCTCTTCAACAAATCGGCGAACGTCTCGTTCAGGAGATCCAGCGCGTTCAGGTCACGCCAGTAATTGAGACCATGGTAATCCTCTCCCTTGCCCGCCTCTTCCGTATACGGCTCAATCACGCTCGCCGTGACCCCCTCCACGACACCGTCTATGAAGAACTTGGCGGTGATAATCTTCACCAGTTCCGAATTGTATGTCGTTCTCATCCGTTCAAGGTCTTGGATCTGGTCATTGATCTGGGTCCTGAGGTCCTGATCGACGCTTCCGCTTCTGCCCGGACCGATGAACTGACTTCCCCGTATCCAGAGTGACAGCTTTCCCTCCTCGTCAAGCGCCTTGAAGGCCTGGAATACTTCCTCAGAGGAGCCGGCGCTGAATACACCGGTGTAACCCAGACTGTGCATGAACTCCTGGAACGCGATGGCCGCCTGGTACTGCTGTTCATAGGAATACTCGACAGCGGGAACCAACCGCGCCGCGCTCTCCCGCAGGGTGCCCCATGGTTCGCCGGTTGAGGGATTCCGTTCGATGATTCCCCCCTCCGGATCGGGGGTGAATTTCGTGATGCCTCCCATTTCGAGGGCCCTGCTGTTCACCCATGTACTGTGTCCGTCATAGGAGCGGAGGATGATGGGGGCGGTAGAACAGATGGCGTCAAGGCGTTCCTTTTTCGGCCCGAGGGTTGTTTCATTTCCCCTGAACTGACCGACCGACCATCCGCCGCCGAAATACGCGTCGAGGCCCGGATTGGCATCGACAAATTCCTTGATCGCTGCCAGCATGTCCTCTACACTATCGTTTTGTCCGAGGCTGATACTGTACAGTTCGGTGATCACGTTCCCGGTCGGATGCATGTGGGAATCGATGAAACCGGGGAGGAGCATCTTGCCGGCAAGATCCATCACTTCCGTATCCGGCCCGATGTACCGCTCCGCCCCCTTGTTCTTTCCGACAAATACGATCCTGCCATCCCTGACGGCCACAGCCTCGGCCCATGGCGTTTTATCGGCACAGGTGAATACAGCCGCGTTCTTGATCACCATGTCCGCCTTTTCCGATTCCTTGACGCCGCAGGCGGACAGGAGCAGCAGGCAGACGAAAAACGCCGCCTCAATAGTACTTGTTTTCCTCATTCGATAGCCTCCTTGCTGAAGTAGCGTGCGAAAACATTCTCACGGTTCCTGCCGCTATCACCTCCCCATTTTCGGACAGCGCCTGCCGCGGCCTGATCGCGGCAGCCCTTGTCTCTGACAGGGGTCGGCCGCCGGATTTCCTACCTGGCCGAAATCGCCTCCAGCCGGGCCGTCACCATCTGGGCGAGGAGCTGGGTCCGCACGTAGTGCGACATCGCATCTCCCCACAGGGCCAACTGCTCGACGGCGGGCTTTCCGGAAAGCTCCGCCTCGAAGGCCCAGGCGCTCCTGTCCATGCCCCGCTCGTACTCAAGCCACGCCTCGTCGAGCATCGCCTCTATGGACTGCGCCGCCGTATCCGTCAGGTAGCGTTTATCCCGCGCGAGACCCGCATTGATATTCATCTCGGAGCGCAGCAGGTTCCGCGCCGCGTTGAACATCCCGAAGGACTCCCACTTCATCGAATCGGCGATCCCCATGGGGTTCTCTCCAAGCTGAACCTTGGCGAACTCGCCAGTCGCTTCGGCCGGTACGCCGACCCCGCTTCCGCTTCCGAGGATGAAGTAGGCGGTCAGGTCAAGCGGGGCAAAGACCGTGTTCTGTGTGTAGTCGATCTTGTCGAAGCCGAGCCCGGCCTCCGGATCGTTGTAGTGCCACACCCCTTCCGCGGGATCGTACCAATCGTCGGAATGGAACATGTTCCTGATGAAGGCGATGTCGACCCCGCCCTTGGCCGCGGCGGCTTCGACGTACTCCCAGCAGGTGGCGAAACGGGTGAAGGAATCATAGTTCCACTCCTCCATACCCCCGACGTTGAACTTTTCCGTTTCAGGCGAGGCGAAATGATTGGTCTGCACCATGAAGGGAGCGGTTTCGCCCTGGACGCCGGGGGTCCTCTTGAAAAAGCATTCGGCGTTGGTCTCGAAGACCGCTATCTCACCGGTGGAGTCTCCCATGATAAAGTTGCCGATAGCCCCGGAACGGGGAACAGTTTTTTCAAGGTACGCCCCGGCTTCCTCGATCGATCCGCAGTACTGCACGATATAGTGCCACACGATTTCGGGCATGACTCCCCACGGGGTGGGGTCGCTGAAGTTGGCGGTCATAACGTATGCCAGGCCCGCGCCATTGAGCGCCACCTGGTCCACCGGTCTTCCGGGGGTCGTCAGGGTGACGTAGCTGTGTCCCTCTTCGGGGAAAGCGATGAGGATGATCCGGTCCACGATCTCCAATACGCCGCCTCCGGAGATGCCGATGAGGGTCTTTCCGTCCGGAGTGGCGCTTCCGGTTACGGCCAAGGCCGTACAGGCGTGGTGCGCGAACCGGGCCGAGGAGCTTGAGGCCACCGCG
>CAZPZF010000293.1:0-3762 GCA_964590705.1 uncultured Spirochaetales bacterium | reverse complement strand
CCATGGACCATGCTTCATCACATGTCCTCCACGGAGTATCTGAACTACGAGGGGGGCAAGTTTTCCAAGAGCAAGGGGATCGGGATCTTCGGAAGCGACGCGATGGAGACCGGTATCCCCGCCGACGTGTGGCGTTTCTATATCTACTACAACCGACCCGAGAAGTCCGACGCCCTGTTTACCTGGAAAGATTTCCAGGAAAAGGTGAACGGCGAGCTCATCGGGAACCTGGGCAATCTCGTGAATCGGACCCTTACCTTCGTGGACCGGTTCTACGACGGCACGGTGCCCGAGGCACCCGTCGTACCGGAACTGTGGAACGAGGCGAAACGGCTCGAGACGGAAATCACCGAGCACCTGGAGCGGGCGGAGCTCCGCGATGGATTCCGAGCCATTTTCCTCCTCTCCTCGCTGGGTAACAAGGCCTTTCAGGACGGCGAGCCGTGGAAGAATCGAACCGCTTATCCCGAAAGGACGAATTCGCTCATCCGTACCCTCACCCTCCTGATTCGGGACCTCTGTGTTCTCACGGAACCGTACATCCCCACGACAGCCGAGCGGATATCCAAATTCCTCGGGATCAAGGAGAAGACGTGGGGCTTGCTGGGGAGCGAGACCGGCGTGGGCGAGGTGAACCGCCCCGAGATCCTCTTCTCCCGGCTCGAGGACGAGGCGGTCGAGTCTTTCCGTCTGCGCTTCTCGGGGAGCCAGAAGGAGCGCGCTGCGGGCGGGCAGTCCTCGGAGACCGGATGTTCCGGAAACAGCGCGCGGGCCGCCGGTGGGAATACCGCTGAAAAAGCCGCGGTGGAAGCTCCGATGATTCCATCAGACCCTCCCGAGGTACGGTTCAGAAAGAAGATAACCCTCATTGTCGCCAAGATCACCGCGATCAGGCGGCATCCCGAGGCGGACAAACTCTACATCGAGACGATCGACTGCGGGACCGAAACACGCCAGATCGTTTCCGGTCTCGTCCCCCATTATCGCGAAGATGAGCTCCTCGGCAAGCACATCGTTCTCGCCGCCAACCTCAAGCCTGCTAAACTTCGGGGCGTCGTGAGCGCTGGTATGCTTCTCGCCGCGAATGACGGTGCCGGAAAGGTCGAAGTCCTGGATGCGGGCACCGCCGCTCCCGGAACCGCTGTCAAACTCGCCGGCGATCATGACCAGGCGGAGCCGGTTCCGGAAACCATCGATATTGACACCTTTTTCAGCGTCCCGATCAGGGCGCGGGGCGGAGTGGTGATGGTCGGGGATACGCCGTTGGAATGCGCCGGCATTCCGCTCAGAACAACCGCTGTCCTGGAAGGGACCGTCGGCTGAGATTTGATGGCCTTCATGAGAGTGACTGCGGAACCGGCGGCCTGGGAGTCCTTTGGAAGCGCCGGCGGATTCCTCCAATCCTCGTTCTGGGCATCTCATAAAGCCGCCTTTGGCTGGGAACCGCATGGCTTCCTGGTAGATGGAATCCCATTGGTCGCCCTCTGTCGGCGTTTTCCGCTGGGCAGGACCGTCGTATATATTCCCCGATGGTCGCCCGAACGGGAGGAGCTGAAAAACGGCGCCTATCTCGCCGATGTCGCAGGAGCCATCCTTCCCCTCCTTCCAGAGGGCGTCATCGTCATCAGGTTCGATCTCGGCTGGGAAATAGAGGAGCGAGTGAATCGGAGGGCGTTGGCTCCTCTCAGGAAGTCTATGGTGGATATCCAGCCTCCGGATACGGTCATCGTCGATCTGTCTCCAGACCCGGACACGATCCTCTCTCGGATGAGGCAAAAAACCAGGTACAACATACGCCTCTCGGCGAAGAGGGGTGTCACGGTTCGCCGGGCCGAGGCGCGGGAGATCTCCGTGTGGTACTCCATCTACAGAGAAACAGCAGCTCGAGACAGAATCACGATTCACTCCGAAGCGTACTATTCGGCGCTTCTCGCGCCCACGTATAAAGCGCTTTCCAACCCCGGCGGATCTGGCGATGTCCCCGCGGTGACCCTCCTCCTCGCGGAGTACGGCGGTGAACCGATCGGGGGCATCATCGTAGCTGTCTGCGGGAGTCAGGCGATTTATCTATACGGCGCCTCCGCTGATAAACACAGAAACCTGATGGGATCATCCCTTCTCCAGTGGGAGGGGATGCTCCTGGCAAAGGCCGCCGGGTGTGTTTCCTACGATATGTTCGGGATACCCCCAGACGACGACCCATCGCATCCTATGCACGGCCTCTTCCAATTCAAGACCGGTTTCGGCGGAAGGATCGTGCACACGGCCGGCTGCTGGGACGCGGTTTGCCGTCCCCTCGAGTATCTCCTGTACGCGCGGATCGAGCAGGCGAGGGCGGGATATTTCAGGAAACTACTCAAACGCGGAATCCGCCAAAGATAAAAGAAGCCTTGGGACGGTTCGCCGTCAGGGTCGTGCAGGAGAGGGGAGAAGCTTCTCAGTTTCAAGGATCGTATTGAGGAGTTCCTCTATCGCGGGGGCGATCTGTTGCCGTCCCTCGAGCGTGAAGCTGATGGCTTCCTTGAGCAAGGCGATCGTGCGTTCGTTTTCCTCTCGCCGTTTTCTGGCGTTTTCGATGGTCTTCTCGTCTTCCGTTATGGAGACGGTTATCAAACCTATCTCCTGATCCGCCTTCATGATTCTTTCCCTGAGACGGTCGATTAATGCCTTGCCCTTGGAGATCGCGTCCAGGATCTGGTCCCGGAGTACTTGGTCGTAGATCTCGGCAAGGGTCTTTTCCAGGCTTTCCATCTTCAGGCGGAGGCGTTCCGCTGCTTCGATCAGTTTCTGCATCTCCTCCCGAAGCAGGGTGATCCGTTCCTGATTCGTCACGATCCTGGTGGAGAGCTTTTCAATGGTTGAACTCAGTTCGGCATTGTAGTTCTGCAGCTGCTGGATCTGTGCAGTGGCGCCGGGAATGTCCACGGAGGGATTGCGCGTTCCGGCGGGTTGGGATTCCTGTGAGGAAACAGCCGGTACCGCCCCCGTCATCAACGCGATTGCCACGATGAGGGAGATGGTCCGGATTCTTCCATTCCTGCCGCTTTGTTCGCTCATACGCAGATTATACCGCCCCCTTCAGACCTTGTACAATCTCCCTAAAGCGCTTTCCTCGTTCGAATTCATTCTGGAACATCCCGAACGACGCGCAGCCGGGTGAGAGGAGAACGACGTCGCCGGCCGCAGCTGATGCAAAAGCGGCGCTCACCGCTTCCGGGAAGGAGGTGAAGGGTCCCGAGAAGGATACTCCCGCGGCACGGAGCGACTCGGACAGCTTGGCTGTAGCGGATCCGGCGAGAAGGACCACGCCCTTTGCCTTCCTGGCGGTATCAGCGAGGCCGGTAAAGTCGAGGTTCTTGTCCGCCCCTCCCGCGATCAGGATGACCGGTTCCGTAAAACTGGATAGACCTGCGGCAGCGGCATCGGGGATAGTCGCTGCGGAATCGTTGACGAACATCACTCCCCGAACAATCGCCACCTCTTCAAGCCGGTGTTCTATTCCGGCGAAACTCCCGGCCTGTCGGCGGATGATGTCAGGGTCGCAGCCGTACAGGAACGCGATCGAGGCGGCGCAGAGGAGATTGAGCCTCATGTGCTCGCCGCGCACCGAAAGGGCAGGGGGAAGGATGGGAATTTCAGTGCCCTTTTGCCGGAAAACGCCTCCGGAGGCTGAGCCTGCCGGGAGCAGATACCCGCCGTCGCAGATCTGCGGCAATGTTTCATGAGAGAAGAAGAAGGGCTGGGCAGGGGTTTGAATGAAGA
>CAZPZF010000292.1:0-3779 GCA_964590705.1 uncultured Spirochaetales bacterium | reverse complement strand
CGATACGCAGGCGGGGGGTTTGTATATCCCCGTACACCCGTCCCGTTGAAAGCATTTCAAGCTTCTCCGTAGCCACGATGTTTCCGCGTACGGTGCCGCCGATGATCATGGACCGGACCTTAATATCCGCGGTTACCACCGCATTTTCATCGACATAGAGAAAACCGGAAGAATCGATTTCACCCTCAAAAGTGCCATCTATCTTCAGTGATTTGGAGAATTTCATCGTGCCCCGGAAAACCGTTTCCTTGCCGAGAGTCGTGCTGATCGATTCGTTCGTTCTGCTTTCTTGCTGTTTTGCCATATCTATCGCCCGTGTCTCTGTTTATTTTATGGATGGAAGGCGGACTCGAATCATTTTGTCTTCATGACAAAAACCCCGTCCCAGTCTTCCGGGGGGGGATTTTCAATAAAGTATTTGCATCTGGCGTAATAAACCTTGGAGGGTCCATCTTCGGGATCTATCTTCAACGCTTCCATGAAAGCGTTTTGGGCTTTCGCGAAATCCATCAGCTTGTACAGCTTCAACCCCTCCGCAAAAGCATCCAATAGTTTCTGCTTCGTCTCGGTAATCATGTGTCCCCCGTTCTTTTCCCCAGGGAGTTTTCACCAATCTCGGCGAAATGCTTCTGAAATTTCCGCTCTAGATCGCGCAGTGTTCCCCTGGCTTCGTCTTCCTTCTGGTTCGCTCCGGAAAGAGCCGCTATCTCATCCTCGAGAGCGGCCAAGGAGAGGCTGAATTTATCCGTTTCTGAAAGAACGTCTCCCACGAACGCTTGCACGGCTTTTGGATCGTCGATCCTCAGGTTTTGTGCTCGTTCACGCATCTCGTTCATCGGCTGCTTCAGATGCTGGGTGAAGAAAACGAGGGAATCGTTCAGCGCACGTATCTGGGCGATCCTCTTCTCCTTCTCCAGCAGCCCCTTAAGAAGCTCCCTGTTCCTGCTGACGGCGCGGACCCTGGCCAGGACCTCGGAAAAATTGAAAGGCTTGGTGATGTAGTCCTCCACACCCAGTTCGAAGCCTTCTATCTTGTCTTTGACGTCATCCATGGCTGAGAACATGATGATGGGGACGTCACGGAATTCAGCGTACTCTTCATCATTCTTCAGGATCCTGGTGACTTTCCATCCCGACAGCTTCGGCATGATGGTATCGAGCATGATGATGTCGGGCGTGAAGGATTTTACCTTTTCGAGAGCTTCCTCGCCGTCAACGGCCAGCTCGACGATGAAACCGAGCTTGGAGAACATGAGGTTGAAGAAATCTCGGCTCATCTGTTCGTCATCGACGATGAGGAGCCTCATCTTTTCAGGCATACTGCGCTCTCACGGTATCATTGTCCTATACTTGCCCGCTCTTGTCAATTCGCTTCCGTATCCTGCACGTGATTCTCAAACCGCACCCGATGATGAGCATGAGCCCAGCCGAACAAGCTGCGGCAATCCCGAGCCAGTCTCCGTATCGTGTATAGAGCGTTGTTCTTTCCGTGTACACGGGGACTTCCGGAACGATATAGCCTGCCGTAAACGGTTCGAGGATTCGGGGAATCCTTCCTTGGGGCGTGATGTAGCAGGTAATTCCCCCGTTCGTGCTCCTCACGACGGTCCTCCGGTTTTCCACGGCCCTGAACACGGCCATGGCCATGTGTTGCATCTCGGCCGGAATCGAGCCGGACCAGGAATCATTGGTGAGGTTCACGATCACCTCGGCGCCGTTCCGGACGAATTCTCTTGAAATGTATCCGAACGTATCCTCGAAACAAATCGGTGTTGCAAAGGAAACTCCCGCGGCCTGGAAAACGGAGAACTGTTCTCCCTTTTCCCAGAAATGGGTATCGGCTTTCCTGAGAAGCGCGTGTATGCCGGGGAAGGTCTTTTCATAGGGGAAATGCTCGGTAAAAGGCACGAGATGTACCTTCCGGTAGATCTTCTCCTCGAAACGCCCGTTGTTCCATACCAGGGCAGCGTTATAGTCGATCCAGACCTCTTGTCCGCCCGATTCCCGTCTCCGCCTTCCATCGTCGTTGACGTCGAAGAACGGAACGCTTTGGTCTGCGAGGTACTCGATAAGTTCACTCACCAGAAGGTAAGACTCTCGGTCGGTTCTATGCCTGAGGTGCCAGTCTATCGCCGGAACGAAGGAGGTCTCTGACCAGATAACGATATCGGGATCTTCCCGCACCGCTTCGGACGAAAGCCTTTTCAATACGTCGAGTGACTGTCTGTACGCGCGTACTCCTCCGCGCCAGGGGTCGACATTCTGCTGGATCAAGGCGGTTTTCCAGTGCCGCGACGTCTCGAAGCGACCGGGAATAGCGCCGTACACGAGAACGGAGAGGAATACCGCTGCGTACCCGATCCACACAGTCCGGAACGTGCTTAACTTCAGGTCATGTCCATGCTCAGGAGCCGTGCCCCTGAAGCGCGAAGACAAGCGCTGGGCCAGCAGCGACTGGGGAAAAACGACGAGCAAAGAGACACCCCATACGCCGGAGAAGGACGCGGTCTGGATGAGGGGAAGGAACCGGAACTGGGAATACCCGATTATTCCGTACGCATATCCCAGAAAACCGCGCGTTTTCAGATACTCATACCCGATCCAGACGAGTGTATACGCGATGAACCGGTATCGCGGAAAGAGTGTTCCGGTAAATTTCAACACGGGAAGTAATAAAGTGAAGTAAACCGCGTAGATGAGGGGAACGATGAGAATGGCCAGAGGGTGAAACGTCACCAGCCAGTAGTTGAAGAGCCCGTAGGTCACGAGACCATAGCCGAAACCGTATATCCAGATCCGGATCCAGCCGGCGGTTTCCAACGCGAGAAAAAGCGGAACAAGAGAGAGAAAAGCAAGCGGAAAGATCCCATTTACGGCGATGATATTTGGAAAGGAAAGCGTAAACAGGAGGGATGACGCGAGC
This sequence comes from uncultured Spirochaetales bacterium, assembly GCA_964590705.1. Classification (GTDB taxonomy): domain Bacteria; phylum Spirochaetota; class Spirochaetia; order CAZPZF01; family CAZPZF01; genus CAZPZF01. The sequence goes on along the minus strand of CAZPZF010000292.1, from coordinate 856 downwards.
AGGAAACAGATCTCTCGAAACAGGAGGGTCAGGGGTTTTCTGCCAGCTTTCTCCCGGATCGACGATCCGGTTTTCATGGCCTTATGATCTGAGGTTCCAGACAAGGGTCTTCAATTCTTTGCCGGGCCGGAATACCGCTACGCCGTGGGCTTTTACCGGAACGACCGCGCCTGTTTTCGGATTGCGGGCCTTTTCTCTTCCCTTACGCGTTCGAATCTCAAACGTTCCGAAGCCGCGCAACTCGACAGTCATATCAGCCTGCAGTGCTGTCTTCAGTTCATCGAAAAGACCGTCAAGAACCCTGTGGACATCCTTCTTGTTCAGATCGAGCCGGTTCGCAATGTTGGTGATGATCTCCGCTTTCGTGAGTTTTTCTTCGCTCACCGTAGTTCCTTATCTAAATGAGGATCTCCCTCAGAGAGAGCTGTGTCACTGTGCCGCAGACGGAGAAAGCTGATTCAGGAGCTTATGCATTCTTGATTTTTTGCGTGCAACGGTGTTCTTGTGGTAGACCCCTTTCTGCCCGGCGGTATCGATGAGTTTCTCGAACTCGGCATACAGCTTAAGAGCCGCTTCCCGGTTTTTTTCCTGAACAGCCGCCACGAATTTCTTGTTGGCGGTCTTTACCGCGCTCCTGGTTCCACGGTTCCGCTGTCTGCGTACCTCACTCTGGTTATGGCGTTTTTCTGCCGATGATCTTCCAGCCAATTGGGAATGCCTCCATATGTACCAAAAGGATTACGTGAGAAATCACACTATCAAATAAATCTTTTCCTGTCAATAGATATGAAAACAAGGGCTCTCCGCGGAGAGCCCTCATTCGCAACCCCGGGACCGGGTTTCAGGTGAAGTCCTT
>CAZPZF010000291.1:2701-3814 GCA_964590705.1 uncultured Spirochaetales bacterium | reverse complement strand
GAGATCAAGTCGAACAAGATACGCGTGACGGAGGACGAGCGGGGCCTCATCATCACGCTGGCGGGTGACGCCTTCTTCAGGCCGGCGAGCGCGGAGGTGGAGATCGAGGAGACGCGAGAGCTTCTCATCCGCTTGTCCTCCCTCCTCAAGAGCCTTCCCGACAGGAAGTTCCGGATAGAAGGGCATACGGATTCGACTCCGACCGATCCGGGGAGCGAATGGCCGACCAACTGGGAGCTTTCGGCCGCCCGGTCGATCAACGTGCTCAAGTATCTGACGGAATTCGGCGTTTCGGAGACACAATTCCAGGTGGCGGGTTTCGCGGACACGGTTCCCCTCATGAGCAACGAGACTCCCGAGGGGCGCGCCTACAACAGGCGGGTGGATATCGTGATCCTCCTGGAGGGACATCAGTAGGATCGGTCCGGATGTGGACATGAAAAGGGTTTGCAGAACGTCTGTTTTTCTGATAAATTTTTGCGCAGGCAATCACTGCAAGGGAATGGCAGGAGCGGATTATGGCAGATGAAGAAGGGTTTCTCGACGAGGAAGCGGGCGGCGGTTCCGACCTCGAGGTTGGCAAGAAAGGGGGCTTTCTTCCCGCTTTTGTCCTGAAGATACTCAAATGGGTGGCGATCGCCGTTGCGGCGATCATCTTCATCGTATCGGTCGTTCTCATCACGATGAGCATCGTGAACAAAGGAGCCAAGTCCAAGACCGCAATCAGTTCCTCTCCCGAGTACGCGAAGAGCGTTCCGGTCTATTCCTGGTTCGACGTGGACGAGGTCAGAGGCAAGACGGCGGACAGGAATCCAGCGACGGTTATCGTGCGGGTTCAGCTCGGTTATGAGAAGGACAATAAGACGATCCAGACCGAACTGGTGGCGCGCACCCCGCAGATCATCGATCTTGTGCGGAGATACTTCAGCGAAAAGCCGATCTCCGAACTAGGATCAGGGTACGAGATGGAGATCAAAGAGGAATTGAAGAGGCGGATCAACCAGATCATGAGCCAGGGGAAGGTCCAGGATATCGCGATCATCGAGTACAATATCATCGAATTCTAGAGCCGTTCGGGAGGGTAGAGGCGGAGCTTCATGAATGAAGTATTGT
>CAZPZF010000291.1:0-2691 GCA_964590705.1 uncultured Spirochaetales bacterium | reverse complement strand
AAATAGACCAGCTTCTCACTGCGATATCGACCGGTGACATCGAGACGGAAGAGGTCACGAAGGCCGCGGACCAGCGCAAGATCAAGATCTACGACTTCAAGCGGCCCGATAAGTTCTCTAAAGAACAGATCCGCACCGTCTCCATCATGCATGAAACCTTCGCGCGTCTGACCACCACGGCCCTTTCCGCGCAGTTGCGGAGCATCGCCACCGTCCATGTCGCATCGGTCGACCAGCTCACCTACGAGGAGTTCATCAGGTCGATCCCCAATCCAACGACCCTCGGCATCATCAACATGGATCCACTGAAGGGCTCCGCGGTCCTCGAGATAGACCCCTCGGTCACCTTTTCGATCATCGACCGCCTCTTCGGCGGCCAGGGCAAGGGAACCAAGATCAGCCGGGACCTTTCGGACATCGAACAGTCGGTCATGGAAGGGATCATCGTAAAGATCCTGGGCAACCTTCGCGAGGCGTGGAGCCAGGTCATCGATCTTCGACCGCGGCTCGGGCAGATCGAGACGAACCCGCAGTTCGCCCAGATCGTTCCCCCGACGGAGATGGTCGTTCTCGTCACCCTGGAGACCAAGGTCGGCGAGGAGGAGGGGATGATGAACTTCTGCATCCCCTATCTCACCATCGAGCCCATCATTTCGAAACTTTCCGCCCAGTACATGTATTCGTCCGTGAGGAGCGGGGCGACCACCGAAAACCTGAACATCCTGAAGGAGCGGCTGTCCACGGTCGATATCCCAGTTGTCGCAGAGATCGGATCAATGAACCTCATGGTCAAGGATGTCCTCGCTCTCCGGGTTGGGGATATCGTTCGGCTTTCTAACACCAAGACAACCGACCCGATGATCTTGAAGGTGGGCAATAGGGAGAAATTCCTGTGCAGGCCGGGAATCGTGGGCACCAAGATAGCCGTGCAGATCGTCAGGTTCCTGGAAGACTTCGCCAAGGAAGAGATTGAGGAATTGGCCGCGGAAGGAGAGGAGTAACCATGAGCGACGGATCCCTTTCACAAGATGAAATAGACGCCCTCTTGCAGGGAAGCAGCCTGGATACGGCCGGGATCGGCGCATCGGCCGAACCTCCCGTGCTCTCCGGCTCGGAGATCTCGGCCCTCGAGAACCTTCTCGGGGAGATCGTCGCATCTCAGGCCTCCAACCTCTCCGGCCTCGTCGGCAAGAACGTGAATATGCAGAAGCCGGTCATCGAACTCGTTTCCAAGGACGAGTTTCTCATGGGGCTCCCCGAGGAAGTCGTGGAAGTCAGGGGGGATTTCCAGTTGGGGATCGAGGGCATCCATTCCTACCTCTTCACTCCGGACATCGCCACTCAGGTCGCCTCTCTCATGATGGGCCAGGAAGGGGTGGAGCTGAACGAGGCTGCCCTTTCAGCCCTCGAGGAAGCGGGAAACACCATCTGCGGCTCCGCCGTGACCATCATGGGCGACAAGACCGGGAGGAACATCCTCACCGCGCCCGTGGAAGCCAAGAAGCTGAAGAAGGGGATGATGACGATTCCGCAGGGAACCTTCGTAAAGGTGTCCTACGCGACTGATATCGATGGGGAAAACGGTTCTGACATCGTCGAGATTTTTCCCGCCCCTATGGTCAAGGATCTCGTCGGCTCGTCGGCGGGACCCGCGCCGGCGAAGGGGAAGGGCGCACAGGGGGCACCCAAGGCTGCGGCTCAGACTCAGTTCGCGCCTCAACAGCAGTTCGCCCCGCAGCACCAATTCGTCCCGCAGCAGCAGTTCGCGCCCCAGGGCTTCATGCAGCAGCCGATGGGGATGCCCATGGGCGGCATGACGGGGATGGCAGCGCCGAACGTACAGCCGGTCCAGTTCCCCTCGCTCGTCGCGGGCGGAGGCCACGGGGATCAGGGGAACATCAGCCTCCTCATGGACGTCTACATGGAGATGACCGTCGAGCTGGGACGCACCAAGCGGCTCATCAAGGACATCCTGGGGATGGGAGAGGGTACGATCATCGAGCTGGATAAACTGGCGGGCGAGCCTGTCGATATCCTCGTGAACCATAAACTGATCGCCAAAGGCGAGGTAGTCGTCATAGATGAAAACTTCGGCGTCCGGGTGACGGAGATCGTTTCACCCATGGAGAGGATGTCGGACATGCTCTAAACGCCCTCGGGCGTTTCGTTTGGGGAGGGGAACGTGACAAAGATTCGCATGGTTCTTCTGGTCCTGTTGCTGTGTGCGGCGGGAGCGGGAGCGATCCATTCTCAGTCGACGGCCACAGGCGCCGCTGCCGCCGCGCAGAGCGCCTCCAATCCCGATGCAGGAAATACCCTTCCCGACGAGTCGCTGATGCCGATCGGCGGCGGAGAGGAGACCATTCCCCTTCCAGAAACGGCCAGGGGATCGCTCTTCTCCTTCTGGGACTTCATCCGCATGCTCCTCATCTTCGCCGCTGTCATCGGTGTCATCTATCTCCTCTATAAGCTGCTGAGAAAGGCAGGCGCGCCGAAGATCGGCGAGACCCGGCTTCTCAAAGTCCTCTCGTCTCAGAGCCTCGGGGGGAACCGCTCCCTTCACCTCGTCGAGGTGGGAAACGCGGTCTATCTGGTAGGCGCGGGGGAATCCGCGGTTTCGCTGGTCGCGGAGATCACCGAGAAGGAGACTCTCGACAACATCAGGCTCCAGGCGAGTGTAGAAACGGGGGT
>CAZPZF010000290.1:2268-3815 GCA_964590705.1 uncultured Spirochaetales bacterium | reverse complement strand
TGTCGTTCCACGCGGAGCGGTTGGAAAGCCCGAGAATGGACTTCCGGTTGACGACATTGTTCCCGTAGAAGAACGCGGATGCGAGGGTCTGTCCGAGCCCTTCGATGAAGGCCGCGTCCTCACTCCTTCTTGCTTTCTGCCTGTCAGGAAATCGCTTTAGATATTCGACGTCGATCTCGGAAAACGAGTTCAGGAGCTTGATTGGCTCTTCGCCCTGCTCGGTCTGGCTCGCTTCGAGGTCAACACCTTCGTTGAAATCTCTCCAATTTCCGCCGGGGAGAGATACCCGCTTGGTGAAGACGTGGTTGTTGTCTCCGTTGGCGGCGATCCACAACATTTCCTTGAGGATGTCGTTCCTCTTGGTCATGACCTCGGCCACGTTGAGGATGTCGCCGTTGAACGTGCGCTTCGCCAGCTCCACGAGGGTCAGCTGGGAAGCAATGGTAAGAGTGGACATTGTGATGCCCTCCTGAATGTTCTTTTTCAGGACGGGCTATCAGCTTTAGATACCGGTTCTCCCGTATATCGGACTCTTCATCCCGCCGGTCGGGTTCGTATGGCCGGGAATCCGGTCCTCCCCGATCGTCTCGCCGATCTTGGCGAAAATGCGGATAAATTCCGGGTGATTCCCCAGGCTCGATTCTCGGATAAACTTGACGAATTCGGGACTCCCGTACCTGACAACCGCGTTCTTCATCGCGTTAATCTTCGCCGGATATTCTGCCCCCCATTCATCCCGGAGCGCTTTTTCTGTCAGCTTCCGGGCTTCTACCCGGGCTGTCTCTATCACCTTCTGCTGTTTGTCCAGAAGCGTGGAATACCATCCGAACATCTGCTGCGCCTGCTTCTGTGACAGCCCTTCGGTGAAAGCGGCCTGTTTGAGTTCCTTCACGAGCTCATCGGGAATCTTGACATTGAGATCCTTCGGTACTTCGAGCTTGTAGCCGTCCGCTGTCTCCGGTCTTCCCATACGGGAATAGAACCGGTTCCAGTCCTCCGCGGACGCTTTTCCTCCGGGGACAGCTATGGTCTCGCCAAGCCTCCCTTCGAGCTCAAGGTACGCTTTCCCAAGATCTCCGAATCCATTCTTGAATTTGGCGAGCTTGGTCAAGGTCTCCTGATTCTTCAGGTCAGCCGGTAGTTGAGCCATCCACGGGTTGTCGCGGAGTAGTTCTTCCACTGAAGCTGGCGCAGAAGCGCTCGCATCAGGTCCCTGCGGTTTCTGATTATCTGCTCCCTGATGGGTTGGCGCCGGATCTGTTACCCCTTGTGAGGTTGGCTGATCGAACGTTACCCCTTCGGTCAACAGGTCATTGGCCGCGCCGTTTTCGTCTGCCATAAAGCAAATCTCCTTATCACGATATGACTGGCATTTCGGTCAACGCGTTTACGGCCATGTTGAGATGCAATTCGATCTCCGGCCGGAATCCGCACTTCCGTAACAGCCAGCACCCGTAATTCCGTAGAATGACTTCCTCGTCAGTCTGGGCTTCTTTCCAGTACCCAAGGGAAGTCAGTAGATATCCAAGAAGCCGTTTCCCGTCTTC
>CAZPZF010000290.1:0-2168 GCA_964590705.1 uncultured Spirochaetales bacterium | reverse complement strand
ATCTTCTGAACCTCGTTGGTTTCCCTGACCGCTTTCTGCGGCATCCCCGCATTTTCCAATGCGTACCGTACCGCTTCGTCCATGTTCACAATATCCATGACGTTCGGATCCATCTGCGCGATGGACGCGACCGTCTGGAGGCCAGCGATGACTCCCTGGGTCTGATGGTACCGCTTCTGCGCCTGGGCAAGCGGTCCGATGTATTCGACGTCGATCCGGGTCCCCCCGGCCGACTCAATCAGCGCAGCCGGCGGGGGCGGAATCTTTCCCGCCCGTTCGAGGATGTCCCATACGCGGTCAAACAGGGGATTCATGCACTCGTTATTCAAGCGCCCGATGACCGCTCCGAGGACCGCGGCCTTCTCTCCCTGTCGCTCGATGACTTCCCGAGCCGTCATTTCCTTCTGGGCCCTGGCCAACATGAGAAAAAAATCCATGTAGAAGTTCGTCTCGATAGCGAGGTCGATCTTGTCCTCGACGTCCTTCGTGAGGGGGTAGTTGATCGAAGTCTGGATGGGGCTGATACCCTGTGAGGTCTTGTAGTAATTCAATCCCTGGGGAACGAACCGGACCTGTCCCTTCATCTCCTCGGGGACATTCAGGGGCGGCTCGATCGCAAGCTGTACCGCCTTCATCTGGCTCTTGGAAAGCGCGTTGAGCCGGAGCATATCTACCAGGCTGTTGACTCCTGGTGTTCGGGGGTAGACCGATCCGGAGTTCTGCGCCCAGCGCCATACAAGGTACGGCATCTGGCGATACCCTGACGTCCTCATGATCCGGCTTTCGTCTTGGTTGATGTGAACCGATTCATAGGCCATATTGAGATTATCTTCCCGCCGCGGGTCCCGCATCTTGCGCGGATACACGGCGTGAAGGTAGGTATGGTACTGGAACGGATTGGTTTTCATCTCTTCCCGGATCTGCCTGCCGGCGTTGTCCCCGAACATCTGATAGGCTTCGTACGCGGTCATCCGGTAAAGGCGGAAAACGATCCGTACGCGCTTTGTCGCGTCCTCGGCTATGTATATTTCCTTCGGGTGAATCGTCCGGAAAACAACGGCGTCTTCTTCCTGATCATACTCGATTGATATGGTGGCGTAGGTCGTGGCGCCATCAGCGAAATACTCCGCGATGGCCTGGTAGAACCCGGAATTGTTGAAACACTCGTAGAAGATCGTCTCAACCTCTTCAAGCCAGTCGGCCACCATCGGAATTCGCCGTACAAGCGGGTTTTTGATCCCGAGCCGGAACCAGGGAATGGCAGGTGAAACCAGATAGCCGTGGAGCCCGTTCACGAGAAGGGAAAGGGCGGTGATCCCTTTCCCGGTGTAAGTGGTCATTCCCTTTTTCGTATTGTTACGATCGGAGAGCTCGGAAAACTCCCGATCGGGAATAGTGAGTTCGTAGACTTCGTCGTACAGTGGTTCGAATTGCTGACGTTCGTTTTTGAGAAATGCGAGGTGACTTTGCAGCCGTGTACAGAGTTCCTGATCCTGCGCTGTCGGCTCCTTGATGGTCTCCATATTCAGTATGGGCCATGGCTATATTTAAAATGTCAAGTGTTTTTTTATTTAATAATGCAGCGGATCATATTCCGGTTCCTTGTCGAAGAATATCCTCTCCTTGTTCGGGAAGGTCGCTCCCAGCTTCTGATCGGTGATGAGTGACAGGCAGTCGATCATGTCGTCATGAGCGCAATAGGGATATGCCTTGTACTCCTCGTCGATGAATATCTTCACGAGGTCCTGCGCCTTGCTCTCGTAATTCACATACGGCATATTGTGCGGTAGGTATATCCTCCCCTGCTCAAAAAGCGGAACCAGTGTCAGGATCCGGTCCTCCTTGGAAAGCGGCCGGTGAAGTGGTACGATTGTGAAACGGTAATTGTCCCGCTCCATTCGTTCTTGGTGGTGCTCTATGTCAGCCTGGAGCCCGTATTCCTCATAGCCTACGCCTACAGGGTTGTACTGCTGATGCAAGCTGAAGAGTACCCGGGAGCGTTCGGTAAGATTCAAGCGGTCCCGTACGATTCGGATGATGTAATAATTCCGATCCGATCCTAATCCGATTACAAAAAAAGATGTGTAGTCCGATCTCTTTTTCTTCTTCGCCGCGGGATCGCAGATGATGTAAAGGTTCATCCCCATGAAGCTCACGGGCTGCCAATA
>CAZPZF010000289.1:0-3824 GCA_964590705.1 uncultured Spirochaetales bacterium | reverse complement strand
GGCCGATAAGCTGCCCTCGCTTGTCGTAGGTCTCGAAGGAAAGCCGAACGCTCCTGCCCATAGTGGTAAGCTTGTCCCTGTCCCGGGGATAGAGCTCTATGGTCTTTCCCCTGCCGGCGTCTATAACGATTCTGTCGAAGGGAGCGTAATCGGTCCCATTTAGGGAGACGGCCTTGTTGTCCAGGAGCACCGTGTGCTCCTTACCCGCCACGAAGAGAAACGCGGAAAACGCGATGACTACGAGGACGAGAGCGATTCGGATAAGGGCGCGCCTCTGTTTCGTCTTCATACGCCCTCCCTCCCATTCGTTCCCGCCGTGCCTGCCGCAGAACCCGTTCCAGCCCCCTGCCGGAGGAGCATCCGCTGCCGCTCCTTCTCCTTCATCCGCTTCCACGCGTGAAGCACGAGCGCGATGGCGATGATGCCGTAGCAGATGAACACGCGGAAGTATTCGCCGAGCATCGCGGAGCCGATGATCGCCTTGCCCGCCATGGGGGAAACGATGAACATGAGATGGAAGAGGATAACCCCCACAAACACATTGGAGATCGACGCCCTGGACACGCTCGCCCCGCCGATGAGGATGGCCGCGATGGAGAACATGCCGGCCTGGCTATGGCTCGAGTAGGTGTTCATGGTACCGATATTCTGGAGGTAGATGATCTGGCCGTAGCAGGCCAGGACCGTGGAAATGATGATGGCGACGATTCTGGTCCTCTCCACGGGAATACCCGCGGCGTCGCTGACACCCATGTCCTGTCCCACCGCCCTCATGTCATGGCCGAGCTTCGTCTTCCTGAACCACGCGATGAAGAGGCACAGGCAGGCGATGACGACGAAGGTCATGAGGGGAATCTTGACCCCCGCGATCCGCAGCGGAATGAGGTCGTCTATGGTCTGCCTGATTCCGATGAGATTGATTGCGTTCCTGATGCCGTAGCCGCGGGAGAGAACCAGTTCCGGGGATCCGATGGGGATGACGCTCCCCATGCCGTAGAGGACCACGAGCTGGTAGAGGCCGTCCACGAAGAACGCCAGGATGAAACCGGTGACCATCTCCCGCCCTTTAGCCATGTTCAGGATCTTGCCGCACATGATCCCGAGGAGGATGGCGAGGGGAGTGGCGATGATCGCCGAGAGGACGCGACCGGGAATCCCGACAACGCCCCAATCGGTCACGAGGATGAGGCCGATCTGGCCCGCCATCGCTCCCAGGACCATTCCGAAGTTGAGCTCCTGGATCAGGTATCCCATCGAGAAACCGGAAAAAGGAATGGCCACCGCGCTCAGGATGATGAACATGATGGGAACCAGGTTCCCCGACAGGAAACGGCGAACGGCTTCACCGATCGATCTCGACCCGGCGGAGGGGTTATTCGCTACAGAACGCTTTTCCTCTTTCATGTGAGCCCCCTTGCCTTGTTCTTCCTGGTGAGCGCGTAGATGATGACCCCGTTGGAAACGATGATCCTGATGACCTCTGACATGTCCGTCTGGATGACGCTGTTGATGACCGAAGGGGTCATGGTCAGGATACCCTGGAACAGAAGGGTCCCGATGACCACGTTGGTGATGGTCGCCTTGTTCACCGAAGCCCCGCCGATAAGGATCGCGGCCACGGCGGGAAAGGCCATATAAAAGGGACCCATGTAGAGCTGGATGAACCCGAACGACTGCTGGTACACGAGGATCCCGACGGCTCCGAGCCAGGTGGAGAGGATGACCGATATGGTCCGCATCCTGTCGATCTTGACGCCCGACGCCCGTGCGAAATCGGGATTGGATCCGACCGCGGTCAGGGCGGTCCCGGTCTAGGTCCTGAAAACGCCCCACACTTGGAGGCACATCAGGGCGCAGAAGAGAATCATGCCCGTGGGAAACACGAAGAACTCGCCAATTCTTACCGCGAGGAAATTGTCGAGGATCTTAAGCCAGTACCCCTCGACCGTGATCGTCGTACGCAGCCCGGTTCCACCGTATCCCCAGATCATGTTGGGGCTGTGGAGGGGCAGGAGGAGCCACATCATGCACATGAAGGCCACGGACGAGAAACCCACGTACGTGGCGATCATCATTTCGTCTCCCTTGACCCTGTTCAATAGCGCGCCGTACCCGAAACCGAAGACCACGGCAAAGGCCGATGCGATGGCCAGGGCCGTGATGAATCCGGCCGCTCCCGTGAACCCCATCTCGATGGTGAAGACCGCGCCGAGAAGGCCGGCGATAATGCCCAGGGGGAGACCGAAGTTGAGTCCACACCCCGCCTGGACCATGGGGATCATGGCGAGAACCATGATCGCGTTCATGCCGAAACGGACGAAGGTATCGCTGAGGGATGTGTCTATCCTCACCTTGACCGACGGCGCGGCGATGAAGAGGGCAAGAAGAAAGAGGGCGATGATGACACGCGGCCATCCGATTCTGGCGATGAAGCTTCTCACTCGGCTCATTGCGAAACCCCCTTCTTTCCCTCGCCTACCATGAGGAGGCCGAAGTCTGCCGCCTTTGCCGTGGGAGGAAGCACGCCGGAGAGCCTCCCCTCGTCCACGATGGCGATCCGATGGCAGATCGCGCGAAGCTCCTCGAGTTCCGAGGAAACCATCACGATGGTCGTTCCGTATTCCTCGTTGTGTTTGCGCAGCGTGTCCAGGACCAGCCTCTTGGCGCCGACGTCGATTCCGCGCGTCGGCTCCGAGACGAACAGGAGCTTGGGCCGCACGGCAAAGGCTTTGGCAAGGCAGATCTTCTGCTGGTTGCCTCCGGAAAGTTCCATAGCCTTCTGTCTTTCGCTGACGCACTTGATGTCCAGCGCCGCTATATACTCCCGGGCCGCGGCGGCGATCTCTTTGTCGTTGCGGAAGGCGAGCAGCCCGCCCAACCAGGTCTTCAGGTATCTGCCCTGGATCTGCATGGCCGTGAATACGATATTCCAGTCGAGCGGCTCGTCGAGGAGCAGACCCACCCCCCTGCGATCCTCGGAAACGAAGGCCATACCGGCTTGAAGAGCTGCTCGAGGGTCGCCGAGGGCGAGCGGTTTTCCCGCCAGGGTCACGGTTCCGCCGGCTGGATAGAGGCCCATGATCCCGTTCGGTATGCCGAGCTTCCCCTGGCCGGCTAAACCGCCGATCCCGAGGATCTCCCCTTCCCGCACCTCGATTGAAAAATCACGCACGATCTCGCCGGGCATATCCACCCAGAGGTGCTCGATGGTCATGATCGGCGGGGCTGCCTCCGCTCTGTGCGCGCCGTTTCCGGATACCCGTGTCTCGGAGATGTCCCTGCCCACCATCCACTCGGCGACCTGAGGGATGCTCGCACTCCTGGTATCCGCGTCCCGCACAACAGCCCCGTCCCTGAGAACCACGACCCTGTCCGCGGTCGAGAGGACCTCGGCGAGGCGGTGGGAGATGAAGATCACCGCGATTCCCTCCGAGGCGAGCTTTTTCACAGATCGAAGGAGGATCTCCGCCTCGGATTCACCGAGAACTGCGGTCGGTTCGTCGAGCACGAGGAGCTTGATGTTCTCCCGCACGATCTCCCGGGCAATTTCGGTGAACTGCTTGTGCCCCACGGGCATCTCCGCCACAATCATCTGGGGATCAAGGGCGAACTCCAGCTTCTCGATAGCCGCGTCCGCGCGTTTCCTCATCGCGGAGGGGTCCAGGGTCTCGATCCTCTCTCCGAAGACCTCGACGAGGAGGCTCTTCTTTGTCGATTCCCTGTTCAGCAGGATGTTTTCCGTTGTCGTGAATCCGGGGATGAGGGAGAATTCCTGATGCACCATTCCGATCCCCGCGTCCAGCGCGTCGAACGGGGAGGAGAAC
>CAZPZF010000288.1:0-3894 GCA_964590705.1 uncultured Spirochaetales bacterium | reverse complement strand
CCGATGCGCGTTGCACATGTATTCCACGCTGTCCGCGATCAGCTCGCGCGAGGGAAGCGAGTACAGCATTCCGCCGTGTCCCATGGCGATGCCGTCGTCTATGGCGATGGTGTTGAATTCCGCGGCAAAACAGCCCTGTTTCTCGATAATCCCCTTCACGTATTGGCCTACCCCGTTCAGGTGGACATGGCCTGGAGCGAACTGGGTGAACGAGTTCGCAACGGCGATGATCGGCTTTCCGAACTGATCCTCCTTCATCCCGTTCGCCCGCCAGAGACTGCGGGCGCCGGCCATCCTCCTCCCCACGGTCGTCGTGTCGCTTCGCAATGGAATCTTCATCTGCCCCTCCTTCTGCTGGAATCCGTTTTTCCTCTATCCTGAACCTTGCCGATCATAGGAACGAACCTGACCGGGCAGAGACTATTCACGTACCGTTTCTCTCCTTTCCTTTCGATGAGGAGGAGATCCTGCCCCTTCGTGCCGGTTCCAGTCTCGTCGACAGGGATGACCATCTTTCCCCCATCCCCGAGCTGGGAAAGAAGGGTTTCCGGAACGCGGGGGGCTGCGGCGGTCACGATGATCCGGTCGAACGGAGCCTCGTCGGGCACTCCCTCGAATCCATCTCCCAGATGGAAGCGAACGTTCCCGTATTCCTCCGAGGGCAGGTTCTCCATTGCCATCCTGTAGAGAGGCTCTCGAATCTCCACCGTATGGACGGAGGCCGAAAGGCGGGCGAGGATCGCCGTCTGATACCCGCAGCCGGTTCCGATCTCAAGCACCTTCTCCGTTCCGGTGAGGGAGAGGGAGGCGGTCATGAGCGCGATGATGTAGGGCTGGGAGATGGTCTGTCCGTACCCGATGGGAACCGGATGGTCCCCGAATGCCTCCATCCTCCTCTCGGTCGGGATGAAGAGATCCCTCCGAATTGTTTTCATGACCGCGATGACCCGATGGTCGTCTATCCCTCGCTGGGAGATCTGGCGGGAGACCATATCACGCAGGCGGTATTCCTCGTCCATACCGGCTCTACGGTTCCTCTCCCGTTTCGGGAGAAGAAAAGCAGTCAATCGAAGCGCCGCTCTCAGGAGACAGGGGCAGGGCCTGCCGAATCTTGCGCACGATTGCCGCAGTCTCCTCGCGTGCCGCTTCTACCAGCGAAAAGAGGTATCGGAAGAGCATATCCGGGGGAAAGATCTGCCGATACGCGTCATAGACATCCGCGCTCCTCGCTTCCGCCTCGTCCGTTAAAGCCTCGATGGCCGCGGATCTGGCGGCAAGGAGGATTCTCCGGTAATCGAGACAGGGGATCCCCTGGGAGATCATGAGAAGCGCCTCCTTGGTCTCCCGGAGGGTGGCCCAGATTGTCGCCAGGATGGAATCCAGATCATGGAAGGCGGCGGAGCCACGCTTCCGGAATCCATCGAGCTCCGGGGGGGCTTCGCCGTCCAAACCGAGAATGCCGAGCAGGCGATCCCACGCGGCCGGATCGGAAAAAACGAAAGGCTCTCCCTGGGGATCGCATAAGGCGGTCAAGTCAGAACCGTCGGTCTCGGTCGGTTTGCCGCTTTCGGCATCATCCTGCGGCGTCGCGTCATACCGCCACGTTCCGCCGATCCGCGTCACGAGACCTATCCCGCGGGACACGGCGAATTCCCGCAGGGAGTCCCGGAGGATATTCCTCTTTTCCGGAGCCGCGCTGCAATCGGCGGCGAAAAACGGGGCATTTGGAAGGAGTTCAAGCTGGTCCGCGAGCACGGCCTTGATGAAGGAGAGAACTCCCGGCCGCGAAGGATCGAGGAGAGCGGGGGTACGGGGATCGCCCTCGAAGAAGGATCTGCAGTCTGTCGACCGGGCGAACCCCATCCTATCCGGCGGGGGAAGGTAGGGGATCAGGGAGATTCCCGCGCGTGCCGTAAAAGCTGCGATTCCCGCGATCACCTCTTCGGGAAAGGCGAATTCGTTTCTCATGGATCGGTTCACGGTCCAAGGGAAACTTCCCCCCCAGTTGACGACGACACCTGCGCATCCGCGCTTCTTCGCCGCGAGAAAGATGTCGCACAGACGTTCGGGAACAGGGTGGAGATGCGAAAGGTCGAGGAAGAGAAGGGGTTCGGAGAGGCACGGCTTTCCGCCGGTCGCCAGGTCAAGATCCCGCCGAAGCGCTTTCATATCTAGGGAAACAGTACCTATGATGTCGTTCTTGTTCAATACCTCGGCCTACGGCATTCTTGCCCTTTTCTCCTCTGAGGTGTACTTTCTCTATCCAGGAGGAACCGGAATGGAAACAACAGAGAAAAGGCTGGCACGTCTCGGATTGCGAGTGCCGAAACTCCTTCTCCCGGCGGAAAACGTCGACATGACCAAGTGGGCCGTGGTGGCCTGTGATCAATACACATCGGAGAGGGAATATTGGAAAGAGGTGGATCGTTTCGTGGGAAAGGCTCCCTCGACCCTGCGCCTCATCTTCCCTGAGGCGTTCCTGGAGGACTCCGACTCCCAGGAACGGATACGCGCAATCAGGGAATCGATGGCCGCATACCTCTCGAAAGGCGTTCTGCGGCAGACTGGCGAGCAATTCATGCTCGTAAAACGCAGTTTCGGCGCGGCGGGGCATATCAGGTGGGGACTGGTGGGGGCCCTCGATCTCGAAATGTACGACTATGGTAAAGGATCGACAACCCTCATCCGCGCCACGGAAGGGACCATCGTTTCCCGCATCCCGCCGCGTATGCGGATACGGGAAAACGCGCCCATGGAGCTTCCCCATATCCTCGTCCTGATCGACGATCCGGAACGCAGGGTCATCGAACCCCTGGCTCTCAAGGCTTCATCGCTCCCCGTGGAATACGATTTCGACCTCATGATGAAAAGCGGCCATGTGAGCGGATACCGGGTCGACACCCCCTCTCTTCTCTCCGGGATTGCGGACGGGCTCGAGAGACTCGCGGACCGGGAGGTTTTCAGAAAACGGCACGGAAACGCGGACCTTCTCCTCTTCGCCATGGGAGACGGCAACCATTCCCTGGCCACGGCCAAGGCGGTCTGGGAAGCGATCAAGAAACAGAATCCCGACGCTGCGGCGGAGGACCATCCTGCGCGCTACGCCCTTGTTGAAATCGAGAATATCTACGATCCAGGGATCGAATTCGAGCCGATCTACCGGGTCCTCTTCTCCGTCGACCCGAAGGCGTTCCTCGAAGCCGTGCGCAAAACCGGCGATTTCCAGATCACGGCCTCAAAAAACCCCGTCGACGCGGTTACAACGGGGAACAGCGGAGCCCATACCATCGGATTCGTGAGTGAAGGCGAATCAGGGTTGCTCGTCTGCGATAAGCCATCCTCCGCCCTTGCCGTCGGAACATTGCAGAACCTCCTCGATTCCGTCCTCGGATCCCTGCCGGGCGCATCCATCGACTACATCCACGGGATCGAAGCGACGGAACGTCTCGGGAAAGCGAAGGGGAATATCGGCTTCTTCTTCCCGGGAATCGAGAAAAGGGAGCTCTTTGAAACGGTCATCAGAGACGGCGCCCTCCCCAGAAAGACCTTTTCCATGGGATCCGCTTCAGAAAAGCGCTTCTATATCGAAGGAAGGGTTATCCAGAAGGGATAGAAAAGCGAGCCGCCGGGAGCGACCCCTGTGCTCTCGTGGTTTCATAGGAAAAAAATATCCAGGGGAAAGAGTTGGAGGATTTCCCAAACCGCCAGTCTCCCCTGGATACCGGAGAAAGTGAAGCATACGTACTTAGTATTGTATAGCGTGATCCGTAAAAAATCAAAAGAAAAGAGATGTTTTTTTCAGACTGGGCGCTTTTCGTATGGAGGCCGTCTGGAGATCCCTTCAGCGGTCTCCAAGGCATGCGGGCCCGGCGCCTGCCCCCTGTCTGAGGTTGC
>CAZPZF010000287.1:0-3944 GCA_964590705.1 uncultured Spirochaetales bacterium | reverse complement strand
TGGGCAGGAGGGGCAGGAGGGGGAACAGGCCGATAGACGGCGGCCGTGACCCGCGTCGTCCGCGCAAAACCTGCCAAATGGAAGACCATAAGGAACGACTTCGGCGACCAGATGGCGGTGTATTCGACGTTCCTGAGGACGATCCCTTCCCCGTAAATCTCGGCAGCTTTCGCCAATGCCAAGGCGGTAAGTTCCCGTTCCGATGACTCGAGATCCTCCTTGAACAGCCAGTTCCACTCGACTCCTTCCACGGAGATCGTTCCCAGATACTCCTCGGCGCCGGGCTGCGGAGGAAGGGTTGTATTCCGCATGGAAACGCAGCCGCCGCAAAGCAGGAGGATGGCTAAGATCCCGATGGCGGTTTTCGGGAAAATCCTCTTCTTCCGTTTATATCTCTCTTCTCTCATGGAATCATCCTCCGCTTCATGGTATGTACATTTCCGGCCGTCTATCCAGGAAGAGGTCGTTTTCGGGAGTCGCATGCTTGTCGTTGCTCGCGGCCGGGTCGACGGAAACCACGCGGATTCCGGTTTCCGTCTGCGTCCCTCTGATGAGGATCTCGCCCATCGGGGAGACCACCTGGCTTTCTCCGGTGAAGAGGAGGTCGCCGCCGCCGCGTGTTTCCCTGCCAATCCTGTTGGCGGTCACCGTGAAGACACGATTCTCCAAGGACCGGGTGAGCATGGCCCTCTGGCACCAGGGAAGGACGAGGTTGCACGGGTGGGCGATGATCTGGGCGCCTCGCAGGGCAAGTGTCCGGGCAGCTTCCGGAAACGCCCAGTCGAAGCAGATCATCATGCCGATACGGGCCTGTCCTTCGGGAAAGTGGTGGGTGAAAACTGGAAACGGCATATCTCCTGGCGAAAACAGCCTTTTCTCGTTTCTGAACAGGTGGACCTTTCTGTAGAGAGCGATGATTCCCGCATGGTTCACCGCCATGGCCGAATTGTAGAAGCGGTTCCCCGATCGCTCCGCGAATCCCGCGACCACCACTCCGCCGGTCAGGGCGGCGAGTTCGCGGAGAAAACGGCCGGTGGGTCCGTCCGGCTCCTCCGCGTATCTCTCCACCTCTTCCCACGACTCGAAGGAGTACCCGGTCTGGAACAGTTCGGGAAGGACGAGGAGATCCGCTCGGACAGATGCGGCCATTGCTTGTACCGCCGCCTGGTTTCCGGCAGGATCCCCGAACAGGGGCGATGTCTGGACGAAACCCGCGATCATCCGCGGTCTTCCCCCGTGTACCTGTTGTAGCTGCGGATTGCGTCGAGGGACTTTCTATCCTTCTGGCGTATCCGATCGGAGGCGGGATATCCGACGGTGATGGCAAGGGCGATTTTCCGGTTTGCGGGGACGGAGAGGATGCGCTTCATGCGCGCATCCACGAGCCAGCCGAGGATGCATGTCCCGAGTCCCTGCTCGGCCGCAGCGAGACAGAAGTGCTCGACCGCGATCCCGATGTCGATGTAGGCGTACGGGACGTTGCGCGCGGCGCCGCCGGCCACGGCCTCGGCCTTCGAGGGTTCCCGTACGACCACGATGATGACGGGAGCGGTTTCCGCGAACTTGTTGAACCGGATCGGTCCGGAAATCGTGGCTGCGGCGACCTTCCGGACCAGCTCCGGATCGTCGACGACGACGAATTTCCACGGCTGGGAGTTGCACGCCGAAGGGGCGAGCCTCGCCGCTTCCAGGCAGCGTTCGATCGCTTCACGGGGGACCCGATCCGGGCGATACTCACGTACACTCTGGCGGGTCGCCGCAAGTTTCGAGAAGTCCATAGCATCTCCTCCGGAGGAGATCCTCCATCTCAGGAATCAGGACCCGATCTTTTCCAGGAGCCAGGCCATCGCTGCGCCGAGTTCCTTCATGCAGTTCATCCCCTCCTGGTCTCCCATGACCTCGCCGGGTTCGCGCCCGATGGCCATGTTCCAGTAGTTTGAGCCGGGCACGATCATCCCGCTAACGAGGAAGAACTGGTTGATTCCATTGAACACATTGAGAGATCCGGCCCGCCGTACCGCGGTAATCGCTGCCCCGACCTTTCCCTTGAGCATCTGGCCGTTTGCCCGCGCGACATATCCGATGCGGTCGATCAACGCCTTCGTCTCCGGGGTCATCCCCGCGAAATAGGTAGGGGAACCGATGATCACGCCGTCTGCTTCGAGCGCCTTCTCGATATACTCGTTGACCGCGTCATCCGAGAAGGCGCAGCGCTTGTCCTGCTTCTTCCTACATGCCCCGCAGGCCCGGCACCCGTGTATCTTCGTGCCGCCGACCTGGATCAGCTCGCAGGTTATCCCCTTGGCTTCGAGTTCCTTGAAAACGCTCGAGATCAGCATCGATGTGTTTCCATCGCGCCTTGGACTCCCGTTAAAACCGAGAACCTTCATGATTCCTCCCCCTTCGGTCTTCTCAATGGCAGTGGCATCCTCCGCAGCAACCGCTTTCCCCGCATTCGTTCCCGTGGGCGTGGCCATGGGCGAGTTCCTCTCGGGACGCGGCTCGAACGGAGACGATCGAAACGTCGAAATGGAGATCCTTTCCGGCTAAGGGATGGTTCGCGTCGACTGTTACCTTGTCGCCGGAAAGATCCTTGACCGTGAAGATCTGGTCGCCCTCCTCGGTATGGGCGTGGAACTGCATGCCGATTTCGAGTTCCTCGCCGCTCGGGAATTCCGATTTATCGACGGGGAACACGAGCCCCTCGTCGTATTCGCCGTAGCCGTCGGCCGCGGAAATCACCGTGACGATCCTGTCGCCCGCCTTCTTTCCCTCCAATTCCCGTTCGAGCCCCGGAACCAGGTACCCGTGACCGTGGACGTAGGCGAGAGGCTCATCGCCCTCCGATGTGTCCAGGACGGCTCCCGTGGCGTCTTTCAGGGTATAGGTGATCGTAACGACATTGTCTTTTTCTACGTTCATGAGAACTCCTTGTGCTTTGATGCCGCTTCACGCGGTATAGGATACAGCATACGGAAATAGCAGGGTAAGGGCAAGAACAATCAATACCATGGGGGTTGAGAGCCTGTCATCGGCCGGTCAGGAGACCGATCCGTTCCCTTCCGCGGGTCCAGTGCCAGTCGTCCCTGGCGTTGAAGTAGAGGTACCATCTGTTCTCTCCGGCTCGGTAGCGCAGGTCGAAGGCGTATACGTGGCTCCTCATCCAGCCCCGAGAAGGGGCGAGGAGCGGAACTTCGGATATCCGCCGGAAGGAGACCCCGTCTGACGACGAGAGCTGGAGTATCGCCGACCCTGTTTCCCCCGTTTCCGCGTTCCGGTAGATCCCGTTCTGCAACGCGATGAAACCTCCCGGTACGTGGAGCGCTTTCATGGAGCCGCAGCCTAGATTCATCCACGGGTCAGCAGGATCAGGGGCCATGATCGGTTCCCGGTTCAGGATGAAGGGGCCTTCCGGCGCTTCCGCGATGGCGAGGCCGAAATAGACCGGTTCGTTGAATCCGCAGTCGGGAAGGCGAACAAGCGAGGCGCTGTAGTAGAGGCGGAAATGCCCGTTAGAGGGAAGCACGCATGGGTTGCTCACCGATTTTCCGTACTTCTCGGAACTGTGCCAGGGAAGGGAGGGGGAGAGGATATCGCGGGGCTGGCTCCATCTCCGGAGATCCGCGGATCTCCGGACCACGATCCGCGAGTTCCATCGGATGGGAAGCCACGAGGTATACAGCCCGAGGGAGCGGAATCGCTCGTAGTAGAGAAAGTACTGTCCCCCATAGGCGAGCAGGAAGGGCCGCATCCCGTTCGGAACCACGAGCCTCCCGCCGCTAAATTTCCTTCCGTCCTCGGAGAGGAAGTGATGGATCCCGTGGATCGAATGGGCAAAGAGATGCCAGCGGCCGTCCGGAGCGTCCTCGGGGAAGAGGAAGGTCGGGTCGGCGAGGCTCGGCGAAAGGGGGGGAGGGGAGAGGAGGGGATTCGCGGGAGCCTCG
>CAZPZF010000286.1:0-3973 GCA_964590705.1 uncultured Spirochaetales bacterium | reverse complement strand
ATCATCACATAGTCGCACAATGCCGGCTGGGCGCGGAACGAGGGCTTAGGCTTGCCCCGGAGCAGGGTGGCCGCCTGCACCGCGACCCTTCCCATCCTCTTTCCGGATGCGTCGATGAGGAACCATTTTCTAACCTGGTCTTTCGGTTTTACCTTGATCGTATCCATAGTCTCTGCCTTTATCCTGTATCAAACTAGAGCGCCGATTGCGTCCGGCCATATTTCCATATTTGCGATGTAATGTCAAGGGGACGCCGTTCCGCCGCGAGGTAGCTCCCCTCGTGCCAACGCGGAGTCTTTGAAAACGCCTGAAAGGGTAAAGAGGCGGGGGTTCCATGGCGTTTTTACCGTGCGCGGCCTCCGGTTCCGGCTGACTCCTTGTCTTCGGCGAGCTCTTCCTGCTCCTCTCTCCTGGATTCCAGCTTGTCTTTGATATCGGCTATTCCGATAAAGACCGCAACAAAGCCTATGAACGCGGCCAGGATGGGAACCCCCCCCTTCAGAACGAGGAGGACTTCCCTGCCCCAGTCGAGTCCCGCTGGAAGGACGGAAAATACCGTGAACGCGAGAAGGATAATGCCAACGACCAATGCCGTCATTCCTGCCTCCGGGAATTCGTTTCAGGAGAGGAGTATCCCTGATCGCGCAAAAAGAGTCAAGAACATCAGCGCAGGCGGTTCTCCCTAATGGCTGCGACAAGTCCCGCCGCGTAGAGCAGATAGGGAAGGCTCGTGAGCACGATCTCGACAATCGGTACGCCCCGGATGCTGATCCGATCCACGGAAACGATCCCGAAGATCGTGAAGGTGGACACCATGATCTGCCCGTATTGCACGATCGCCCCGATGATGATGAGCATCCAGCTTACGCTTCTGGTTCGAGACCACAGGAGTATGCCGAGGAACGCGAAAACAGCCCCGAAAACGAGCCTGCATAAAACCAGGATGAGTTGATCGATGGGTATCACGTGGCTTCCTCCAGCGCGATCCGGAATGACTTCAATTCACCGGCCGAATACTCGCCCGGTATGATATTGACCGGAGGGAACGAGGGGCTGAGATAAAAACCCCTTTCCAGCATTTGTTCGCGGATCCGGGCGTAGACCTCCATCTCCCCGCGAAACGAGAAGTAGACGCCTTTGCGAAAGAATCCCCGCTCCTCGAGAAAGCCCCAGTCGTCGTTCGATGGATCGGGCCTCCGCTCCGCGACGAGGTCGTAGACCGCCCTGCACGCTCCCGCGATAAGAAGGGGCGAAATCTCCTGTTCCGAGGATCCGGGAATCCCGGGGCGGCCACCGCATTCCTCCCTCTTCCGGTGTTCACGGGGAATCAGCCCAGAGAGAGCGCAGAGGAGCCAGGGGGCTTCGTAGAGGGGAAACGGGATGATCGGAACGAGCAGCGGAGGCCATGCTTCCCGGTCGACGAAAGGTCTCCAGAGGGCTATCCGCGTATCGCTCACCTCGACAAGAGCCGGATCAGGCAGGTCCGCCCAAGAACGGATGCCATCTGTCATGGTCTTGATCCTTTCAAGCAATCGTTCCCGCGTCCCATACACGCCGATCAATTCGTAGCCGGGCAGCAGAGCCTTCATGGCCTTGCACAGGCGGCCGGGGTAGACCGTTTCATACGGTCCGAGCAGCCCCCGTTCGATGATGTTCTTCATCTCCGTGGAAACGCCCTTGGGCTTGTGTCCAAGGATCGCCCTTCCTTCCCCCTGCCAGAAATCCAGGTATCTCGTACCGTTTTGCCCGTACAGCCGGTACGCTCTGGCGCGAGCTATCCGGTTTTTCCGGTTTCGATCGTTCTCCTCCATGGGACTCTCTCTCCTGCCGGTTTTTCCCGGTCTCTTCCCTCAATCCCTAGAAATATCGGCCTTTTCGTCAATCATCCCCGTGAATTCGCTCGAGCGGCTGGAAGTCCGGGAGGAACCTGCCTATCATTCCGGAAGCGAAACGAACCTGTATCGAGAGCCGCCCGGAGACGTAATTCCGCGCCACAACCGTTCCCGGCCCGTAGTCCTGATGGTAAACGCCGCTTCCAAGAGGATAGCGGTCCCTCTCAGGAGAGGGGAAATCGCCCTTGACCGTGAGATATTCACGGGGGATCTCCAGCAGAAACCGGGAGGGGCGGAGATTTGCGATTCTCCCCCACCGAAGCCGTCTTCTGCACGAGGTAAGGAAGAGGCTACGCTTCGCTCGGGTGACCCCGACATAGAAGAGCCTTCTTTCTTCCTCGATCTCCTCCGTGTCTTCTTCCATACCGCTCGGAAAGATCCCCTCTTCCAGACCGGTCATGATGACCCGGTCGAATTCCAGACCCTTCGTGTTGTGGACCGTGATGAGGGTGACCCTGCCGGAATCGTCTTCCCCATCGGAGAGGGACCGGTCAAGCGTGATGTTCTCCATGAATGCGGCGAGTCCTTCCATTCCCGGCTGGTACTCCGCGGCGGCGTTCACCAGCTGCTCGAGGTTGCCCGCCTTCCTCCCCCCCTCGGAGGCGTCCTGTTCCTTGTGGTATTCCGCCAGGCCTGACCTTTCAATAAGCGCGTGGACGAAATCACCCAGGGGAAGCCGGCCCAGGGACTTGTGGCACCAGTCGAGAAGGGCCAGAAATCGGGAAGCTCCCTCCCTTCCCTTAGCCGGAAGGTCGGGGGATGTCAGCCTCAGGGAGCGGATGAGGTCGGGATCCGCGGAATCGGCCGCGGCGATGACCCTTTCGATGGAGGTCTTCCCGATTCCGCGCGCGGGCTTATTCACCATCCGTTTGAAAGAGACTTCGTCTCTGTGGTTGAGGATCAGGCCGAGAAGGGCGAGGACGTCTTTCACCTCCTCCCTCTCGTAGAAACGCAGAGCGCCGACGACTCTGTACGGGATCCTGTGGCGGGTGAAAGCGGTTTCAAAAGGAAGAGACTGGGCGTTCGTCCGATAGAGAATCGCGGTATTCGCCCAGTCGCCGTCCTCCAGGATCCGCACGCACTGAAGCGCCTCCTCCTCGTGGTCGTCGCAGAGGATCAGGGTTCCCTTCTCGCCCTTGGGAAGGGAGGTCCACAGTTCCTTTCCCAACCTGCCCGTGTTGTTGGAGACGACGGCATGGGCGATCTGGAGGATCTGCGGCGTGGAGCGGTAGTTCTCCTCCAGTCTGATAATCCTTGTGCCGGGAAACTGCCTGGGAAAGTCGAGGATGTTGCGTACCTCGGCCCCGCGAAAGCGGTAGATGGACTGGTCGTCATCGCCCACGACGCACAGATAGGTTTCCGGGCACGTGAGGGTCTTGAGGAGTTCGTACTGGGCCACGTTTGAATCCTGGTACTCGTCTACGAGTATGCAGGAAAACCGGGCCCGCGTCCGTTCGCGGACCTCCCCGTTTTCCTTGAGGATGCGGAGGGGAAGGAGGATCAGGTCGCCGAAGTCGACGTTTCCGATGGCACGGAGCTTTGCCTCGTATTCGGCGTAGATCCTGTCGAAACCGGGAAGCCCGGTTGCGAACGGGCCGGCGGAGGGATTCAGCAGCAGATCTTCCGGTGAGAGCGCGGAATCCTTGGCTCGCGCGATCGCCCTCGCGTAGGGACGGAGATCCTTCTCCGTCCGGTTCGGGTTGAGCCCGCGGAGGAGGGAGAGGGAATCCTCGTCGTCGTAGATGGAGAAGGACGGGACAAGCCCGGCCAGCCCCGCGTTCCGCCTGAGGAACCAGGCGCCGAAGGAGTGGAAGGTTCGTACCATGGCCCCATGCCCCGAACGGCTGAGGGACGCGGCGCGTTCGGCCATCTCCTTCGCCGCTCTGTTCGTGAAGGTAACGGCCAGGATCGATCGGGGATCGTAGTGTCCGGAATCGGTAAGGTAGGCGATCTTCGTCGTGATGACCCGGGTTTTCCCGGACCCCGCTCCCGCGAGGCTGAGGCGCGGGACGGCTGTTTGGAGGCCCGCCTCCCGCTGGCGTGTTGTCAGGCAGTCTCGATATGGTCTACCGCCGTGCATG
>CAZPZF010000285.1:0-3986 GCA_964590705.1 uncultured Spirochaetales bacterium | reverse complement strand
TCTCCACAATCGCCTGGCTGCCAAGCAGAACTCCTCACGGCTCAATCCGCTCGCGCTCCATTCGGCCACTAGCTCTTTCCATTGTTCTTCTTTTCTCTTATCCATCCGTAGCTTCCCCGTGTTGTTTCCAGGGAGTATGGATCAGCTCGGCCTTCAGGAAAAGGTGGGCGTAAATTGACGGATACTCCGAGTCAGCGAGGCTGGCGGGACAACACCTTCGCGGCCTGCGCGAAAAGTCCGCCCCTGTCAGCGCAGCGTAGGGCTATTGCCATGGCTAGGATCCGCGGCGCAGGCTCGATCGATTGCAGGCCGAGACCACCTGTCAGTGCGAGCATGAAGGCGCATACAGCGGTGATCAAGAAAATGACACGTGCCGCGGCGCCCGATTTCCTCAGCCTTCGCGCGGCTCTTAACAGGATTAATGCGGCAAGGGGAAGGGGACTTGCCCACAGGAGATTCAGGTTCCACGCGATCTCCTGATAACCGGCGAGAAACCAGAAAAGCAGAATGGCTGCGCCGACCATGAGCGATACGACGCATAGGAAGATGTCGAAGATTCCGGCCCAGATGCCGCCGCTTTGTCGTAGGTTTCGACCACTGCCCGTTTGCCCGCGAGCCTGCCCTCGGGCTTTTCGGACACCGCTCCGAGCGCTCTTCTTTTCGCGATTTCGATTACGCTCCAGTCTACGTCTTTTTTCACCGCTTCTCGCCTCATTTCCGGAGCCATCATGGCGGCTCTTGCGCCGGGTAAAAGAGATCAGGGGAAACGACAGGGCCGCGGCTAAGATCAGTAGCGCCGACGTTATCGGGGTAAACCACCGGCGCGGCTTCTCCTCCGGCCTTTTCTCGTACAGGACAATGGTTTCGCTCACAAAAGGAGCGCCGCCCCAGCGCAGATTCCGGGCACCCGCGGCCCAGTCGTAGAGCTGGTCCGGAAGGAAGAGGGGATAGCCGGGAGCGGGCGGCGCGTCGACCGCTGGCCCGATGAGGGTGCCGATGACGAAACGGAGCCAGGGCCTTTCGGCGAGCACTTCGTTGAGGTTGACGCGCAGCGTCCGGGAAGGATCGACGGGATCGTCGGCGCGGCTGTCGCCCGACAGATCCTCCAGCATGACCGCGACGCGGGTTGTGCAGTTGTCCGAGAAGTAGCGGTAATTGTAGACGCGGTTTTCCGGGCGCGTGTCGTGGCGCAGGGAGGAGATGAGGGAGCGCTTCTGCGCCTCGCTCAGGTCGAGGACCTGTTCCACGATGCTCCTGTTCTCCACCTCGCGGTAGAAGGCAAGTGCTCTTTCCGTCTTGCCCGCGCCGACCATGAAGTTCATCCGGCCCGCGAACATGCCGATGGCGAACCTGAGGTCGAAGGGGTCGGCGGAGAGGCCGTAATTGTACAAGGTATCAGCCCCGCTTCTCCTGTCAATGATCCGGATGGCCGTATGCCCGAACGAGGAGTAGAGAGCCTTTCCCGGCAGGATAGTGACGAGGGAGATCCGCGTTGAGGCAAGGGGGCCGTGTTCCGCCGCGGCTTCCCTGGCGGTGGAAGGCTGGCCCGTAGGGCTCTGCCCGGCCGCGGATTGTCCGGCGACAAAGGCGGTTCCGACTGCCAGGGAGAATGCGGCGATGAGGATGGCGCGGATGATTCCGGTTCCTGTATGCCTATGGTTCGAGCGCATATGACCATGGAAGTATAGTACGCCCGCCGCCGGGAGGCAATAGAAAGAGTGAGTGGTGGACTCCGCAAGCTGTTTCATGCCTCGGCGCCGATCGATCCCGCGAGACGATAGCTTGCCGCGGAAAGGCAGATAAGGATTGACTGGAGGATGAAGGCCGGTATCGCTCCGCCGGCGCTCAAGACGCCCATCCGGATCCCGATGATCTCAACAAGAACTGAGGCTGCGATCGTCGGAATCAGGCACAGGAACGCACCCCTTCTCTCGATCGGTTTGAGGTTCACCCAGAACAGGAGGGTCGTCCAGCCCAGCATAACGGGAGCGCCGTAGAGAAGGGCAAAGCGGAAGCCGTCGTCGATCGATGCCCGGATTCCGGCTGTGCTCACGAACAGTCTGGGAGCTGCCATCCTGATCGTCTCCGTAATGTCGGCTACAATGCCTATCCAAAGGGTCAGCCTGATGACGAACATCCTCACTTTCATGCGGTTCCTCCTTTCCGATCTATCGAAACGTGATTTCAAAGGTATCTGTCTCTATGTAATACAATACAGGAAAAGCCCGTATACCGCGCCTGGAAAATTCTTCACCCGAAACATGCGGCAATCCGGTACAATCTACGATACTATCAGAAGGATCAGCGTAACGCTCCGCGCAGGAGCTAAGGAGTATTGTTTTGGAGATTAATATTAGACAGGCGCATGAAAACGATTATGAAACCGTTACGGAACTGACCCGGGAGGCATTCTGGAATCTATATCGTCCCGGCTGCGATGAGCATTATCTCGTTCATCGCATGCGAAGCCATGATGATTACCTGCCGGAGCTTGAGTATGTCGCGGAAATGGATCATGAGATTGTCGGAAGCATCATCTACACAAAATCACATGTAATAAACGAGCTGGGAGAAAAAACGCAAACCGCGACCTTCGGGCCCCTGTGCGTCCACCCGCGTTATCAGCGCAGGGGGATTGGAACGGCCCTTATCGAGTTTACAAAAAAACTCGTGATTGAAAAGAAGTATCCCGCGATCATCATCCTGGGGGATCCGCACAATTATTGCAAACACGGTTTCAGGGCAGGCAAGGATCATCATGTCAGCACCCTGGATGGCAAATACCCTTTGGGATTGTTGGTCCTGGAGCTTGAGAGAGGATTTTTCGATACGCATCGGTGGAAATTCAAGGAAAGCTCGGTGTATGAAATCGAATCGGACGAAGTCGATGACTTTGATAAGGGATTTCCGCCGAAGGAGAAGAAGTATCAGTATTCGCAGGCGCTATTCTCGATGCTGGTGCGCTCATTCGTTGAATGACGGTGATTGTATTGGGTGCGCGAGCACGATCTTTTCATGAAGGAGCAGGATCTATGTCAAAGGTATCGGTCGGGGTGAACGTCTCCATTCCCATGCCCGTCACCGTTGTTGGTACGGGCGATGACGGATCGGAGAACTACATGGCGGTCGGATGGATAAGCAAAGTGAACGGGAATCCGCCGCTTATCGCGATCGGAATCGGGAAAGCCCGTAAAACGAATAGAAATATCGTCGAAAACAGAGAGTTCAGTATCAATTTCCCTTCGGAGAAAGACCTGAAGCGAACGGATTATGTCGGAATCGTCTCCGGAAACGAGGAGTCGAAGGCAGGAGTTTTCACTTCGATATATGGGAAACTGAAGAAAGCACCGCTGATCGAGGAATGCCCATTGTCGATCGCCTGTACGCTATTCAAAAGAATTGAATTGCCGACCCACGATCTGTTTCTCGGCGAGGTTGTGGACGTGTTCGCGGAAGAGAAGTTCATGGAAATGAACACGTTCCATTTTCCCAACGCCAAAACGTTCTTCCTTACGATGCCGGATAACACGTATTGGAGTTTCGGGGAACGAATCGGCACTGCGTGGAAAGACGGAAAGGATCTTTAAAGGTGAGAAGCGGAACAGCCTGGATTGTCCTTCAAACCTCCGGATACCCAAAGCGGAGGAGTATGAAGACGAAATACTGCGGTATTATATCAAGCATGCTGTTCTGTTCGCTGGTCTGAAGTGAATCGCGGATTTCCACGGGAGTGAAGCTCATCGCCACGGATTGCGCCGGTTGCCAGATCCACGCGCGTCGCGGAATGCTCGCCGGTATGGGACGTGGCACGATCAGCTCAAAGGGTACTGGCCTTCTGTAACGGATGATCCGAACGCTTC
Organism: uncultured Spirochaetales bacterium; assembly: GCA_964590705.1. Lineage (GTDB taxonomy): Bacteria > Spirochaetota > Spirochaetia > CAZPZF01 > CAZPZF01 > CAZPZF01. The sequence goes on along the minus strand of CAZPZF010000285.1, from coordinate 126 downwards.
AGCCTCGGAACAGGACACGGCAACGCTCATGAACGGCATGGAGAAGATCGTGGTCTCCGATATGCTGGACGCCGGAATATGTCAACAGAGATGACGCGTGTTCTTTGAAAAGAATCATGCCGTTTT
>CAZPZF010000284.1:0-4018 GCA_964590705.1 uncultured Spirochaetales bacterium | reverse complement strand
CTCGGCCCGGGGTTGTTCCTCCTCGTATGGGGTGAAGGTGCCACGGGCCCCCTCCGGCGCTGCTTCCTTTCCCGGGGGACCGGAGGCGCTCGACCGCGCTTCTCCCGGTGCCGTCGCCTCATCGAGCGTTTTCCCGAATCCGTCCCCTTCCGCGTTCCCCTCACCCGCGTCTTCGCGCTCTCCGTGAGATCCCGCTGTCGTCCTGCCCTGGCCGAGGTCCTCTCCCGGAGAGAGCTCCGCGGACGCTTGGTCGAGCGCCCGTTTCGCGGATTCGAGGCCGGTCTCCTCCTCCGGAGGGCCGCCGGCCAGGCTGTCCATGATATCGTCCGCGAGGAGGGATTGGCTTCCCTCCTGCTGGTTCCGCATGAATTCCTCGAACGATTTTTGGATGGCTTCCTTCGCGCCCGGCCGGTTTTCCGGCGCAAGGGCCAGCTCAAGGACTAAGTCCCGCACCTCTTCCAGGGTCAGCTCCTCGTTCAACATGCGAGAAAGCATTCGTTCCTGGTCTGGGGTTATCCGCTTTTCCTCGAGGAGGGAGGAGGCCTGGTTCCTCTTAAGATCCCTGATCTGCTTTGAGACCTCGTCAGAGAGTTCCGCGATCATCTCCTGGGCCTGGAGAACGTCGATCCTTCCCCCTTCCATCTCCTCTCCCAGCTTCAGAAGCTGTTCGCCAAGGGCCACAAGCTCCTCATCGTCTGCGCGCGCGGCGAGACGTTTACCCTCCTCCGTCAGGATGGCACCGGGTATTCCGGTCAGCTTCACCCGCGGATCCGCGATTAACGAGGCCATACCTCCCACGGAAAGGCACAGGAGGAGGGCGGCCGCTGCCCTGGCGAAACTCCTTCCGTGCGTGAACGGATACAGGGTTTTAGGATCTGCGTCTCTCATGCGCCGTGCCGTCTCCCGGCAGAGAAGGAGGAAGAAGGGGTTTTCCGTTCCCTCTTCAGCGCGGGCGAGTTCGAAGACTGTAGGAAGCGCCTGTTTCAACGCGAGGTCTTTATCGATTTCGAGCGTTCTCCGGCCGACGCTTCCCCTTCCCAGGAATGCGACGAGTACGCCGGCGAGGAAGGCGGCCGTTGCCGATGCCAGCCCGAACAGAGGGTGGATGAACGGGATTCCGATGACTCGTAAAAGCGAGGGAGCGATTCCGACTCCGGAGCCCCAGGGGAGAAACCGAAGGCCCGCGTTCCACGCCTCGACTCGTGTCTTTCTTCCGGTGAGTCCCCGGAACGAGCTCATGATCTCCAGGAGTTCCCGGGGCGTTTCGCGGTTCATCTCGAGTCTCCGTTTTTCCTCCGCAGCAGGTTTTCTTTCCACCCTGAAACGGGAAGGAGGATCGCGGCCAACACAATAAGAACCGGAAGGTTGATTCCAAAACCAGTCGGCCGCAGGATGCCGATCCTGCCGGCCGCTTCTTGCGCCGCAGGCTTCATGAGGGCGAGAAGGGAAAGCGCTGGATTCGCCTCCGGGACGAGCCTGACAGAAAAGAGGAATTGAAAGACCGCGCATCCCCAGAGGAGGAGGATCACTGGAACCGGTCGTCCGGGCAGAATCATGGAGAGCAGACTCCAGAGGCATCCGTATGAGAGGAGGAAGACGAGGATAAAAAATCCCGCCTCCACTCCTGCACTGAAGGAAGCGCCGTTCATATTGGCTGCGAAGAGGAGGAGGGGAAGGGAGGCGGAAACGAGTGTCAGGGCAGCAAAGGCTGAAAACAGGAATTTGCCAAACGCGCAGGTTCTCCCATGGATCCCCGTGTAGAGGATCCATCGGGATACCCGTTCGCCTCGGATCGAGAGTCGAGAGAGGGCCGCGAGGAGGAGAATGGCCGAGGAGACGAGCACTGTGACGGTCATGGCCTGCATGAAGGATGGCGGCTGGCGTGTCGCCATGTAGAAGCCGAGCGACTGGCCGGGTGCCGCGGCGAGTCCGACGACGGCGAGAAAGAGGAGGTATACGGCGAGCAGCTTTCTACCCCAGAATCTATCCTCGACGATCTCCATCCCTTCGGCAAAGAGAGGGTTCGTTCTCATCTTTCACCTCCACCTCTTTGCGCGGACAGATCGATCTCGCCTATGATCAGTGTATGCCTATTGATCTGCGCCGCCTCGGGATCGGTGAAGCGTTCCGGTTCCTCGACCCAGGCGGCGTAGGTGAGGATATCCGGGTTCGACAGCGCTTTCCAGCGGCCCGAGGAAGCCAGGAAGTCCAGGATGAACCGGTATGCCTGAGGAGCCCGACGGAGCGCCTCCGATATCTCCCCGTCTGACGTCGCCGGATGATCGGGGTTATACGTCATCGTCATCTCTGTCTGTTCCCCCGGCGCGAGGTCGAAGGGCTTTCCCACCGCCGAACCGCGGTAGATGAAGAGGGAGTCCTTCCAAACCTTCCCGCTTCGGTTTTCCAGGATCAATCTGCACATGTCCCCATTGCGTTCAAGGCTGCCGGAGAATGCGAAGGGATGCAGGAACAGAGCGGAGATCGATCTTCCGCCCCAGCTTTCCGTACCAACCGGAACCGTGAGCCTCCCGTTCCTCTCCTCGACCATGATATCGGTTTCCCCTTCGGGAAGTACTGCGAGCGGCCGCTTGGTGAATGCAAGAACGCTGATCTTCGCGGATGTTGAGGCGAAACCGCAGCTCACAAAGACCGGCGCGTATGACGTCTGTAGACGGGGATTGATCACAGCAACCTCAGTGTAGAGAGTTCCATTCCCCCGGCTTCCGGAGAGAGCGAGTAGGCATCCGGATACGAGCGGCAGGAGGATGACGGCGGCGGCCAGAAAGGTTTTTTTTCTCCTGACCCAGAAGAGGAGCGAGGAGCTTACTATCGAGGGAACGATCAGGAAGATGGCGTCGGGAAAGCGGGATCGAGGCGTTGTATTTTCCGCCGAGAACAGGGGGAGAAAAAGCCCCTCGAGCGGGGACACAACCGGCAATCCCATGCTTCCCCGTGGATGCCGATTTTCAGAGAGAAGTTTTCTCATCAGGATGGTCCTGCCCGGCCAATCCCGATAGGGAGGTTCCGCATAGTCCACGGCGCAGAAGCAGACGGCGCCCATTCCTTCACGTTTAACGACGATGATAGGAACCTGGCCGGTGGAGGAGAGAACGACTTCCGACTCCGGCTTTGGAACGCTCGCCAGTATCGGGTATGCGGCAGCATGAGGGATGGGAAGTCCGGTATACAAGCCGAGTTCGGGGAGTGAGGGAAGCGTGCCGTATCCGGAGGGAGTAACCGGGTTCAGGGAATCGATTGCCGAAGAACCTCCGCGGCTGGTATGCTTACCGCCGACGATGACGAGAACTCCGCCCATCCTGACCCAGTCCGTGATCGCTTCGGTCTGATCCGGGGCGAGGGATGAGAGCGGAGCATTGTGCAAGACGATTCCATAGATCGACGAGTAGCCTACCGCGTCAGCGGGCAGGTATTCTGGATGTGTGTAGAGTGCAATGTATCCATCCCGCGAACCAGGTTCGTGCGCCTGGATGAAGTCCAGCGACGGATTTCTGCTTAACGTGAGAACCGGTTTAGGACCTCCATTCTGCGGGAAAAGGGTGAATTCCTGCGTGAAAATAACGGAAGCATCGTTCTCGATGGTAAAGGTCACCTTTTCTCCTCGCTGGACCGGTAAGGTGAACTGCAACTTCTGGATTCCGCCTCCCTGAAGGTAGCATTCCCGCTCTATCGAATAGGGGGGGCGCTCCATATTATAGATGCTTCCGTATGGAATTCTTACTTTGATGATGACGGGGAGAGGCGGTCCTGGATTGTTGACGAGAAATGTGATTGGAACCCACGTTCCTGAGATGTATGAGCCGTTGAATCCTGGTACGCAGTCAACCCGAAGTGCGCTCTGCGGGTAGGTTCGCAATGCGCAGAAAAGGAGAAGAACAGACACGAACCTGCGGATTAGGCGCCCTGTTTTATTCATGTAACGTATAATTAGTGTAACAAAGCTTGTGGGGAAGTCAAGCAAGGGCGAGGAAAGGCTGTACTCCTTGTATGAGAACGATAT
>CAZPZF010000283.1:0-4048 GCA_964590705.1 uncultured Spirochaetales bacterium | reverse complement strand
CCATCCTGATCCGACGAGGTTCTATGTCCGAACAAAACACCCGCATATCCGCCACCATCGCGGTAACGCTGTCCTCGTTCATCACCTCCCTCATGGTTTCCTCGCTCAATGTCGCACTGCCAGCCATCCAAGAGGAGTTTTCCATTCACGCAGTGACTCTTACCTGGGTCACGACCTCGTACATCCTCTCGAACGCGGTGTTCCTGATCATCGTCGGAAAGATTGCGGATATCGTCGGGAGGAAACGGATTTTCTTGCTGGGAATCGGGGTCTTCGCGGTCTCCACGGGCTTGGCGGGTTTCTGCGGATCGATCACCCCGCTCCTCACGTGCAGGGTGCTCCAGGGGATCGGCTCCGCGATGGTCAATGGAACCGCCATGGCCATCATCAGCTCGGTATATCCTCCCCACAAGCGAGGTCTGGCCATCGGCATCGGCACCGCCTCGATCTACATCGGCCTATCGCTGGGACCGTTTCTCGGCGGCGTGTTGACAGCGGCCCTCGGCGGGAGATCGATCTTCTTCGTAGTCGCGCCCCAGGAAGCCGGAGTCTTCCTGCTTACGCTCATCTCCGTGAAAGGGGAATGGGCTGACGCGAAGGGCGAACCCTACGACTTCCTGGGAAGCGTCCTCTACGCGGTTTCCCTGCCCCTCTTCATGTACGGGGCGACCCTTCTTCCAAAACTCAAGGCCCTGTTTGCCCTCATTCCGGGGCTCACCGGCCTCCTCCTCTTCACCATCCATGAACTGAGAGTCAGGTATCCCCTCTTCGATGTCAGTCTCTTCAGGAATAACCGTGTCTTCGCCTTCTCGTCGATCGCGGCCCTCATCAATTACGCGGCGACCTACTCGATCTCCTTCCTCCTCAGCCTTTTCCTGCAGATCTCCCTCAATTTAAGCCCTCAGCTGACGGGCATCATCCTCGCCACCCAGCCCGTCGTACAGGCTGTTCTATCCCCCGTAACGGGCCGGATATCGGACAGGGTGGAGCCCGCCATACTCGTTTCAACGGGGATGGGGGTCACGGCGGTCGGGCTCTTTCTCCTCTCCTTCCTCAGCGCGGAGAGTTCCGTGCTCCATGTCGTCCTCGTTCTGTTCCTCATGGGGAGCGGGTATTCCTTCTTTGCTTCACCAAACACGAACGCGATCATGAGCTCCGTAGAGAAAAAGCACTACGGCCTCGCCTCCGGAACGCTGGCCACCATGCGGTCCCTGGGGATGGTATTCAGCATGTGCGTCACGTCGATCGTCTTTTCGCTTTTCATCGGCGAACGGAAGATCGGAACAGAGACGATCCTGGAATTCAACAGGAGCGTGCGGGTCTCTTTCCTCGTCTTCACCGCGTTCTGCGCGGTCGGAATCTACTTTTCAGCGGTGCGTGGAAATCTGGATAGGGACATAAATGCCAGCCAAGAGGATTGATCGATCATAACGGTACCTGCCCAGGAGCTGAAGCGGAATCCCTCGAAGTCGAAGCGTGCCGATTTTAATAGTACAACTCGCTCGGCCCTTTATACTCCTGCAGGATATTTCCGCCATCCACTACGATGAGCTGTCCCGTGATATAGCTCGCGTCGTCAGAGGCGAGGAAACGGAACACCTTCGCGACCTCGTCAGGAGTGCCTCCCCTTCCGATGGGTGTGTTCAAGGCACCCGCCATCTCTCCCTCGAGGCTGGAACCGGTGCTGATCCAACCGGGTCCGACGCAGTTGACCGTGATTCCCTGTTTGGCAACCTCGATAGCGAGCGCCCGCGACATGCCCGTAATCGCGGCTTTGGCCGCGCAATACGCGCTTTCTCCGGGATTGGCCACGAGCGGGCCGGTCACTGAGGAGCAGTTGACGATCCTCCCGTAGCCCTTCTCGATCATGTACGGAAGAAAGGCCTTGGTGGCGTTGAAGGTCGTTTTCAAATTCAGCTCGATGCAGAAGTCCCACTCCTTCTCAACCATTTCGGTAAAGGATTCGATGTACTCGTCAGGTCCGCCGGTGATCGCCATTCCGGAGACATTACACACGATGTCGATCCGTCCGAATTTCCCTATAAAATCTTCGGCCGTCTTTCGTACAGCGGAAAGGTTTCTGAGGTCGGTGACATAAGAGGCTGCATCGACCCCGGCTTTTCGCAGTTCCTCGGCTCTTTCGTGAACGATCGGGGAAATATCAGCGATCCCGATTTTCACCCCGACCTCGCCAAGGGCGCGGGCCACAGCCCAACCGATCCCGTTCGTCTTTGCCACCCCGGTGATGAACGCGGTCCTGTCCTTGAAACCTTCGTACATGCCTTCCTCCGTGTCTGCTGGTCTATGGTATCATCCTACCACAAGTTGAGCTGAGAACAAACACATTTCTCGCTGCCAGGGGGCATCGGCATGGCCAACCTTATCGTCGAGAAGCGGGGTTCCCGGGCTCCTCCGTTCATTCGGCTGTATACGCCTCCTCCCCATGGAGAGAAATATCCAGGCCGCTTGCCTCTCCCGTTTCGGGCACCTTCACCGGGGTGATCTTATTTATCAGAAACAGCGCCGCGTACGAGAATAGGAATGCATATAGACTGACGCAGATGACGGACGTGGTCTCCTTGAGGAAAAAGACAGCGTTGCCGCGAAACAATCCATCTGTCCCCGCTGCGTTGACGCTTGCGTTGGCGAACAGGCCGAGGAGGAGAATTCCGATTGTTCCCCCGACCCCGTGAACACCCCAAACATCAAGGGCGTCATCCCGCCGAAGCCGGTTCTTCAGCGATATGGCGCCGTAGCAGACAACGCCCGCGATGATCCCGATCAGAGCCGCAGACGGGGTCGTGACATACCCCGCCGCGGGGGTGATCGTAGCGAGGCCTGCGATCGAACCGGTGAGAAGCCCGAGGAATTTGGGCTTCTTTTCGAGTATCCACGCAAGAACGAGCCAGGTGACGGCGGCGAACGAGGCGGCGATATCCGTGTTGAGGAAAGCCAGCGCAGTCACGTGGTCAACACGCAGTTCGCTTCCCGCGTTGAAACAGTACCAACCGAACCAGAGGAGACCGGTTCCCAAGGCGACAAGGGGGATGCTAGGCGGTCCCTTGTCGACTACCCTTCTGCGCCCCACGAAGAATAGGGACGCCAGAGCCGCCATGCCGGCTATGGCATGAACTACGATGCCCCCGGCGAAATCGAGGATTCCCCATCTCTGCAGGATACCACCTCCCCAGACCATATGAACGACCAGGAAATAGACGAACAGGAGCTAAACCGTAAGAAAGATCAGGTACGGGACGAAACGGATCCTGTTGGCAAACGCGCCGGTGATGAGGGCGGGTGTGATGATGGCAAACATCATCTGGTACGAAATGAACACGATTACTGGTATATTGTTATTCACAGAAAGGATATCAGTCACGGAGACGTTCCTGAGAAAAGCCATATCGAGATTGCCGATAATTCCACAGACATCCCCCAGAAAAGCAGAGTGAGTATCCAGCGATGAACCAGATCACCGTTGTCAATCCCATAGAGACGAAACTCTGAATCATAATACCCAATACATTCTTCCTACCGACCAATCCGCCATAGAAAAAGGCCAGACCAGGGGTCATCAGCATGACAAGGCTCGTGGCCACGAGCATGAAGCCGGTGTTTCCCGTTTCGAACATAGAGATCACCTCCCGATAGCATGTCAGAAAAACTGGAAAGATAGTACGACGCGCGCGCGCTCCGCGCACTCGGGGAATCCCCTATAGGACACGGGAAAAAACCTGAATCAGGGCTGGATTATCCCTTCTTGTATCGCGTAACGGGTAAGTTCGGCGACACTGCGAAGATTGAGTCTGCGCATGATACTCTGACGGTGCGCTTCCACCGTTTTCAGGCTGATCGAGAGAATTCGGGCGATTTCCTTTGCAGTCTTCCCCTCGGACAGGAGCTGAAGGACTTCGCGCTCCCTGGGGCGCAGAACCATGAAGGGGGATTCGCGGAGAGTCTGTTCCTGAAGTGCAGATGGCTCCCGAATGAATTCATTCACCACGATGGAAGCGCTCCCGCCCGGCGGGGGCGGCCCCAGCTGGGCCCA
>CAZPZF010000282.1:0-4059 GCA_964590705.1 uncultured Spirochaetales bacterium | reverse complement strand
ACCATCTCCGCGAAACCGTCAAGTTCGCCAAATGCCCCGGCGCACTCATGGCAAGTATGGCCGTCTCCCGCTTCTCCCATCACTGCCTCATCCCCCGCAGGGTCCACGAGAGCAGGCTTGGGGCACTAGTATTGGAGTAAAACCCTTGTCTAATCCCAGCATCCTTGTATACTTTGCATGTAGACCCCCTTTATCCGGGGTTTTCGATGTCCATGAGGACATCATCCCACCAATGCGATGAGAGGTTCCACGAAACAGTATGAATGGTTCCCTCGACCTCGATGACCTGGTCGAAAAAAGGTCTTCAATGAACATCCTCGACGGCGATGTCGTGGAGGTACAGCAGGTCTTGTCTGAAATAGAAGCCCAGAAGAGGATCGCCTCCGATCTCTCCCTTCCCCTGGAACGGAGGTTGGAGGCGTACGAGGATATCTTCGAATCGGAGATCGGCGACACCAATCTGGTGCGCGCAAGGAACATCGAGCGGGAATTCGGAATCAGGCAGGTTTTTCTCAAATTCGAGGGGGGAAACCCTACGGGCACCCATAAGGACCGGATCGCCTTCACCCAGGTCATGGACGCAATGCGCAGGGGGTACGATGTCATCACCATGGCCACATGCGGAAACTACGGCGTGGCAGTCGCCTTCGCCGCAGCGCTGGGCGGACTGAAATGCGTCACCTATATTCCCGAGAAGTACCACACAAAACGGATCCAGGAAATGAAAACGCTGGGAGCCGAGATTGTACGGGTTCCGGGAAACTACGAGGATGCGGTGATCGAGTCCAGCAGGGTGGCTCAGGACTCCGACTACTACGACGCGAATCCGGGTGGAACCAACACGGTACAGCAGCTACGCGGCTACGCCGAGATCGCCAACGAGATCTACGACGAGCTCCGTGATTCCCCGGCTGTCGTGGCCGTGCCTGTCTCCAACGGAACGACCCTCGCCGGAATCTACAAGGGTTTCATGGGCCTCTACCGACGTGGCAAGATCTCTCGGCTTCCTCGTCTCGTGGCCGGATCAGCCCACAGCAAGAACCCCATCATCAACGCCTTCGTGAAAAATCTCTCCCATTGCGTGGATCTCGATCCGGGAAAGATGCACGAGTCCCAGGTGAACGAACCGCTGATCAACTGGCATTCGATCGATGGCGAACACGCGCTTTCGGCGATCAGGGCGACCGAGGGATGGGCGACCGACGCCAGTGACAAGAATATGCTCTTCTTCGCCAAGATGCTGCGTGAGAAGGAGGGGCTCGATGTCCTTCCCGCCTCGACCGCCGGTCTCTACGCCCTCATCAGGGAGCATCTCCGCTCTCCCCTCAAGAACGACCGCTATGTGGTGATTCTCACGGGAAGGCGATCATGAAACAGGAGAGGGACGGCAACGCGATCGTTTACTGCGAGGGAGCCTTCAATACGACATACGGAAAGACGGCTCACGGACTCGTCCGTTTCACGAGGAGATACGATATCCTATCCGTCATCGACAGCGGGTTGGCGGGGAGGGACGCGGCGGAGGTACTCGACGGCACGCCGAAGGGAATTCCTGTCATGCGCGGCCTTGATGAAGCGATCGAGGACGGAAAACGGCGGGAGAAGCCCGCAACCCACTTCGTCATCGGCCTCGCGCCGGACGGCGGCGTACTAGACGACAGGACCCGCGGGGTGGTTCTCGATGCGGTCTCGTGCGGCCTGAACGTGGACAGCGGGCTCCATCACTTCCTCTCGGAGGACCCTGAGATCGCGGATCTTGCCCGCGCGAGGGGAGTCACGCTCAGGGATGTCAGGAAAACCCCGGGCAGGAAAGAACTCCACGGATTCAGTGGAAAGATCTCCGAGGTCGATTCGATGGTGGTGGCGCTTCTGGGAACCGATTCTGCCGTCGGAAAGCGAACCACCGCGTGGATCCTCAAGGACGCCCTGGAAGCCGCGGGCTTCTCCGCCGAGCTTGTAGGCACAGGCCAGACTGCCTGGCTGCAGGGAGTCAGATACGGGATCATCCTCGATTCTCTCATCAACGACTTCGTGGCCGGGGAGATCGAACACGCGGTCTGGACCGCGTACACGGAGCGTCGCCCGGACGTGATCATCATCGAAGGCCAGGGGAGCCTGATGAACCCGGCCTATCCCGGCGGGTTCGAGATCCTGGCGGCGGCTAGACCGCACGCGGCCGTGATGCAGCACGCTCCGGCGCGCAAGGAGTATGATGGTTTCCCCGGATTCCCCCTCCACCCCATCGGGAAACAGATCGAGGCTGTCAGGTTTCTGTACGATGTCCCCACCATCGGGGTTACGATCAACCACGAGAATATCTCCCCGGAGCAAACGTCCGCCGTGTGCGAAGAACTGGAACGTGAGCTCGGAATCCCGGTGTGCGATCCCCTTAGAGGCGGGGTAGGGCCCATTGTCCGTGTTCTGGATGACCGTATCAGGACCATGGCGAGGGGAGGTCGTTGAAAGAGGAGGCCTTCATGGATATCTATGGAGCGATTGAGGCCAGAAAGAGCGTTCGAAGCTATCGCGAGGAACCTGTTCCCGAAGCCCTTCTGCAGAGGATCCTTGAGGCGGCAAGGCTCGCTCCCTCGGCAAAGAACGCCCAGGAATGGCGTTTCGTCGTGGTACGCGATCAAGCGTTGCGGGAGGAATTGTACCAGAACGCCTCCGGACAGGAATTCGTTAGAAGGGCGCCCGTGGTGATCGCGTGCTGCGCGGAGACCAATCACCGGATCATGAAGTGCGGTCATCCCGCCTTCCTCATCGATGTTTCCATCGCGATCGATCACCTGACACTTGCTGCGGCCGCGGAGGGACTCGGTACCTGCTGGATCGGGATGTTCGATGCCACGGAGGCGAGAAAGACGCTCGGCATTCCCAGTACGATCGAAATTGTCGCGCTTCTCGCGCTCGGGTATCCCGCCGATCCCTCGCCCGCCCGCAAGAACCGGCTTCCACTCGAAACAATCGTCCATTGGGATCGGTGGTGAAGGGCCGGAAACGCGCCTTCCTTTACTTTCCCTCGTTTTACCCGTATCTTTGAATCACCTCGTTGAGGGATCGGAGCCGCGGCGTGAGTGACTTCATTCGTGCGGCCTTCAGATACGGTTATTGGAGTATCTACCATGGCGAAACAGGGCAAGAAGGACGATGAGTGCTGGAAGAAGGGCGGAAACGATTGCGGTCCGGGTGAAAAACCGCCCATGTTCAGCCCGAACAACAAGGGCTTTAAGTTTTCCATCTACTACTTCATTCTGGTTATCGTCGCGCTCATGCTTCTCAATACCTTCTTTTCGACGCGGCAGCAGGAGCAGTATTCCTCTGTCGAATACAGCACGTTCAAGGAGATGATCCGGAACAGGGAGATCGTGAAGGTAGGAATGGCTACGGACACCTATTTCGGGTACACATCGAAGGACGAGGATTCCTCCGGAATCGTCTACACGACCAGGCCGGTGAACGATCCCTCGCTGATCGCGCTCATGGACGAGACAGCAGTCGAGTATTACTCGATCGTGACCAAACAGCCCGTCCTGCTCAACTTTCTCGTATCGTGGTTCATCCCCCTGCTTTTTCTCTTCGTGATCTGGCGCCTTATGTTCAAGCGGATGGGGAACATGGGCGGGAATGTCCTCTCGTTCGGCAAGAACCGCGCGATCATAGTCGCAGAGGGACAGACCGGAGTCACTTTCGACGATGTGGCTGGAGCGGACGAGGCAAAAGAGGAGCTTGCAGAAGTCGTCGATTTTCTCAAGAACCCCCAGAAGTATACAGAGATCGGCGGGAAGATTCCCAAGGGTGTTCTGCTGGTGGGCGCGCCCGGTACGGGGAAGACCCTTCTTGCGCGGGCCGTCGCCGGAGTCGCGCATGTACCCTTCTTCAGGATGAGCGGCGCGGATTTTGTTGAAATGTTCGTGGGTGTGGGAGCGGCTCGTGTGCGCGATCTTTTCAAGCAGGCCCGCGAGAAGGCGCCCTGCATCATCTTCATCGACGAACTGGACGCGATCGGACGAAGCAGGGTGAACGCAATCGGCGGAAACGACGAACGGGAACAGACCC
>CAZPZF010000281.1:0-4083 GCA_964590705.1 uncultured Spirochaetales bacterium | reverse complement strand
CCCGTCTCCGTCCGGCCCCAGCCCGGCACCTTTGCCCTACCGCTCGCCCCCATGTGCGCCCCCCTGCTCGACTACCTGCTCAAGGCGGGGAAGAAGAAACGGGCCGCGAAGAAGGGGGCCGCCGGGAGCACGGCTCCGCAAGGCGCGGTGGCGGGCGGAGATACCGCCGCCACCGGGAGCACGGCGTCGCGGGACGCGGCTGGGGGAGGCGCCCCATGAAAAAGGACGGCTTTTTCGCTCTGCGCGTGTATCCGATCCTCTTCATGGCCGCCGTTACCGTGGTCTGCATCTCCATCACCTCCGGAATCTACCTGTCAACCGAAGAGCTCGTGAAGAGCAACGAGACCCTGTTCATCAAGCGGGCGGTTCTGGCGAGCGCCGGGATTCCCGTTCCGGAAACGGGCGCCGAGGTGGAGAAACTGTACGCGCGGAGAGTCCGCGAGCTGGTTCCGGGCGAAACGTCCGCGGCCGCCGAGCTCTATGAAATAGCGGCCGATCCCGCCTCGGGCGGCCCCGCCGTGTATGCGGTCGTGCACAGCGGCCCCGGACTCTGGGGCGAGATAACCGCTGTCGTTGGATTCAAGAGCGACTTCTCCGCGATGACCGGCATCGAGTTCATCGAGCAGAGCGAGACGCCCGGCCTCGGCGCGCGGATAGCCGAACCCTGGTTCAAGGAGCAGTTCCGGGGTAAGATGGGCCCCTTCACCGTGGTTCCCGAGGGGACGGCCGCACGCCCCGACGAGATGGACGGGATCACGGGGGCCACGCGAACCTCCGACTTTGTCCGGCAGATCATCAACGACAGCATCGAGCGGGCCCGGACCCTCGCGGCCCAAGGAGGCGGCAATGAGTAGAGGCAAGGCACGAAAGACCTTCCTGGATCCCCTGGGCGCCAACAATCCGGTCTTTGCCCAGGTCCTCGGGATCTGCTCAACGCTGGCCGTGACCAACGTGTTCAAGAACACCGTGGTCATGACCCTGGGGCTCACCTTCGCAACCACCCTGTCCAGCCTCACGATCTCTGCGCTCCGCAGACTCATCCCGGGAAGGATCAGGATGATGGTGGAGACCCTCGTGATGGCGGCCTACGTCATCATCGTGGACATCGCGCTGAGGGCGTACCTGCCCGACATCTCCCGGCAGCTTGGCCCCTACGTAGGACTCATCATCACCAACTGCATCCTGATGGGACGGGCCGAGGCCTTCGCACTTTCCAACCCGCCGGGGCTGAGCCTCATCGACGGACTGGCCTCCGGCCTGGGATACACCTACGTCCTCCTCATCATCGCCTTTTTCCGGGAGCTCGTGGGCTCGGGAAGCGTGTGGGGAATCCGGGTGCTCGGCGACTGGTGGACCAACTGGTCGATCATGGTGATGCCGCCGGGCGGCTTCTTCGTGCTCGCGGTCTTTATCTGGATCGTCAAGGGCAAGATCCTCAAACCGAAGGAGGAGGTCAAGAAATGAGCGGCGCGTTCGTCCCTGTGGCTGTCTTCTTCGCATCGGTGTTCACCAACAACATCCTGCTCACCAACTATCTGGGCATGTGCTCCTTTCTCAGCGTTTCAAAGGAGATCAAGACCTCCCTGGGGCTGGGAGCCGCGGTCACCTTCGTGATGGCAGTGACCACGGTCCTGAACTGGCTCGTCTATGAATACATCCTGCTCCCGCTGAACCTCGACTATCTTCGTTTCATCGTGTTCATCATCGTCATCGCGGCCTTCGTGCAGGTCGTTGAGATGATCATCGAGCGGGTTTCGGAGCAGCTCTACGCGGCCCTCGGGATCTTCCTGCCGCTCATCACCGTGAACTGCGCCATCCTGGGCGCGAGCCTGTTCATGGTGATCCGGGACTACGGCTTTGTCGAATCCTTCTTCTTCGGTCTGGGAAGCGGCCTTGGATGGTTCCTCGCCATCATGGCCATGGCCGGAATCCGGCAGAAGATGGCCAAGGCGCGGGTGCCTAAGGGATTGGAGGGAGCGGGGATCACCCTTGTCATCACCGGCATGATGGCCCTGGCCTTCATGGGATTCACCGGCATCCTCAGCCTGAATTAGGAGGGCCCATGTTTCCGGTAACCGAATTCCTTGTCAGCGTGGGAGCGATCACCGCGGTATCAGCGGTACTGGCCTTCATCATGGTCCTCGCGGACGCGACCATCGGCGATTACGGCGATGTCAAGATCACGGTCAACGGCAAGAAAGAGTACGTGGTCAAGGGGGGCAGGCCCCTCCTTTCCACTCTCGCTGAACAGGAGCTCTTCATCCCCAGCGCCTGCGGGGGCCGCGGCTCCTGCGGGTTGTGCAAGGTGAAGGTGACCGCGGGCGGCGGCCAGTACCTGCCCACCGAACTCCCCTGGATCTCCGAGGAGGAGAAGAGGAACAACGTCCGCCTCTCCTGCCAGCTCAAGTGCAAGAGCGACCTCGCGATCAAGATACCGGACGAACTGTTCAGCGTAAAACAGTTCCGGACCCGCGTGGTCGACATCGTTGACCTCACCCACGACATCAAGCAGGTCACCCTGGAGCTTCTCGAGCCGAAGGAGATCGAGGCAAAGGCGGGGCAGTTTATTCAATTCCTCGTGCCCCCGTACGAGCTCACCGAGGAATCGGTGTACCGCGCGTACTCGATGGCCTCTCCGCCGTCCACGCGGAACCGGATCGAGCTGGAGATCCGGCTGGTCCCCAACGGGATCTGCACCACCTATGTGCACAAGTTCCTAAAGAAAGGGGACACGGTCACGATCAACGGCCCCTACGGCGAGTTCTACCTCAGGGACACGCAGAGGGAGATCGTGTGCATCGCCGGCGGATCGGGCATGGCGCCCATCAAGGCCATCCTGGAGGACATGGCGGAGAAGAAGAACCCCCGCAGGGTCAGGTATTTCTTCGGTGCCCGGTCCCTGAAGGACCTCTTTTTGGTGGACCGGATGCGGGAGCTGGAGAAGCTCGTCCCCAACTTCACCTTCTTCCCCGTCCTCTCGCAGCCCGCGCCCGGGGACAACTGGACCGGGGACATCGGGTTCGTTACCGACGTGCTGGCCAGACAACTCGAATCCGGCGACAACGTGGAGGCTTACCTCTGCGGAAGCCCGGGAATGATCGACGCGTGCGTGAAGGTCCTGACCGGCAAGGGGGTGCCGGAGGAGCTCATCTACTACGACAAGTTCTGAGGAGGCAGACGCAAGACATGAAACAGACACCGCGGATGCAGAAGATACAGGAGAACATGAGGCCGGGGGTCATCACCCTGACGGGCTTCCTGGGCACCGACACGCGCAACCTCGTCGACATCCTAACGGACGATGACGCGGCGGTGCGCCGCGCCGGCCGGACCCACGCGGACATCGCGTCCCGGATGATGGAGCTGCGCGACATGGGGACCGTGGGCCTGGGCGAGTTCGTCTTCGTTGACCCCCACTTCGACATCCGCGTGGAGTCCATGCGGGGCAGGCTCCCCTGTCCCTTCGGCGACCCCGGGATCTTTCCCAAGACGAATATCACGGTGCGCAACACCGCAAAGAAGCGGGAGATCACCTTTACCGACCTGCATATCCACATGGTCCAGGCCCACGGTTTCTACGAGGGCCGCGGCTCCCTTTTCCGCCTCGAACCGCTCGACCTGATCGACATCCTGGAGGTGGAGGCGGAGACGGGGGCGTAGGGCGCACGGATTGGGATGTGCGGCATTGCCGGTATCTATTGACACTACTAAACCAGGAGTCTCTTTGTGCGTGATGTAACCATAGTTACCTGGAGATAACTATGGTTATTTTCCTGAAGACTATAAATGAAGCGGGATAAGCGGCTATTCGTCCTATCATATGTAGTTTCTTACAAATGCTAATTTCCGATAGAAAAACAAATTAAACACCTTTACGCAATGCGTGTCCTCCCTTTGCACGCAGTAATAATAGGTTGGCATAAAACGTGCATTCAATTCTCTGCGTTCCTTTTCCACGAGCCTTCATTTTTTGATTGAAGAAAATGGCATGGTGTGTAAAAATGGACGAAAAGGATTAAAATTGGATTTTCGCTATAAATGTATAAAGCTTGAGAGTGAGTTCCAACGCGCCGTTTCCTTTAT
>CAZPZF010000280.1:1624-4132 GCA_964590705.1 uncultured Spirochaetales bacterium | reverse complement strand
ACAAACCATCCAGATAGGCGGATGGGAACCCGGAGACCGCATCCTCGATCTTTTAGCCGCGACCAGGGTCAAGCAGGACGTGCTGGAATCCATCATATCAGCCATGGCCGATTCCGAAACCCAGATGGACGCCATCAAGGCGGACACGGAGCTCGCTGAGGCGGGGAGCCTGGATTTCGACGCCCTCGCCGACAACATGGCCCACCTTGTGGACCAGGGTCTCTCCGACCTCCGATTTTCCGCGTCAGCGCCCGTGTCGAATCCGGAAAAAAAGGGAGGCAGCCGCACCGCTCGAAAGAGCGCCGAGAAAACGGAGCCTGACCCGACCCCGTCCGCAGCCGAAGACGCGTCAAGCCTATCCGCCGACGCCGAAGAGCCGACGGCCGGCGACGCCGCGGCAATCGTGGCGGAGCCCTCTCCCGAGCCTGCCAAGGCCTCGCGGGAAAAGCCAAGGGCTTCTCGTCCCGACAGCCCCCGGAAACGGGAACAGTACAGCGCGGCGATCAGCCGCAAGAATCCCACGCTGATCATCTTCCTCCTGGACCGCTCAGGCTCCATGGCGGATGAATTCTCCCCTGGTCTGCGCAAGGCGGATCACGTGGCAGCTACGACCGACAGGACCATAGAGGAACTCTGCGCCCGCTGCGCCAAGGCGGATGGGATCAGGGACTATTTCCATATCGCGTGCATCGGTTTCGGCGACGATCGGGTCGAAAGCCTCCTCCCCGGGAAGGAGGAATGGGTGCCCGTCTCTGTTCTGGCCGAGCGGCCCGCCCGGCTTCTAAAAGACGAAAACGGAAACGCCCGTCCTTCCTGGATAGAACCGCTGGCCAATGGGAGCACTCCCCTGCGCGCGGCGTTCGAGCGGGCCTGCACCCTCGCCGCCGGCTGGTGCGACGCGCACGCCTCCTCCTACCCCCCGACGGTCATCGCGGTCACCGACGGCGATTCCTCGGACGGAGATCCCGGAAGGGCGGCAGAGATCCTCCGGCAGATCCATACGGACGACGGCCCGGCCCTGCTGTTCAACCTCCATATCAGCGCCAAGACAGGCAAGGCAATCGTGTTCCCGAATTCCCCCAAGGGACTAGACGAATACGGGAAACTCCTCTTCTCCATGTCCAGCCCCTTTCCGCCTCACCTCTACGCGATGGGGGAAAATATGGGGTTCAACCTGGAGCCGGATTCCCGTTTCTTCGCCTACGGCGCCGACTCCGTCATGACGACCCGCTTTTTCGACCTGGGAACCCGGCCGTCGGGAATGCGCTGATGAGTGAACCATGCCACCGCGTCCTCTCCGCGCGGAGGATCTTGACCCGCTCCGTCCACGGGGACTCCGGCGAGGACAGGTGGGCCTTCTGCCCTGGAACCGGCGGCTGGGCGCTCTGCGACGGCGCGAGCGAAAGCTGGGCTGCTTCCGCTTGGGCCGGCGCGCTTGCGGATTCGCTGGCGCGCTGCGGTCCCGGAAACGCCGCCGTGGCCCACGCCCGCCGGAACATGAACAGCCTTCGGAACGCGAGCGTCCGCCGGAACACAAGCGGCCTCTGCTCCGGGGTTCCCGGATGGCTTTCATCCCGAGGTCCGGGCAGGGGCTCCTGGTCCACGGCGCTCTGGGCACGGAAAAGCCCTTCGGGCAGGCTCTTCCACGCGGCGGCGGTCGGCGACACCTGCCTGTTTCTCCTGGACGGCTTCTCCTGCCTCTGGTCCTTTCCACTCCGCGATCCCTGCGATTTCGGCTCCGCTCCCGCCCTGATCGGAGATCAGGGCCCGGCTCCCCCTTTCGAAACACGGATCATCCCGGCCGCACCCTACCGCAGGCCATCGCTTCTGCTCGCCACCGATTCACTTGCCGCGCGGCTGCTCCGCGAACCGCCCGAACACCTGCCGAATCTCCTGCGCTTCCTCTTCCGCTGCGCAGTGAAAGACTTTTCCTGCTGGGTGGAACAGGAGACCGTTGAAGGAAGGATGAAGGAGGACGACTGCACCCTGCTATGGCTTCAATGACCGCTTCCTGGCCTCGGCTGGCCGACTACAACGCAGCCTTTCTCAACCCCGCCTCGGGTCTCGTCCCCGCTTCCCTCAAAAACGTCACGGTCCGTAGGAACTCGTACGACATCCCGCAGCCGGTTTCCGGCGGGTTCGCGCTCACATACGAGGTTACTGATCCCACGGGGAAACACATGGCCGTGCGCTGTTTCACCGAGGAATTGTCGGATCGTGACCGGCGCGTCATGTCCGTCCTCTCCCGCCTCGCGGAAGCCATGAGGACCGATCTTGAAATCGGAGAGCTCTTCGTAGCCGCGGAATGGATCCCCGAATGCGTCAGGTACGGCGGCCGGAGCGTTCCCGCGGTCGTCATGGACTGGGTGGACGGATTGACACTGGGGACCTGGCTCGAGCGCAACCACCGGGATTCGCGGGCAGTCCGCCGCCTCAGGGAGGACCTGATCCATCTAGGCGAAACCCTGGCCGGAGCGAACTGGTCCTGGCCGAACGTCTGGCGGTGCT
>CAZPZF010000280.1:0-1614 GCA_964590705.1 uncultured Spirochaetales bacterium | reverse complement strand
TCCCACGGCGACCTGCAGACCGGAAACATCCTGGTTCAAGGGGACGGGAGCCTGCGGCTCATCGATTATGACGGACTCCGCTTTTTCGACGAAACGGCGGTCCCCGCCTCCGAGCGGGGGCATCCCAACTTCCAACATCCGGAAAGGGACCAAGACATCCCTCCGGAGCTGTCGGACCGCTTCTCCCTCCTCGTAATGGATTTCAGCCTGCGGATCCTCGAGTTCATGCCCGGTCTTCACGAGGAATTCTCCACGGGAGAAAACATCCTCTTCACCCGAGACGATTTCCTCTTTCCCGAGTCATCGGAGCTTCTCGCCTCGCTCTCAGCAGATACCAGGTTCGCACATGACGCAGTCCTTTTTTCGCGCATCTGCGCGGGTGACGTGTTGGATGTGCCTTCGGTTCCGGAATTCCAGGCACTACGCTCAGCCGGGGCGGAAACCACGGCCGCTTCCGCGACCCGGCGCGCGGGCTCAGAACCCGCCCAGGAGGCCGCTGCCCATCGAACAGGAAGAGTACACGCGGCCGCCGCGGGATCAGCGGCGGCGGAGCGGAAAGTCGCGTACCAGGGGCCGTACCCTGTCATCAGCGCTCTCAGGAAAGATGAGATCCGCCGCAACGAAGGACGCATGGTCGAGGTGATCGGAGCGATTACGGATGTCTATACAGGTACCACCAAGTACGGGGATCCCTACGCCTTCGTCAATTTCGGGGACTATCGGACCGGAGCATTCCGCCTTGTCATCTGGTCCGAGGGGCTCGATACCATGACGGACGAGCCGGACTGCATGTGGGTCGGAAAGTGGGTAAGCGCCACAGGGTTGGTGGACGAACAGTACACGAACAAGTTCGGAGTGAGATCCTCCTCCATCACGATTCTTGACGCAAGCCAGCTCCATTTTATCTCACGCGAAACCGCGCGATACCGCCTAGGCGAAACCGAACGGGACCTCGGAACCACTGGAATGGGAAGACCGCAGTGGACAGCCGCCCAAGCGTCCGAAGCTAATCGAACACGAACGGCGGCCACATCGACTCCTAGCAACGCGGATCTTCTCAAGAAACTCCACGAGCCAGAAAAGAAGGTGCAGAGCCGACCCGCGCCGCCTGTCATCCCGAAAAAGGCCCGATCGGGGAAATACGTCCTTCTAGTAATAACTCTCGTCGTCATCATTCTGTGGATGATCCTATCCGGCATGTAGCGAGTCTCTTGTATCCGTCAATTCTTTCCAGGTCTGAGATTCCAGGGAAGGAGCGCGTCTCACCCTGCGGTTTCGCGGATGAGGGGGAGCCTTCTCAGGACGGCGATCAGATAGGCGTGGGGTTCCCAGCCGGTCAACTTCGCCGTCTCGATCAGAGTGAACAGCATGCACGATGTCTGAGCGCCAGCCTCGTTGCCATGGAACATTCAGTAGAGAGGGACTCGAGCTCCTTTCCACCGTCTTAATCCCTTCACTCAGGTTAAATGGAAATTTGCAAAAGAGATCACAGAGAGATGCACCCCGAGGGTCTTAATCCCTTCACTCAGGTCAAATGGAAATTTATTAACTACGCTACAAATCTTAGAAGACAGGGCATAATATTAAACCCATCACTAACGTCAAATGAAATTA
>CAZPZF010000279.1:0-4147 GCA_964590705.1 uncultured Spirochaetales bacterium | reverse complement strand
TTAAGTGTTACCGATGTCCTTAGATAACTGTTACCGATGTCCCTGGGGCGTACCGACGGCGGTGCTAACACGGACTTCATCCTCGGCGCCTCCCTTGCAAGGGGCGGCCTGGCCCTGAGCGTCCTCTCCATCTTTTTGTTCACCGCGCCGGCCAAAACCAAGGCGCCGGACCAAGCCGAGACGCCGGCGGTTTCGATGCTCGTCCTCCCGGTTCCGGGAGCGGCAACCCTTTCCTTCCGCTGCAGGTTCTGACCGGAGGAAACATGAAAATGAAGAAATACCTGGGAAAAGCAGGACTCCTCCTTTCCGCCGTCCTGTCGGTGGGCGGAACTGGAACCGCGGCCGCGGCTGTCGGGGTGGCGGCCGCGATGGGCGCTGCCCTGTCCGCTTCCTTCCTGTCCGCCGCGCTCCTCTCCTCCTGCGAGCTGGTCCCATCGGAGCAAGCGCCGCATTCGAACACGAACGATCCGGACAGTCCTGACTATGACGGTCCCGCCCTTCCTGTTGCGGTACTCACCGGCCTGCCGGACACGGAAACCTACGCCACCTCGATCAGCGTGACGGTGGGAGGCACGGGCATCACCTCGTATGTGTACAGCCTCGACGGCTCGGCGTACTCGGGAGATACCCCGGTGTCGATACCCATAACAGCATCAGCACTGGAGCTTGGGGCGCACAGCCTTTCCGTACTCGGCAAGAACGCGGACGGCTGGCTCCAGTGGGAGAGCCGGGCCACCACCTACGCGTGGACCATCCTGGAGCAGACCGATTTCACGCCGCCTGACATGATCGACATGAACGCTTTTGCCGTGAGCTACCTCGTGGCGAGCGCCCCTGGGGCCTCGCTCACCGTTACGTGGGAACAGCCCGCCGAGTACGTCCTGGTGGTCCGCAGCCTTTCGGACATCAACGGCGATCTTCCGGTTAACGGCACGGCCTACGCCGCGGGGGACGCGATCTCCGGCAGCACGGTGGTGTATGTGGGTAACGCGGCGGAGATCGAGGAAACCGAGTTCCCCTCGGACGGCACCTGGCGGTACCGCGCCTTCGCGTACGACGAGTTCTACAACTACGCGGGGAGCGCGAACCAGGTATCGATCGTCGTGTACAAGGACGCCGTGTACGTCCACTACCAGGGCAGCAACAGCGCGGGGAACGGGACAAGCCAGGCGCCCCTGCGCACCATCCAGGCCGGGATAGACAAGGCGGTCGATCTCGGTCACCTGTACGAGGTCCGGGTGGCCGGCGCGAGCGACTGGGAGAACGACAACTACGGGACATCGTCCCCGGCGACACCCGTCGTGACTATGGCCTCCGGCGTTTCCATCCGCGGCGGGTACGATCCCGCGAGCTGGGCGGAAACCGCGCGGGATCCCGATACCTTCTGGTCCTACCTGGGGTACAAGGACACGTATACCGGGGGCTCCCTGGCCTCGACCATATTCGCCGCCACCATGAGCGGCGCTGTGACGATAGACGGCTTCAGGATAGCGGGCTGCACCGCGTCGAATGGCACTACCATCGCAGTCAACGTCGACAGCTGCGCCGGGGGAGTGACGATCTCTCGCTGTCACATCCAGGGCGGGGTGAACGAGGGAGGCGGCGCAAGCTATGGGATCAAGATCTCCGCGTCTCCCGCTACGATCTCAAACAATTTCAGGATCTGGGGAGGCAGCACTCCCGGCGGCAGCACGTTCGGCATACACGTCAGCGGCTCCGATTCCCTCACGATATCGGGCAACAATACCGGCATTGACTGCGTCTCCAACCTGAGCAATTCCATGGGGAATTCCTATGGGATCTACCTCACCGCCTGTTCCAATGTCGTAATAGAGAACAGCACCGTCATGTCAACTCAAGACGGGGTGACCGGTAACGGGCCCTGCGGCATAGCGGTCCTCGATAGCACGGGTATCATCAGGAACTGCCGCGTGGAGAGCGCTGCGGCGGGCACCAGCGTTTCCAACAACTATGCGCTGTACCTCGACGGCACTGAAACGGATACCGTCATCGTCTACAACTGCCATATCATGGCAAGCGGCTCCACGGCGGCAACCGGGGAAACCTATGGGATCTACGCGATCTGTCCCAATCTCTCCCTCTATAACAACAACATCGGCGCGGGGCCCGGCGGGTCGGTGCGGGCCGCGTACGCGCTGTACCTGTCCTCGTTCAACCCGTGCGCCACGCAGATATGGAATAACAACATCTTCTGCGTCGTGGGAGCCGTGGCCAACTTCGGGATCTACGAGGCGAGCGCGGGAACCCTCGACGGCTTCGGGTACAACAACTTCATCCAGTGCACGACCGCGCTGTATTATAACTACGACACATCCGAGAATTGGACCATCATCGGGACCGTCAATCTCGTCGGGCAGGCGAATATCAATTTCAACAACACGGCCTTTGACAGGGATGGGCATGCGACTATCGGAGAAAGCGATATAGACGAGGAGGGCGCGGACGGCGCGGCGAAGGAGCCTCCCTGGCCGTTTACATCAGACAAGGACGGCGCAACACGGACCGGTAATGGAAGCACCGGTTGGTCCATCGGGCCGTACGAGTACGATTGAACCCTGCAACGATTGCGTTGCCGGAATAAGGCGGGTCACCCGAGCGTGACCCGGTTCCTTCCGCCGGATTTACTCTTGTACAGCAGGGAATCCGCACGCTTCGTCAGGGTCTCGATGGTGTCGCCGTCGCGGGCCAGCGCCGCGCCCATCGAGATGGTCACCGACAACCGAGCGGCGCTCACGGTGACCGCCGAGTTCTCCACTAAGACGCGGATCCGGTTCCCGATGGACCCGAGTCCGCGGTCGTTCACGTTCCTGAGGATGCCCACAAATTCCTCGCCTCCCCAGCGGCCGTAGAGGTCGAAGGGGCGGGCGTTGGCCGTAAAGGTCCGGGCCACCAGCTTCAGCACCTCGTCTCCCGCGTCGTGGCCGTAGACGTCGTTGACCTTTTTAAAATGGTCGATGTCCATGAACAGGATCCCGAACGGCACGCGGAAACGCCGGTACTCCTCGAATCGGTTGGAAAGCTCCTGTTCGATGTAGCGCCGGTTGGCCAGTTTCGTCAGTGTGTCCACCATGGCGATCTGCTCCAGCTCCCGTAGCCGTTCCCTGGCCGCTTCCTGGCCGCTGATATCAGTGAACAGCTCGATTCCCCCGACGATCCTCCCTTTCGCATCAGTGAGCGGGGTCACCCGCACGGAAACCGGCACGCGGTGGCCGTTCCGGTGGCGGAGGCAGACCTCCGTTTCCCTCGGCTTCCCGTCAGCGATCGTAGCGGCAAGCGGGCAAATCCCTTTGCACAGCAGGTGCCCATCCGAATCCACGTGAATGAGGATACCGTTGGCGCAGGAGCTTCCTACCACCGCGGACGCCGGGTAGCCGGTGATCGTTTCAGCGGCCCTGTTCCAGAAGATGATGACGCGATTCATGTCGGTGAGGTAGAGCCCGTCGTGATGGTTTTCCATGACCCGCATGAGCGAATCTGCTTCGAGCCGCATGGCCGTTCCTCCTTATCGCAGATAGAATTATAGGAGAACGGATGGAAACTATCCATATCGCCCCTGTTTACGTTATGATCGTGAAGCGGCTAAGCGCTTTTTTACCGGACGCTCGGCCTCTGCCGGCCGTGTCCGAAAATGACGCGGCCGGTGTCTGACGTAGCCGCCCGGCGCCGCTTGGACGCGACCGCGTCAAGGCCGCTTCCCGCGGCGCTGTCTGGACGCAGTGACGCCTGGAAACGACGTGCCCGATGTCTGACATGGCCGCCCGGCGCCGCCTGGACACGGCTGCATCAAGGCCGCTTCCCGCGGCCGTGCCTGATTCGGTTGAAGGGGAGGAAGGATGAGGATCGCCCTCGAGATAAACGGAAAACCATATATCCATGAGTTTCTCGATGAAAACGTCACTCTTCTCTCCTATCTTCGAGACACGCTGCGGCTTACGGGAACGAAGAACGGCTGCGGCGAGGGGCACTGCGGGGCTTGCACGGTTGTTGTGAACGGCAAGGCGGTCTATGCCTGCAGGACCCGGCTGCGGGATCTCGGCGGCGCGTCGGTCACGACCATAGAGGGGCTCTCGGACAGGGAGCGGCTCCATGCCCTCCTCAACACCATCCCGAAGGCAGAAGCCGTCCA
>CAZPZF010000278.1:0-4162 GCA_964590705.1 uncultured Spirochaetales bacterium | reverse complement strand
TGGCCAAGGAAGTGGAACTCGAGGACCCCTTCGAGAATATGGGGGCTCAGCTTCTCAAAGAGGGCGCGACGCAGACCAACGACGTAGCCGGAGACGGTACAACCACTGCGACCGTTCTTGCCTATTCCATCGTGAAGGAAGGGCTCAAGAGCGTGGCCGCGGGGCTCAATCCTATGGGCCTGAAACGCGGCATCGACAAGGCGGTTGAAATCGCCGTCGAAGAAATTAAGAAGAGCTCCAAGGACATCAAGGACAAGGAAGAGATCTCCCAAGTCGCCTCCTTTTCCGCGAACAAGGATAAGGAGTTCGGGGACGAGATCGCCAACGCCATGGATAAGGTCGGCAAGGACGGAGTCATCACTGTCGAGGAATCAAAGACCATCGACACCACGACCGAATTCGTCGAAGGGATGCAGTTCGACAGGGGATACATCTCCCCCTATTTCTGCACGAACAAAGACACCATGACCGCCGTTCTCGACAATCCCTATATCCTCATATACGACAAGAAGATCTCCAGCATGAAGGATCTCCTTCCCCTTCTGGAGAAGGTAGCCCAGTCCGGCAAACCGATCCTCATCATTGCCGAAGATGTCGACGGAGAGGCGCTTGCCACCCTCATCGTCAACAACCTCCGCGGCACGCTGAGCGCCGTCGCGGTCAAGGCCCCCGGTTTCGGTGACAGGCGGAAGGCCATGCTTGAGGACATCGCCATCCTCACCGGCGGTCAGGTTATCTCCGAGGAGCTCGGGCTCAAACTTGAAAGCACGGATCTCACCCAGCTCGGCCGCGCCAAATCGGTGAAGGTGGAGAAGGAGAACACCACCATCATCAACGGCGACGGAAAGGCGTCCGACATCAAGGACAGGATCGCGCAGATCAAGGCCCAGATCGAGGACACCACCTCTGACTACGACCGGGAGAAACTCCAGGAACGGCTCGCCAAGCTAGCTGGAGGAGTCGCGGTCATCAATGTCGGGGCCGCCACCGAAGTCGAACTGAAGGAGAAGAAGCACCGCGTCGAGGACGCTCTTTCCGCCACCAGGGCGGCCATTGAGGAAGGGATCATCCCCGGAGGCGGGGTCACCCTGATCCAGGCCGTGCACGCCCTCGAGAAGACCGACATCTCCGGTTTCGGAGACGACGAGAAGATCGGGTTCAAGATCGTGCGCAGGGCTCTCGAGGAGCCGATCCGGCAGATCGCCGAGAACGCCGGTGTCGACGGGTCCATCGTCGCCGAACGGGCGAAGAACGAGAAGAAGGGCAGCGGCTTTGACGCGGCTAAGATGGAATGGGTAGACATGATCAAGGCCGGAATCATCGATCCCGCCAAGGTCACCAGGTCTGCCCTCCAGAACGCGGCCTCGATCGCCGCCCTCCTCCTTACCACGGAATGCGCCATAACGGACATTCCTGAAAAGAAGGCTCATGCCGGCGGCGCCCCAGGCATGGGCGGCATGGGCGGCATGGACGGCATGATGTAAGGGAACAGTTCCCGCGCGTTACGCAGAAAACGGGCTTCCGGATTCCGGCAGGAATTCGGAAGCCTTTCTCTTGAACGCGGGTAAAGTTGAGTAACGAGGAACGGAACATGGACAGAGCCGATTTCATCTTCACGATAGGGTACCAAGGGAATACCGCTATCGTGGATACCGCGGCGAAGAGGCGCTACGGAGGTCTACGTACAGCCCAACTTATCGAGAAGGGCCTATACAAGGCAGCTTTTTGTTCCGCCCTCTTCTCCGGGAACCGGGAGGAGATGGAAGCGGTGCTCCAGGCGTATAACGCGGTAAGCTCCAGGAAATACGAAACGCTGGAGGAACTTAAAAGAGCCTACGGCGTCTACGAGATCCCGGGAGATGGCGTGAAGACCAAAGGCCTGTGACATCTGCCGCCGCCCGGATCGATGGCAATCTTGACGGAGAGCTACAGACATGATAGCTTTTCATGAAATCTTACCCCACATAAAAGGATACTGAAATGAATGGAATACAACAGACCCTGCCCCTTCTTCAGGCGGCGGGTGGCGGCGGACAGCTTGTGACCACCCTGGTTACCTTCGGTCTCGTCATTCTCATCTTCTACTTCTTGATCATCAGGCCTCAAAATAAGAGGCAGAAGGAAACCAAGAACATGCTCGCGACACTGAAGAAGGGCGACAAGATCGTCACCATCGGCGGTATCCGCGGGACCGTTCAGGCGGTAAAGGAGCAGACAGTCGTGGTGAAGGTCGATGATAACGCGAAGATCGAATTCACCAAGTCGGCTATCGCCCAAGTTCTCGAACGGAAAGATGAAAAAGAGAGCGAAGACGCCCCCAAACTGGAAGCGAAAGAGTAAGAGAGGGAATTCCTGTACCGGACGCTGCCGCTGATTTCATGGAAAGCGCGGCGCGACGAGATTTCTTCGCCGTTTTTCGGCGGGGGGGTATCGGTTCCGGTTATTGAAATACCTGTCAATTGTCGACTGTAACGCCGCACAAGAGATCCTCTACCGGAGTTTAGGTTATGAGCAAACGTTTCAGGTTATTTATCATCCTTCTGGTTCTCGCCGTGAGCTTCGCGTTCCTCTATCCGACCTTCAATTGGTACTTCCTCATACCGAAGGACAAGAAGGAACTCGCAATGGGAAGCAGACAGGACATCCGCGCTTATGCCCGAAGACAGGCAACCGAAGACCTCGCCCTGCTGAAGGAACTCGCGGCAAAGGATCCCGAAGCGGCAATGCCCGAAGGCTTCGATTTCCTCATCGAAAAAGCGGCTGACAACTACCGTCTCGAGAAGAAGGAAAGGCCCAAGGAATGGACCGTAAGGGCGGTTCTTGCGTCCTTCAAAAAGGAGGCGGAGGCCTATCATTTCATCGAGTCCTATTACGGCAACGAGCTGCTCTCCCTTAAGGAGAAGAGCAACGGCATCCTCCAGCTCGGTCTCGACCTCTCTGGGGGGATGAGCATCCTCCTCAGGGCCGACCAGGAGAGCCTGGCGGCGAGGCTCGGCCATAATCCCTCCGAGGCGGAGAAGAAGGACGCCATCGATCGGGCGATGGAGATCCTGAACAATAGGATCGACCAGTTCGGCGTATCCGAGCCCCAGATCCGCAAGCAGGGGCAGAACAACGACCAAATCGCCATCGAGATCCCCGGCGCCGCCGACCCGGAACGGGTCAACAGGTTCCTGATGGGAAAGGGAAGCCTCAACTTCCACATCGTGGATGACGCGGCGACCTCGAGGCTCGAAGCCGCGCTCGCGGAGAACCCTGGAGGATTCCTCGGAAACGACGATCAACCGGTCGACCCGACTTTCCTGGATGCCGGATACGTTGTACGCGGCTTCTACGTCAAGGACAACTACGGCATCGACCAGCTCCAGCGCTATCTTGTCATCGCTCAGGAAGTCGGTCTAGACGGCAACTACATCCAGAGCGCAACGGTCGGCTCACACCCCATCACGGGGAAACCGGTCATCAACTTCCAGCTGACAAAGGAAGGCGGGGAGATATTCTTCCAGCTGACCTCCGCCAACGTCGGGAAGACGCTTGCCATCGTCCTTGATGACAAGATCAAGGCGGGCGCGCGGATCTCCGAGGCGATCAGGGACTCGGTCCAGATGACCGGGTTCGACAGGCAGGAGGCGACCGACCTGGCGCTGGTCCTGCGGACCGCTGCCATGCCGGTCGACCTCATCGTTGAGAGTCAGCAGTCGGTCGGAGCCTCCCTCGGGGAGGACTCGATCCGGATCGGGCTCAAGGCGGTGGCCATCGGCTTCGCCCTGGTGGTCGTTTTCATGATCCTTTACTATCTGACCGCTGGAGTCTACGCGTCCATCGCCCTCATCCTCAACGTGTTCTTCATGGTCGCTATCCTCTCCGCATTCAACTTCACCGTGACCCTCACGAGCCTCGCGGGCCTTATCCTAACCGTCGGTATGGCTGTTGACGCGAACGTCATCATCTACGAACGGATCAAGGAGGAGTATCGGCTCGGCAAATCGGCGGAAGCGTCGATCAAGGCGGGCTTTAAGAAGGCCTTCTGGACCATTATGGACTCCAACATTACGACATTGATCGCCGCCGTCTTCCTCTCCCAGCTCGGGTCCGGGCCCATACAGGGTTTCGCCTACACCCTGGCGGTAGGGATCGTGTCCTCGCTGTTCACGGCCCTCGT
>CAZPZF010000277.1:0-4168 GCA_964590705.1 uncultured Spirochaetales bacterium | reverse complement strand
ACCTCCGTTCATCGGCCATGCAGAAGCGGATCGCCCTGCGCTGCGCAGTGACGTGCGCGGTCCGGGAGCATCTCACGTCGCTCGGCTTTATGGAGATCGAAACCCCCATCCTCATCAAGTCGACACCGGAAGGGGCCAGGGACTTCCTCGTGCCGTCCAGGCTCCAGGCGGGAAAATTCTACGCCCTTCCCCAGTCTCCCCAGCTGTTCAAGCAGATCCTCATGGTTTCCGGCTTCGACCGTTACTTCCAGATAGCCCGGTGCTTCAGGGACGAGGATCTTCGGGGCGACCGCCAACTCGAGCATACCCAGATCGACATGGAGATGAGCTTCGTATCCAAAGACGACATCTTCGCCGTCGTGGAATCCATGATACGGGAGGTCTTCAGGAAGACCCTCGGAATCGATATCCCGATTCCCTTCCAGCGGATCTCGTACGACGACGCCATGAACCTCTACGGAAGCGACAAGCCGGACCTCAGGATAGGCATGGAGTTCCGCGATTTCGCGGATATCGCGCGCAAGGGGGATTTCCAGGCCTTCAGGGAGTTGGCGGAAAAGGGCTCCGCGGTCAAGGCTCTCGTGGCTCCGGGATGCGGTTCCCTGTCGCGGAAGGTCATCGGGGAACTCGAAGAGGCGGCTAAGGTATACGGGGCCAAGGGGCTCGCGTGGATGAAGGTAACCGAAACCGGTCTGGAAGGGGGAGTTTCCAAATTCTACGAGAAACAGGCGGCTCTCGTCAGGGAGTCCCTCGACGCGAAACCGGGCGATCTCATTCTCCTCATCGGCGACGAGTGGAAGACTGCCTGCACATCGCTCGGCGCGGTGAGGAACCGCCTCGGTACCCTTCTCGGCAAGAAGGATCCCAATACCTTCAAATTCTGCTGGATCATCGACTTCCCGCTGTTCGAGTGGAACAAGGACGAGAACAGCTGGGAAGCCGCGCACCACATGTTCACCATGCCGCAGGAACGCTTCCTTCCGACACTCGAATCCGATCCAGGCTCGGTCAAGGGCGATCTCTACGATCTGGTGGCCAACGGGCTCGAGCTCGCGTCAGGTTCGATCAGGATCCACGACCCTCGGATCCAGAAGCGGATCTTCTCCATCGTGGGCCTCTCGGAGACTGAGGCGCAGGAGCGTTTCGGATTCCTTCTGGGCGCGTTCAAGTACGGACCCCCGCCCCACGGCGGAATCGCGCCGGGGCTTGACCGGCTCGTGATGCTCATGTGCGGCGCCGACTCGATCCGCGAGGTGATTCCCTTTCCCAAGAACACGGCGGGAATATCGCCGATGGATGATTCCCCCTCGCCGGTCGAGGAGAAACAACTCAAGGAACTGCACATCCGGCTCGACCTCCCCAAGGCCGAGCCATGAGGATCCTCCTCGCCGAGGACGATCAGCCGAACCGGGAACTTCTGGCAAGGCTCCTCGAGCACCTGGACTGCGAGACCTTCGCCGTTGAATCGGGAAACGCGGCGCTTGACGCGCTGAACGCGCCCGGCGGGACGGGCGGGGAGGGCCGAGGCCCGAGGGAGTATGACGCGGTCCTTCTCGACTACCTGATGCCGGGAATCGACGGCATCGAAACCGCCCGCAGGGTGAGGAGCATCCCCGGTCTGGGAGCGGTTCCCATCGCCATCCTCTCCGGAATGCCTCTGTCCGAGGCGGACGGTACGGTGCCAGGTCCTCCGCTCCGGTTCCTCATGAAACCGATCCGGCTTTCTGACCTGCGGGAACTGGTGAACGGGATAGCCGGAGGCGGCTGATGTATCTCATCGCTCCCATGGCCATGGCAATTGCCCCCTCGATCGCCCTTTTGGCCTATTTCCACGGCAAGGACAGGGAACGACCCGAACCGAAACGGATGGTTCTCACTGTCTTCCTCGCAGGTTTCGTGAGCATCGTACCCGCCGTGTTCCTGGAACTGATCGTGTCTCGTTTCGGCGCTCCCTTCTTCCCCTCCCCGATCCTGGCCGCGGCGTTCGAGGCCTTTGTGGTGGCCGGCTTCTGCGAGGAATGGATGAAGCGCCAGGCCGTGAAGCTCTGTATATACGGGAAAAAGGCGTTCGACGAGCGGCTCGACGGGATCATTTACATGATCACGGCGGGCCTCGGTTTCGCCTGCATGGAAAACGTCCTGTACGTGGTCGACGGCGGAATCCAGGCGGCGCTCATCAGGGCCTTCACGGCCATTCCGCTCCACGCGGGGGCGTCGGGGATCATGGGGTATTTCGTCGGCCTCGCGCGTTTCGCGCCGGATAGGCGGGAGGAGCAAGCGCTTTTCAGGAGAGGTCTGCTGTGGGCGGTGGTCATCCACGGGTACTACGATTTCGTCCTGTTCATCATCCCTGACGCGGGCTTTCTGCCCGCCCTCTCCCTCGTCCCCCTCCTTGTCATCGTCCATTTCGCACTCGCGAGACTCATCAGGAAGGCCAAGGCCCTCGACAACGGAATGGGTTTCAGGATCACGGAATAGGGGAGAAGGATGGCCAAGAAACGCGCTTTCTATCGCTGCGCGGCCTGCGGCCACGAGGAACCAAAATGGCTCGGCCGCTGTCCGGAGTGCGGGGAGTGGAATACCCTCAGGGAGGAAGCCCCGGCGCGGACGGCCGTCCCCGACGGTTCCGGCCGCAACCTCGCCACCCTTCCCCTCACCGCGGTCGACCCTAAGGAGGGGATCCGCATCTCCGCTGGCACCGAAGAGATGAACCGCGTCCTGGGAGGCGGCATCATGCGGGGCTCCTCGATCCTCGTGGGAGGCGAGCCGGGCATCGGTAAATCCACCCTCATGCTCCAGACGGCATCAGCGATGAAAACCCGGGTGCTCTACGTCACCGGCGAAGAATCCGCGGGCCAGGTCCGCATGCGGGCGGACCGCACCGGTTCGGTGACCGAGGGCATCGAGATCCTCTGCGGAACCGAAGTGAACGCCCTCCTCGGCGCCGCCGAAGCGGTTTCTCCCGTCGCCATCGTGGTCGACTCGCTCCAGACCCTGTACGACCCTGAGATCGGTTCGGTCCCCGGGACCGTGAACCAGATGAAAGTGTGCACCCAGCGGCTCACGGACTGGGCGAGGACGCACAGCGGCGCGGTCTTCTTCATCGCTCATGTCACCAAGGAGGGAATCATCGCCGGGCCCAAGGTGATCGAGCACATGGTGGACACGGTCCTCTACTTCGACCAGACCGAGGGGGACATGCGGATCCTCCGGTCGGCCAAGAACCGCTTCGGCTCCGTCCACGAGATCGGGCTTTTCACCATGACGGCCCAGGGGTTGAGGCAGATCAAGGATCCGTCCCGCCTTTTCCTCGTGGCGCGCACAGAGTCCCTGCCTCCCGGCGTCGCGGTCGTCCCGGTCTACGAGGGTTCGCGCGTCCTGCTCGTGGAGATACAGGCGCTCACCGTTCCGGCAAAAGGGGGAATCTCGCGGGTTTTCTCGGACCGGATCGATTCGAGCAGAGTGTCCCGGATCGCCGCGGTGCTGGAGAAGCATCTCTCGCTCCGGTTCTCCGACCAGGACATCTACGTCAACGTGGCCGGCGGCATGCGGATTTCGGAAACGGGCGTTGAGCTTCCCCTGGCAATGGCCCTGTACTCGGCACGCACCGGGATCCCCCTTCCACCCCTCTCCGTTCTCGCCGGAGAGCTCACCCTGGCGGGCGAAGTGAGGACGATATCGAATCTCCCGCTTCGCGAGAAGACCGCGCGGGAGATGGGATTCGCCAGGTTCGTGGGCCCCGATCCGGGCAGGGACCGCGACGGGTGGGACACGGCAGGGGGAAAGCTCAGCGCACCGAAACACTACGAAGCTATCTCCTCGATACGCGAGGGGATTGACCGGGTGTTCAGGAGAGAAGGGTCGTAAGGTAGGGAATCCCCACGAAGGTGCCGATCGATCCACCCACCGACGAGAGGAAAAACACCACGAGGATGTGCGTCACCCGGTTCCGGTAGAATCCCCTTACGCTCTCGATGTCGCAGGAGAGGCGCTCGAAGTCCTGTACCCGAGGCTTGCGCAGATACCACTCCAGGAGCCCGGTGACCATTCCGACCCCGATGGTCGGGTTCATGCAGGTGATCGGCGCCGCGACAAAGGAGGCCGCGATGGTGATCGGGTGGGCAAAGGGCAGAAGGCTTCCGCCCGCGGAAAGGGTCCCGCATTCCAG
>CAZPZF010000276.1:0-4201 GCA_964590705.1 uncultured Spirochaetales bacterium | reverse complement strand
ACGCGGTGGTCAGCGGCGTGGCCGGTATGGGATTCGTCCTGCCCGCCTACACCCCCGGTCGGTTCCCGCTTTCCCAGATCCTGGAATACCCCTTCATGTTCACCTCGGCCCGTCAGGCCAACCTCGTGGCAAAGGAAATGACCCCGATACTCCGCGAGTATGAATACACCGACACCCAGCTCCTCTGGTTCGGCGGCACGGACCTCGGACACTTCCTCATGAAGACCAAAATCAAGAACCTGGCCGATATGCGGGGAAAGAAACTCAGATCTCCCGGACCTATCTACAACGACGTGATCAAGGCCATCGGCGGAGTCGAAGTCAGCCTGCCCGTGAGCGACCTCTATGACGCCATGGACCGCGGCATCGTTGACGGAACCGTCATGGCACCCAGCGCCCTCATCTCCTTCAGACTCATGGAGGTCACCAACGACATCGTCGAGCTCAACATGTACACCACTCCCCTCATCTTCTTCGCCAACAAGGAGCTTTGGAACAAGGTGTCTCCCGCTGACCAGCAGATCATCATGAGCATCGTGGACACGTTCCCGCAGAGGATCGGCGAACAGTACGACCGCGAAGTCCAGCACGCGATGGATGAGGCGAGGGCAAAAGGCAAGAACATCTTCAGGTTCTCCGAAGCCGATATGGCATCCTTCCATAGGGCGGTCGATCCTCTTATCAAGGGATGGATTGCCAAACTTGAAGCCGCGGGGAAACCGGGGCAGAGACTGTACGATCTCGCGGTTGAGGCTGCCAAGAAGTACGCCCAATAACCGACCGTATCTTTCCGTACGCGCTTGTCCATTCCCGCGGGTTGTTTCCCGCGGGAATAATTACATAATATATTCTGTCGGCCGCTGTCGGGAGATGGCGGTTGGGTACACAGTTTCCTCTAGTAAGGTGGTCACTATGCACTTGTTCAAGAAAATCGTGGGGACATGTTGCGAAATATCCGCGCGAATCGGGATGCTTTCGATCTTCATCCTCCTCGTCATGACGGTGGGCGACGTCGCAGGCAGGTTCATCTTTAACAGACCGATACCGGGAACCTTCGAGTTGACGAAGATCCTCTTCGCGCTGTCGACCTTCTTCTCGTTCGCCATCTCCCAGTTCAAGGGTGAAAACCTGGGTATCACCCTCATCTACGATAAATTCCCCCGCCGCGGGAAAGGCATACTCGATCTGTTCAGCGCCCTGCTCGGCATCGGAACGTTCTCCATCGCGTTTATCCAGACCGTGCGCTATGCGACCCGAATGAAGGCGGTAGGCACGATTACCAGCGTGCTCCGCTGGCCCATGTTCCCGTGGATCTATCTGGCGTCGCTGGGGCTTCTGGTCCTCGTGATAGCCCTTCTATGGGATCTTGCTTTTTCCATCAAAGCGATCAAGGGAGATAAAATAGATGAGTCCTGAGATTATCGGATTGCTTGGTGTTATCGTACTCCTTGTCCTGATCATGTTCAAAGTCCCCATCGGTTTTTCCATGCTACTCGTCGGGGTCGTCGGCTACGGCGTCCTGATCGGACCCACGGCAGCTCTAGCGAAACTGGGAACAGACATGTTTAACAACGCGCATAATTACAGCCTGAGCGTAATCCCCATGTTCACCCTCATGGGCATGTTCATCGGCTGCGCCGGGCTAGGAAAGGACATGTTCAACGCGTTCAACGCCTGGTTCGGGCATATCCGGGGCGGGCTCGCGATAGCGGCTGTCATCACCTGCGCGGCGTTTGCCGCGGTCTCTGGATCCGTCATCGCCACGACAGCCACCATCGCGGTCATCGCGGTTCCGGAGATGAAGCGGATGAAGTATAAGGACAGCCTGGCCGCGGGAAGCGTGGCATCGGGGAGCACCCTCGGTATCCTCATTCCCCCCAGTTCGGTCCTGGTCATCTACGGTGTCCTAACCGAAGAGTCGATCGGTCAGCTCCTGATCGCGGGTATCTTTCCCGGGATCATCACGGCGGCACTAATGGCCATCACCGCGTATCTCATGGTGGTGATAAAGCCGGAGCTCGCGCCCGGTTCAGCCAGGGTTCCGATGAAGGAGCGTTTCACGTCCCTGAAAACCATCTGGCCCATCCCCCTGATCTTCCTGTTCACCATGGGCGGTATTTACCTCGGCGTGTTCACCCCGACCGAGGGTGGAGCCATGGGGGCCTTTCTCGCCTTCATCTTCTGCATCATCGGCAAACGCATGACCTGGAAATCATTTACGGCGGCTTTCTATGACACGGTGAAAGTCTGTGGCATGCTGATGGTCATCCTCATCGGCGGAGTGATCTTCGGAAACTTCATCTCCGTATCCCGTATACCCGAATACCTGGGGGCCCACATGATTAATCTGCCCCCAGCCATCCTTCTTGCCACAATATTCGCCGCCTACTTCGTGGCTGGTTTCTTCATGGACGCCATGGCAATCATGATCATCCTGACGAGCCTGTTCTATCCCCTTATCATCAAAGCGGGCTACAGCGGTGTCTGGTACGGGGTCATCACGATCCTCATGATCCTCATCGGTTTCCTCACACCGCCCGTCGGGGTCGTCAGCGTGGTCACGTCGGGTATCACCAAGATCAAGCTTGAGACCGTCTTCAAGGGAACCATCCCCTTCTGGTTCGCCCTCATCGCCTCCACGGCTCTCATGATGCTGTTTCCGAAGATAGTCACCTTCCTCCCAGACCTCATGGTCAAGTAGAGCGGAACAAAGACAACGAACCCCGCATCAAGCCTCCGGAAACGGAGGCTTTTTCTGTCTTCCTGCCGCTAAAGGGGCACGGCCGAGGCACAGCAGCAGGAGTGTGCCTCGCCATCGATCGGATTTGCTTTCATTGACCGCGAGAATCCGCATAAAGTACAATACGCTCATGATCAGGAACCTCTGGTACGCGATCCTCGAATCGCGGGAACTGAAAGACAAGCCCCTCGGAGTCACACGGCTCGGCGAAAGGCTCGTGCTCTGGCGAGACGGCAGCGGTAGAGCTGCATGCTTTTACGATCGATGCGCCCATCGCGGAGCAACCCTATCCATCGGAAAACTCGTCGGAAAGAACACCATCCAGTGCCCTTTCCACGGCCTCGAATACGACTCGTCGGGCCGATGCGTGAAAATCCCGGCAAACGGAAGGAACGCGCCGGTTCCCGAGCGATTCCGAATGCGCGCCTATCCGGTCCATGAGGAATACGGAATCATCTGGATCTGGTGGGGAGACGCTCCTCCGCAGGATCTGCGGCCTCCCCAGTTCTTCGAGGATCTCAAGGAAATGGAGAACTGGATGACGGTCAAGGATCCCTGGGGCAACCACTACACCCGCGTGTTGGAGAACCAGCTCGACGTAGTGCACCTACCCTTCGTGCATCACAACACGATCGGGA
This sequence comes from uncultured Spirochaetales bacterium, assembly GCA_964590705.1. Lineage (GTDB taxonomy): Bacteria > Spirochaetota > Spirochaetia > CAZPZF01 > CAZPZF01 > CAZPZF01. The sequence continues at coordinate 823 of CAZPZF010000276.1, read as the reverse complement.
GGGGAAACAAGACCCTGGTTGAAGGCCCGGGATTTGAATGGAAGAACGAGACACTCTTCTACCATTACGTCTACAACAAGGTGGACGACGGAAGCAGACCCCGATCTCCGAAAGAGGTTCCTGTGCCAGACCCGGACAGGAACTACAAGCTCGAATGCATACTCCCGAACCTCTGGGAGAATCGCATCTCGGACAAGGTACGGATCCTCGGCATCTTCGTTCCCATCGACGAGACCCACACGCTTCTCTATCTCCGGTTCTATCAGGATTTCATGAAGGTTCCCGGACTCTCATGGATCGTGTTCAAACTAGCCTGCCTCTTCAACCTCATCGTAGCCCATCAGGACCGGCGTGTCGTTAACACGCAGATCCCCAAGGGCGATGGAATCGGTACCGGCGAGAAGCTCATTCAGGGCGATCTGCCGATCATAGAATTCAGGAAAAGACGCGTCGAGCTGCGAAAAGCTGCGGAGAAGGATGCCGGAGCAACTCCTAGCCGGAAACCCGATTAGAGTATTCAATAACACTAATTTCCGGGAAGCTTCTCACTCCTGGCAACCAGTACTCATTCCGGCTCCATCGGTTTCAGCCTGCAATCCCTTCCACCTCGTCGCTCTCCCTGCTATCCCTTCCGCAAGTGCTCATAAGGAGACCCTCATGAAAAAGTATTTCAATTTGAATCTCAGGGGAGGCGACTGGAGCAGGCCGTTTATCGGCTTCTGGATTCTCTATCTTGCCCTGAACATCCCTCTTCAGACATCGAGCCGTTCCGAGTCTTTCGTGACAGGGAACACCGTTGCGTACTCTATCCTGTCCGTGTCCT
>CAZPZF010000275.1:0-4206 GCA_964590705.1 uncultured Spirochaetales bacterium | reverse complement strand
TCCATGAAGACCTCCGGCTATAGTGTAGCCGAGCTTTCGGATCGAGTCAAAGCCGTAGGATCTTTCACAAACCGCAAATTTCCTGTAACCTTCACCCGGTTTAGAGTTGTTACAGTGTAAAACAGCCGAATGGGGCACACGCACGCATCCGCCGCCGCTTATGCGGATACAGAGTCTTCCGGAGGAAGTCATGAAGTCTCGTTTTGTCTCGGCGCTCCTCTACACTCTCGTTCTCTGCCTTCCCCTCTATCCCGCCGAAACGGGAGAACCGGACATGGGATTGTCCCAGGTCCTCACGGGTCTCGCCGCGAATCATCCCGGGTTCAGAGGAAACGAAGCGGCCCTAAAAGCCGCGGTATCGAGGTACGCCGCGTCCATGGCAGCGTTCAAGCCAAAGATCGATATCTCCTTTCCCGTGGACGGCTACACGATTCCAACCGGTTCCTCGGGACCCCTTGCGGACGCCGAGTTCTACCGTGTCTCCGCGTCTGGGCGGATCTCGCTGCAACAGTTCCTGCCGACCGCGGGGACCCTGTCCGGGGTCCTCGGAGGCACGCTCGCGTACGCCTCGTTCGACGACGATACGTACAGCACCTTCGACGAATCCGAGGCGGCAGGCGCGGCTGACGCATCGGTGCGCCTGAGCCAGCCCCTCGCCTTCAAGGGGGCATTCCGGGCTGCGCTTTCCCGCGTCGAAGCGTCGTATCGTTCCGAGTGTCTGGCCTGGCTCCGCGAGAAGAACCGGCTCACCATCCAAGCGGTCAGGGACTACTCCGACTGCAGGATCGCCGCGTATCAGGCCTCCCTGATCGAGGCGAGGCTCGCGGGGGACCGGGAAACCTTCCGCCGCGTGGAGCGTGAACACGAATTAGGCACCGTCTCCCGCGCCGTGTGGTACCAGGCCCGGTCCGCCCTTCTTCAGGCCGAGGCCGATCTCCTAAAGGCCCGCCAAGCACTTGAGGGGCGGCGTCGGATCCTCGAGATCTCTTACGGCGTGGTGTATCCAGAAGAAGGCTCCTCGGGACAGATCGAGGATCTCGCCCTCGAACCGGGGGATCGAGAGGATCTTGTCAGGCAAGCGGTGGCCGGCAATCTCGATATGGAGGATCTGCGCGCCTCCATCGCGCTCGCGGAGGCGGAGGTCATCCTCGCCAGGAAGGACCATGGCCCGAACCTGGAGACATCTTTCTCGCTCCGCTACGACGACGACTTGACCTCCTACGAGCTCCCCGGCTACACTTTCAGCATCGGCCTGTCGCTCGGAGCCACAGTTTCGGACGGCGGCGCCTACCGCCACGGGCAGGCGGAGCGGCAATCCCGCCTCGAAGCTCTGCGCGCCAAGCTCGCGGAAACGGAAGGGATCCTCACAGCGCGCGTCCACGCCCTCTTCGAAACCTTGGAACGGGAGGCGCGGCTCGGGGAGATCTACGCCCTCCAGGAAGAGGCAGCGCTGTTTGATCTCGAACGGGGAACCAAGGACTACGAGATGGGCCGGATCACGCGGAAGGAACTGCTCGAGCGCCAGCAGGAGCTGGAAACAGTCAGGATGAATATCCAGGCAAGCCGCATCGAGAGGAACATGGCGTTCCTCGAGCTCAGGTCCCTCACCGGCGTCGATCTTCACGAATGGATATCCGCGAGGTAGAAACAGATGAAGAACAGAAAAAAAAAGCCAGCCTCGAAGAGGAAACGGATCATCGCCGGATCGACCGTCCTGGCCCTCGTCGCAGCGGGAGCGACCCTCTTTCTCGTATTGAGGAATCGCGATAGAGCACCGGTAGTCCAGGCTGTCGCGGTGACGACCGGTGATTTCATCCGGGAAGTATCCGCGAACGGGGAGATCACGTCGGGCAAGAGCGTCGCCTTCTATTCCCCGGTGACCGCGATCGTGGAATCGATCCCGGTGAAGGTAGGAGACCATGTGACCGAAGGAGATCCGATCCTCCTCCTCGACAAGGAGAGCGTCGAGAACAACCTCATCGGGGCTGAGATCGCCCTGGCGAACGCCCGTATGGGAGTCCAGGGAGAGCTCCTGAGCCTCCGTACGGCATGGACGAGCGCCTTTACAGCCCACGACCAAGCGGCCAGGGACCTGAAGCGGGCCGAGGAACTGCACCGCATCGGCTCGATCAGCGACGAGGAGCTGCGTCAGAAGCGCGAAGCGCTGGTCCTCGCCGAGAGCTCCCTGGACTCCGCGAGGCAGAAGCTGAACTTCCGCGAAGGCCGCCCCCTTTCCGATACGCGGGAAGGGCCTTTCCTCTCGGACGCCGAGATCGTCGACCGGTCGCCCGAGGTGCGGAAGGCGGAGATCGAGCGCAACAACGCTGCCAAGGCGCTTTTCGACTACCGGATCACGGCTGATATGACGGGTATCGTCACGGATCTGCCCATCGAGGAGGGGGGCGTCGTCTCCCCCGGCACGCTTCTTGCCCGTATCCAGAACGACCGCAGCCTGAAAGTGATCGTCAATGTCGACGAAGTCGATCTCTCCTACGTGGCCCTCGGCCAGCGGGTCGTGATCACTTCTGACTCCTTCATCGGCAGGGAGCTTCCCGGAGTGGTTTCCGAGATCGCGCCGACGATCCGGAAGGTCGGGGATTCGCGGGTCTGCGCCATTGAGGTCGAGATCCTCGAAAATCCCGGGGGAATCGCTCGGATAGGCGCGGGAGCCTCCATCTTCATCACCGTCGAGGAGAAGAAAGGGGTTCCCGCGATACCCGTCGAGAGCTACTTCCCCGAGAACGGAAGCAAGTGGGTCTTCGTCCTCGAGCGCGGCGAGGGGGACCGGGCGATCGTCAGACGGCGCGAGATCGAGACGGGCATCCTGGGCATCGAAACCATCGAGGTGACGTCCGGACTACAACCGGGCGAGGAGATCCTCGACCGCAGGGATCCCGCCATCGCCGACGGCATGACCGTACGTCTCCTTCCTGGGCCGGATGCCAAAGGACCCGGCGGTACCCATACCTCGCAAGGCGACGGTACCGCTCAAAGCGGCGATTCCAAATGATCTCTCTCCGCGGCATCTCGAAGACCTATACCCTCGGAAAGATCGAGGTTCCCGCCCTTCGGGAGATCGATCTCGACGTGGCCGAGCACGAGTTCCTATGCGTCATGGGCGCCTCCGGCTCAGGCAAGTCCACCCTCATGAATATCATCGGCTGCCTCGACAGGCCCAGCGGCGGGACCTACCTTCTGGGCGGACGGGACGTGTCCACGCTCGTCGACCGCGATCTCGCGGCGGCGCGGAACCGGATGATCGGCTTCGTCTTCCAGACCTTCAACCTCCTCCCCCGCATCAGCGCGCGCCGGAACGTGGAGCTTCCCCTCATCTACGGCGGGATCGGCGGAAGGGAGCGGAAGGAGCGCGCCCTGCGGGCGCTCGAAAGGGTCGAGCTTTCAAACCGCGCCGATCACAGACCGAACGAGCTCTCCGGCGGCCAGCGCCAGCGCGTCGCCATCGCCCGCGCGCTCGTCACGGATCCCAGAATCCTGATCGCGGACGAACCGACCGGAAACCTTGATTCCCGTACCGGGCTTGCCATCATGGCGCTGTTCCAGCGTCTCCACGCGGAGGGAGCGACCATCGTCATGGTCACACACGAGATGGATATCGCCCTGCACGCCACACGGATCATCTACCTCAGAGACGGCAGGATCAGCGGGAACGAGATCGTGCGAACCCCCCGAAACGCGGAGAAGGAGCTTGCGGATGTCGCCGACCTCGATTCAGACGAGCTTCTCGAGGCGATGAGCAAACATGTCCGCCGTGAGGAAAGAACGCCCGCGGAAGAGGGAAACATCGGATGAAGATCACCGAAGGGCTGCGGGAATCGTTCGACGTGATCCGCGGCAACAAGGTGCGGTCCTTCCTCACCATCCTGGGATTGAACTTCGGGGTCGGTTGCCTCATCGCCATCTCCGTGGTCGGCCTCGGATTCCGCTTCTCCATCGAGTCGGAACTTGGCCGCTACGGTTCCACGCTTCTCTGGGTCCAGGTGAGCTGGCGCGCATACGCAGGAAACGAGCCGCGCATCCAGATGGACGACCGGGACATCGAGTACTTTAAGACCGCTCTTCCCGGCGTTGAATCGGGAGAGTCGATCTTCGATATCAGCTACCCGGTGAGCTACAAGGGCAGGTCCCATGAAACCGTCCTGTACGGCGTGGAGCCCGCCCATTTCGCCATGTTCGACGTCGGCATGC
>CAZPZF010000274.1:0-4210 GCA_964590705.1 uncultured Spirochaetales bacterium | reverse complement strand
TCGGGTTACTTGGGAAGCATGGCGGCCAAGTTGGTTAAGTTGAGTTGGGGTGTCGGGACGCCCAGGTATCCCCAGTAGGCGTAGAGGATGTTCAGAATTTCCTCCGGGAAACGGAAGCAGGTCTCCGTGACCTCCTCGACCGTGTACGCGGCTGTCCGGATGAAGTTGGGAAAGCGCCGTAACAGGTAGAGCTTGTCCAGCTTGTCCATGTGCGACTCGATGTAGTTCAGCGCGTCCATGACCTCGTTGCACAGCGCGAAGTAGCGCCTGAGTTCCTCCTTGTAGCCGGGAACGAGCTTGTCCACGCCGTCGATATACGCTTCAACGCCCGTGGGGAGGACCCCGTTCACGCCGTCGTCGGGAAGCACGAGATGATAGACATCCGGAAGATAGGCCCACTCCGTCCGCACGCCTATCCTGTCGAACAGCTTCCTGACGCTGCCCGGGTTATCGGCCGATCCCAGGTCAGCCATCGCGTGGAGCGCGGCTTCGAATTCGAACCTTCCCCGGACAAAGCTGGTCGCGTATCCGCCCGGCAGATTGTTCTTTTCCAGTATGACTGTCTTGACGCCCGCGGCTGCGAGTGTGCAACCGGCGGTAAGGCCGCCGTTTCCCGCGCCGATGATGACGACGTCATAGTCCCGGTTGAGTAGGGGCTTTTTTCTTGTTTCCATACCCTCTTCCTTATGATAAACTGGTTGGTGGCTGGGCCACAACCATGAGTATACAACCAGTCTGTACGGATAACAAGCAGATTCGTTGAAAAAACGGCGGAAACCGGCTACTCTGTGGTACGGTGCCGGGGGGAGCGCGGCAGGCGGTCAGGGGAGTATAATGCGATGGAAATGGAATTCCGGAAGATGAAGGTTCAGAGCCTCAAGGCGCAGTTCGTCGAGGAGGTCGAATCCATGATCGTTTCGGGAAAACTGCTGCCGGGAGAGAGACTCCCGCCGGAACGGGAACTCGCGAAACGGATGGGCGTAAGCCGCAGCATCGTGAATGCAGGGATCCTCGACTTGGCGGCAAAGGGCTTCCTCACGGTGGTGCCCCGCAGGGGCACCTTCATCGCAGACTTCAGGAACGAGGGAACGCTCGGGATCCTCACGACTCTTCTGCACTACCTGGGGGAGGAGATGGATGACAAGCTCTTCTTCGATACCAACCTGACCAGGCAGGTTCTCGAGATCGAGGCGGCGCGGGCCGCGGCCGCCAATCGCTCGGATGAGGATATCGAAACACTCGTGGAGTTGATGGAAAAAGCGCGGAAGACGACGGACAAGACCGAGCTCATTTCCCTCAACATCCGGTTTCACCACCGGATCGCGGTCGCTTCCCGGAACATGGTCCTCTGCCTGCTCCTCAGGTCTTTTTCCGATGTCATCGGGCAGATACTCGCATACTTTTTTGAGATCCCGGGGGCCATGGAAAGCTCCTTCGCCTCGCATACGCGGCTCCTCGAGGAGATTATGCGCGGGGATCCGGACGGCGCCGCGGCAGCTGCGAAACGGATCTTCACGGAGAGCGAGCAGATCGTGCGCGACTTCAAGAAAGACAAAGAAGGGGTTGTTCCCTGATCGGGCCGGAGCCGCGCTGTGGAAACATACGGAACGGGCGTGGGCGGGGCGCTGCGCAGGCGCTGAACTGGCGCGATTGCCTCTTGCCCGTTTCCGTCAGTCTCGGTTTTCAAGCGACTTCTCGAAAAAATCCTCGACGCTCGTGATCATCCGGAAATCGGGCCATTCGGACATGAACGCGGCGCAGGCTTTCTCGAGAGAGGCCCAGTCGCGCAGCATATACAGCGCGAGGATCTCTTGATAGAGGAGTTCCGGAAGGAAGGGTTCTTCGGGGAAACGGGTGCGGGCTGCCTGCGCAGCCTGGATCATCCGCCGGTACTGGCTCTCCGCTCCCTCCGGATCGGAAAAATCGCCGGCGAGCTTCTGTCCGATCTGGAACAGGACGAGCTGCGCGTTCCAGAGGACCTGGGCCGGTGTGTCCCCCCGGAACCACGAGACATCGTCCTTGAGCCGTTCCGCCAGCTTCTGGAGATCCTCTCCCGCGGCCGCGGCCCGAGCCATGAGTTCCGCGTAGGTGACGAAGGGGCTGCGATCGAGTCTGGCGAGGAGCTGTTCGAGTTCGCGGAGCAGCTGGTTTAACTCCCGCTGTCGCCGCGCGGCGCGGAAATCCTGGAGAAAGCGGTAGCAGTCCTCCAGCGCGAGGCTCGGCTTGGCAAAGCCGGGCGCAGATTCCAGGGACTTCCGCATGAGTGAGGCGGCTTCAGCGTACTGACCGCGGTCGTACAGGTCGAGACCTTCGTAGTAGAACGACAAGGCCTGGAAGGAGGGAGCGGCTCCCTCCACGGCGGGATCCTCCTTCCTAAGACCCAATCCAGCGCAGATCCGCGCGGCGAGCTTCCTCTGGATGGCGAGGAACTGGTCGACAGGCCCCTGTTCGGAAAAACCGGCACCCACGGAGCCGGTCTTGGTCCGTACGAGCCGGCAGTTCACGAGAAGCGCGTTTCCCGATACCGCGTAGGAACCCATCAGGATGAGCTCCGCGTTGAGGAGGTTTCCGACCTCGACAGCGGTCGATTCATCGGTGAGCCCGCTCATCTCCAAACGCTGCTCCTCGAGCAGCTCCTGCAGCCGTTCCCGTTCCACAAGGAGCACCCCTTCGACGCCGGAGAGTTCCGATATCAGGGTGTCGGCTATCCCCTTTTCCATCCAGAGGTACTCTGCGGAGCCGTCGAGGCTTTGAAAGTAGAGAACGGAGAGGGTCTGCTCGGCCCGGAGCGGCGCGGCGAAAAAGAGGATCGTGACCGCGGCACAGAGACTGGAGACGCGGCGGTGGGGAAAGCGGTGAGCGCTGTTCATGGGGCAATTGTAGCAGACGGGCCGTGAAAATGCCATGCGCGGATAGTGCACAGGAAGGCCGTGAACCGGAATGTGCTCCCAACCCCTGTCTTCCGAAAGAATTTCAAAAATATTCCTTGCTCGGAATACAATATTATATTAAAATGTTATAATAATTCGTTATTAGAATAATACAACAAATCAAGAGGAGGGTACATGAAAAATGGTAGAGCGGTTTGGATGATGGGAATGGCCGGTGTCGTGCTCATGACCGCGTTGTTCGTGGGGTGCAGCAAAAAAGAGGCGGCGCAGACAGAACAACCCGCGGCACAGAGCGGAACGGGAGAGACCGTCCTGGCGTCCACGGGAAAGACGATCAAGTGGTCGTTGTTCTCACCATACGGTCCCCAGGACAGCGCGTGTTGCTTTGTTTGGCCGGAACTCTTCAAGGAGGTCTATCGGAGAACCGGCGGGCAGCTCGAAATTACTGTCTTCTGGAGCGGACAGCACCCGTACGAAGGGAGCGATATGCTCAAGGTCATTCAGGATGGAGCTGCGGAGATGGCTCATTTCTATTCCGGGTATCTCACATCGGCCGAACCCGTTTTTGGCATAGACGGGATACCGATGATGCTCCCGGCCGATTCGATGCAGGCTTTCGCAATCATGTCGAAACTATGGGGGAATTTCGAGCAGGATACGAGCGGCGTTCTCGAACGTATATTGGAGGAGAAATGGGGCGCGAGCATGGTCCACCTCATGCCGGCAACCTTCCAACGGATGTTCACGAAGGGCTACGGAGCACCCAGCGTCGATTCACTGAAAGGTCATAAGGTGCGCGTGTATTCGTCCGAACTGGCTACGTTGGTGAAAATCATGGGAGGCACGCCTGTTTCCCTGAATTCGGGAGAGGTGTATACCGCCCTGTCGACCGGTCTCGTAGACGGTCTCGTGACCGGGATACAGTTCGCTGAAGCCAATGGGTATCTCGATGTCTGCGACACGATCAACCTGTGGGAGATCATGTCCGCGTCGGATGGCCTTATCGTGAGTATGAAAGCCCTGAACGCGCTGCCGGCGGATGTACGGGAGGTTTTTCTCGATGTCATGAGGACCTCGGCCAAGAAGCCTGAACTGCGCGAACTGCAGGACTGCAGTATGATCCTGGAAGCCCTCATCAAGGACGGCAGGAAAGTCGTTGTCCCCAGCGTAGAGGCGCGAACGGCCGTGACGAACCGCGTCAAGGCGGAGATCATCGATCCGTGGGTTAAGGCGGTCGGAAACGACGCTTTCCAGGCTCTTCAGCAGGTCGAGCAGGTCCGTTCGACGTTCTGATGTATTATGTATTTTTCGGGCCGGCC
>CAZPZF010000273.1:0-4213 GCA_964590705.1 uncultured Spirochaetales bacterium | reverse complement strand
CGGGGGAAGAGCACATGGGACGGCCGGGCGGAGCTTTTCGGTTGAGTCGTGTCCGGAAGGGAGACTGTGAGTTCGATGTATGCTATTCGAACTGGAACAGGATGTCCAGTTTTTCCGCCACATCCTCGGCGCGGGAAACAACCGGAACCGTGACTTTCAGCTCTCCTGAAGAGGGAATGCTTCCGAGAAAGACGATGTATCCGGAATAGGTTTCGCCAGCGTCCATGAGGAGTTCGCCTGGGATCAGATGCCTTCGGATCAGTTCGTTGTATTTCGACGTATCCGGCTTGCGTTCCGATGTCGCGTAATCCTCCTCGACCTGCTGCCAGAAGGCGGTGAGGCTTTCATGGGTAGCCGACCTGAAGTTCTTGCCCGCCATCCGCATGAGAATCGATGAGATAGGGATATAGATATCGGCCTTCGCGTTCACCGTCATCGAGAAAACGTAGAACGTATAGGGGGTGATGATCGCCGGTGGAGGAAGAAAAGGGTTGTCGCGTTTGCCGTAGAGCTGAACGAGGGTCGCCTCGTCCAGGTACAGGAGGTCAATCACCGCGTCCTGGTTTTCGATCCGCTGGCTCTGGACAGTCGGTTTCGCTTCGCTTTTCACCTTGAAGAGCGACTCGCAGCCGGTAATTGACAACATGAAAAGCGATAAGAGGATGGCTGACGTTCCTGCGATACGCGTTCCGGTTCTCACGATACTCCTCCATGCCTATTCGGATTTCCGCATATTATGCCTAATGGCCGCAGATGGCAAGAGGATCACCGCGCTCCGGCGGAAACCCCTCTCTTTCTCATCCGGTAGAGATGATAGGCGCAGTCAGGACCAACCAGCCGGATCGCTTCGGGGATCGGTATGGGAGCGGATTTTGCCATAACCACAAGCTTGCGGTATTTGTACCTGATCCGAGCGGTTTCAGCCGCCTGAGTCGCGCGGCGCGGGTAGTTCTCCGGCTCCCCCCGCCCTCTTCCCGGTCCTTGTCTTTTCATCCTCTTTCACGTTATCCTATCGTTCATACTGATACAAATCGAGGAAGCCATGCAAAAGTTACGCCTTTTATCCATATCTCTCGTTATTCTCCTTCTCGCGGTCTTTCCCGCGTATTCCGGCGGAACAAGGGAAAAGGACGGATCCGGGGCGGGGACTACGGGCGCGACCGCGGCGGCTGCCGGCGAGTCCGGACAGGTTGAAACCGGGGCCGGTTCCGATTTTTCCGATCCCGAGAAGCCCGCGCCCGTAGACGAACAGGTCCGCTTGGGCAGGCTCCCGAACGGCCTGGTCTACTATATCCGGGAAAACGGAAAACCCGCGGGCCGCGCCGAGCTCCGGCTCGTCGTGAACGCGGGCTCGATCCTCGAGGACGACGACCAGCAGGGGCTTGCCCACTTCGTGGAGCACATGGCATTCAACGGGACCGCCCATTTCTCCAAGAACAGCCTCATCGACTACCTCGAATCCATCGGCATGGAATTCGGCCCTGAGATCAACGCGTACACGAGCTTCGACGAAACAGTCTATATGCTCCACGTTCCCACCAAGAACGGCGAGGTGTTCCGCAACGCCTTCCTCATCCTCTCTGACTGGGCGGGCGGGTACCTGTTCGACCCGCAGGAGGTGGAGAAGGAGAGGGGAGTCATCGTCGAGGAATGGCGGCAGGGAAGGGGGGCTGACGCCCGTATCCTCGACAAGCAGCTTCCGGTCATCTTCGGCGGTTCCCGGTACGCGGTCCGCCTCCCCATCGGTCGGAAGGAGACCATCGAGTCCTTTCCCCATGAGGCGCTGAAACGTTTCTACCGCGACTGGTACCGGCCCGATCTGATGGCTGTCGTCGCCGTGGGGGACTTCAAGGCGGATGACGCTGAGGCGCTCATCAGGGAGCTGTTCTCCGATCTCCCATCCCCGGCCGCTCCCCGGGATCGGGCCATATACCCTGCGGGCAGAACGGAGACGCCCGTCTACGCCATCGCGACCGACCCCGAGGCCACGTACGCCGTGGCCAGCCTGTACTTCAAGCGTGACCCGGAGCGGGAGGTGACGGTGGGCGACTACCGGAGGATCCTCCTCAATATGCTCGTCTCGACCATGATGAACGACCGCCTTGCCGAGCTCACGGAACGCGCCGATCCTCCCTATGCGGCCGCGTACTGCGCGTACGTTCCCTTTGTCCGCAGCTCCGACGCCTTCATCGCCCAGGCTTTGGCTTCCACCGGCGGGCTCCTTCCCGCCTTCTCCTCGATCGCGGAGGAGGCGTTCAGGGCCAGGGAACACGGATTCACCGCGGAGGAGCTCGAGAGGGCCAAGAAGAACCTGTACAGCCTCGTCAGGCAGCAGTACCGCGAGCGCGACAAGACGGAATCCGCCTCATTCGCCTCCCAGTACGTCACCCACTACCTGAAGGGGACCATGATCCCCTCCATCTCCTGGGAACTCGCCGCTGTAGAAGCCCTTCTCCCCGGCATCGGGCTCGCCGAGGTGAACGCGCTCGTATCGAGCTACGTCACCACGGAGAACCTCGCCGTGCTGATCGACGCTCCCGAGAAGGAAGGCTTCCCGGTGCCCACTGAGGCTGAACTCGCATCCGTCCTTTCCCGTTTCGAGTCCGGCGGAACGGCGGCCTACGCCGAGACCGATACGGCCCGGAGCCTCCTCGACGCGGCCCCGAAACCGGGCGTCGTGAAGAAGAGGGAGCGCGTCGAGGCCCAGGATGCGACCCTCCTGACCCTCTCCAACGGGATCCGGGTCCTCCTTAAGCGGACGGAGAACAAGGACGACCAGATCCTCCTCCGTTCCTTTAGCTTCGGGGGGCTTTCGCGGATCTCGGACGCCGACTACGTATCCGGTCTCCTGACCGTCGATTTCGCCGTGCAGAGCGGGGTAGGCCCCTTCAGCAGGACGGGGCTCGACCGTTTCCTCGCGGGCAAGCAGGTGCAGGTATCACCGTATCTGGATGTCGACACCGAGGGTTTCTCCGGCTATTCCTCCGCGGAGGACTTTCCCCTCATGCTCGAGCTTATCCACGCGTACGCCACGCGGTTCAAGATCGATCCCGACGCGTACACGTCTCTCATGACTAGGTACGCGGCCGTGCTCGAGAACCAGATGGCCATGCCGGAAACGAAATTTTCCCACCGCTTCCAGACCCTCCTCTACGGCGGTCATCCGCGCATGCGCCCCATGACCCCCGAACTCCTGCGGGAGGCCGATCGGGAGAGGGCTCTCAGGGTCTATCAGGATCGGTTTTCCGATCTGGGAGACTCGGTGTTCGTCATCGTCGGAAGCGTGGACATCGAAACCGCCGTCCCGCTCATCGAGACCTACCTCGGCTCTTTGCTGACAAAGGGAAGGAGAGAGACGGTGACGGACCGGGGGATCAGGTACGCGGGAAAGGGGATTTCCGAGAGCGTGTACGCGGGCATCGAGGAGAAGAGCGCTGTGATCCTGGCCTTCTCCGGCCCGGCCAAGTGGAGCGAGGAGGAGGAGTTCCGGCTCCAAGCCCTGTCCCAGGCCCTCACCATCAGGCTGCGTGAGGTGCTGCGCGAGGACGAGGGGGGCACGTACGGAGTCGGAGTCGGTTCCTCCCTAGAGAAGCTGCCGGCCGGCCAGTACCTGTTCCGAATCGTGTTCTTCTGCAGTCCGGACCGGGTCGACGAGCTGACCGGCCTGGCTAGGGAGGAGCTGGCCCGCTTCAGGGGAGGTTCCGTGGACGCGGCCCTGACTGGCAAGGTGCGGGAGATCATGAGGGCGGCGCATGAGCGGACCCTTGAGAGCAATGACTACATTCTCTCGCTCCTTGGGGGGCGCTTCATCCATGAGCTTCCCCTGGACAAGGCCGATAGGACAGGAGATTTGATCGAGAGGCTCGCCCCCTCCGACATCTCGGCAGCGGCGCGCCGCTATCTGGATGAGTCGAGACTTATCGATCTTTCGCTCTTTCCGGCCTCGAGAGGCGGCGAAGGGCGATGAGCAAACCGGAACGGCTTTCATCCGCGGAGATCACGAACGCGATCGAGAAGATCAGAAAGAGTTACGACGACTACATCGTCCGATACATGAAGTCGCCGCGCATTCGTGACGGGTTCGAGGACCGCTACCTCGAGGCCCTGAAGTCGAAGACGGACCTGACCTGGTTTGTACAGGCGGAGATAGAGGCGATCCAGGGGCTGATCGGGAAGGAGGAGGAGAAGGGGCGCGAACGGAGCCGCTCCCGGG
>CAZPZF010000272.1:0-4223 GCA_964590705.1 uncultured Spirochaetales bacterium | reverse complement strand
CCTTCGTCATCGTCTCGGACAATTCCACGATGCCGCGGATCATGTCCTTCTCTTCCACGTTGAGTTTCGTGAGATCCTCCCCGTCCGCGCACGATGCCTCTTTGTTTTTTCTGCCAAAAAACCCGGTTCTTTTCAAAGCAATGACTCTCCCGCGAATTCGCGCAGGATCCTCTCCTGCAGTTCTATCATGGGCTCCCCGATTTCATTCGTATCGTGGTTCATACCGGTTAGATGCAGTATTCCATGCACGATGAGACGTTTCAACTCCTCGTTCTCCGAGATTCCGAACTCCGCCGCGTTCGACCGCAGGCTTTCGACGGAAATAACGATATCGCCCGCGCATCCGGAGCTTGGCGGGGAATCCGGCGATTCCCCTTCCATTTGGGAAAACGAGAGGATATCCGTCGGTTCCTCTTTCCCTCGGAAGCGGGCGTTGAGTTCTGTCATGTATACATCATTGCAGAAGACGACGGAAATTGTCCAGCCGCTCCTTCCCAGAGAACGAAGCACCTTCCGCGAGAACCGCGCTACCGCGGCCTCCCATGGCTTGGGCTCCATGTCAATCCACTGAATATCGATCGTCGTCATCGTGCTTCCCGTTTTTGGACGTTTCGCTCTATCTTTTTAATGTCCGGATACTCGATACGGGTATGGAAGTGTCCCGCGAGGATCTGGACGAAGCGCTTCTTGATCGTTTCGAGATCCCTGAACGTGAGTTCAGTCTCGTTGAGCTGCCCCGACTCGAACTTCGACATGATGATGTCCCACACAAATTTGTCGAGGCGCGCGATGGTAGGCTTATTGAGAGTCCTGGAGGCAGCTTCACAGATATCGGCCAGCATGAGCACTGCGGCTTCCTTGGTGTTCGGTGGCGGTTCCGAATACGAATAATCCTCCGGATTCACCGCCCCATTCTTCTCCGTGGAACGAGCCCTCTCGTAGAAATAGTGGATGATCCCCTTCCCGTGATGCTGAGCGATGATATCAATCACTTCTCGGGGAAGGCCGAGTTCCTTCGCCTTCTCCACGCCGATCTTGACATGGGATTTTATCACTGCCGCGGACAGGCTCGGCTTGAGCTCTTCATGCTTATTGCCGCCCATCTGGTTTTCGATGAAGTACTCCGCCTGATCGATCTTTCCGATATCGTGGTAATATGCGCTCACGCGGGCGAGAAGCGGGTTCGCGCCGATATCCCTGCACGCCGATTCCGCCAGATTGGACACATTCAGGCTGTGGCTGTAGGTTCCTGGAGCCAGAGTCAACATCCGTTTTAGGATGGGCGCATTGGTATCGGAAAGCTCGATCAGCCTGAAGGTGGTCGGCAGGTTCATGACATGCTCGAAGATCGGAAGGGTTCCCAGGTTGAGCATTGCACAGCCAAAACCGTTCAGGAGGGAGGCGAAGACGCTGTTGAGAAACCATTGCGGAGTCGCGTTGGTGAGAAACCCGAGGACGAGAGACACCAGGGTATTCGACGCGGATATCCAGATCCCGGCCCGGATGAGATCGAGGCGCCTCTCCGCGTGGACAACCGCGCGCGTTCCCGCGAAACCGGATAACAGGCAGAATAGGAAGAGGCCGTAGCCCTGAATTCCCATGATGACGAACAGAGGAAGGGTGAGGAGGAGGGTGAAGAGCACCCCGATCCGGTAATTGACCACGATGGCCACGAGCATGGAGATGCACGCGGTCGGCAGGACAGCCCCCGAAACGAACGTAAACGAACCTCCGGACAGGGCGAGTGCCGCGAATACGCAGATGTAGAAGAAGAGGAATAGGAAGAGAAGGAAGACCTGTTTTTCCCTGGAGATCCTCTTCACGGCAATCGGAGGGTTGAGGAGGTAGAGCGAGAGAAGAGCGAGGATGAGAAGGAGGATGAGATTCCCGACAAGGGTGTTCACGTTCACGCTCGCGGTATATGCCCCCATCGCCTCTATCTTCTCCATGTCCTCCTCGGAAACGATGAAGCCCTTCTGGACGATGATCTCCCCTTTCAAGAGCTTGATGCGGACCGGTTCGACCTCTGATCCGATCCGCTCCCTGTTTTTCCGTGTGCTCTCCGGATCGAAGAAGGTGTTCGGCTGCGCGAATTTCCGCACGACGAGGGAGAGAATCTCCCTTTCGGAGAGGGGGAGGTCCGCGTACATCGCCGCGATCGTTCTGTCAAGGGTTTCGATTGTGGGAATGCTGTCGATGGATACGAGTTCCTGCTCCCTGATCCCTGCGTTCCAGCGCCAGATCTCGAGGAAACCCGTTTCGAGCAGATCGGCTCCCTCCTTGGGAAGGGTTACGATTCCCTCGGTTAGGATACTTTCCAGCGCTTCCCGTCCCGTCTCCCCGAGAAAGGCGGCGATGCCCTTGTGCGCTACGATTCTCTCGACTTCCTCACGGCTCAGGACGCCGGGAAGAACGGATTGTATTTCAAGGTAGATCTTTTCACCGCTGACCTTTTCCGCGGGAGCGGAGCCGGAGAGGGCTTCGATGAGAAGGTCGAAGCGGTGAAGCGCCCTTTTCGTGATCTCGTCCCGGACGACGAAAATAGGGGAGACAAGCCTCATCCTGGCTTCGCGTTTGAGGAAAGTCGCGTTTTCGTCCACGAATTCGATGTCGCGGTCCACGATGAGGTCCCGCTCCGCGACCTGCCCAACGATGAAGTCGGTCGAGCGCACGTTCTTGAAGAAGGTTCCGAATTGGGTATAGCCGATGATCACCGCGATGATGATCGCGTACGCGAAGAGCAGGAGGATCTGGTTCCGCTTTTCGCGGGCGGTGCGGGCCTTCCATGGTGTTGTCACGAGCGAGAAAAACCTGCTAAAGCGGATTTTCTGCGTCATACGCCTGCACGATTTTCCTGACCAGCGGATTTCTGATGACATCCTGATTGGAGAAATGGATGAACGCGATCTCGGGGACCGACGCGAGGATCCTCATTGCGTGTATCATCCCAGACTGAACTCTTTTGGGCAGGTCGATCTGGGTGATATCGCCGGTGACAACGGCCTTGGAACCCTCTCCGATACGCGTCAGGAACATCTTCATCTGCTCCTTCGTGGTATTCTGCGCCTCGTCGAGGATGATATAGCTGTTCGCCAGGCTTCTGCCCCGCATATAGGCAAGCGGCACGATCTCGATGATCCGGTTCTCCTCCAGCCGGGAGATCGTCTCCGGCGATATCAGCGCGTCCATGGCGTCGTAGAGCGGCCGTAGGTACGGACTGATCTTCTGGGTGAAATCGCCCGGAAGGAATCCCAGGCTCTCACCCGCTTCGACGACCGGCCGGGTCAGGATGAGCTTCTTCTTTTTTCTCCCGAGCATCTCGTGAAGCGCGTGGGCTACGGCGAGGTAGGTCTTTCCCGTTCCCGCCGGTCCCACGGAAAAAACGATGTCATGCCGGGTCATCGCGTCCATGTACAGGGCTTGCCGCTGGCTTCTGGGGTAGATGTGCGCCATCGTTCCGGGGATGCGGAGCGCCGTCTCGCGGAAGAGCCGTGTTTCGACGGTTTCGCCCTCGGAGATTCCCCGATAGATGGTGCGAATGAGTTCGGGGCCGGCCGTTCTTCCGCGCTTTACCTGCTCCTCGATGGCGGATAGCATACGGACGAAGATCTCCTCCTTGCCCTTATCCGTTCCCGCGATGGACAGCTCGTTTCCACGTGAGAGGATGCGTGATTCGATGAGTTCTTCCATCACGCGCAGGTTGTCGTCATTGATTCCGCAGATCGCAGAAAGTGTCTGGGCGTCCTGGATGACAACGGTCATGTCACTTTCCATATCTCCCGGCCAGTGTACCTACCAAGCGGAGCCCTCGTCAAGGGATGAAACCGGACCGCTCAGTAGGTGATCGTTCCATCCTCGCTGACGATGGAGCGTTTGATCTCGGGAATCGGGTTCCACTGAACCATGATCGTGAAGCTCTGGCTCCATTTATAGATCTTTATTCCGTCGTCGTTTGTCACGAGTTCGGGATCGCCGGAGTATTCTTAGGTGAGATCCCAGTCGTGCAGGTGGTGGACGATGGTGAGAGAGAGGGTTTTCAGGTTGAAATTCGAGGCGTATCGGTCGGAGATATTAAAAAAGTTGAAGGACTTCAGGAGATCACCGATGAAGCTGTACTCCCCGGAGATGCCGAGCTGTTCACGCATATCCTCGAAGTAGAGAAACGTCGCCTTGTTTTCCGATTTCGAGGAAAAGGTAATGTCGAGCAGGTTCTTGATCTTGAG
>CAZPZF010000271.1:0-4265 GCA_964590705.1 uncultured Spirochaetales bacterium | reverse complement strand
GAGTACAGCCTTTCCTCGCCCTTGCTTGACTTCCCCATAAGCTTTCGGACACTAAGATAGTTTGCAATCTTTGTGACAGCGGGGAGAGTTGCATTCTTTTCCTCTTTCCTGTATGATACCGAATCCCCAATACTCGGAAAGGTACCCGCCGCATGATAAACGCAGTAAATATCGGCCTCTCCTTCGGAACGCAGACGCTGTTCCGCGATGTAAACATCAAGTTCACCCCGGGAAACTGTTACGGGGTGATCGGAGCCAACGGCGCCGGCAAATCAACGTTCATCAAGATCCTATCGGGCGAGATTCAACCCGACACGGGGGAAGTTGTCGTGTCCGCGGGCGAGCGGGTCGCGGTTCTCAGACAGGACCAGTTCCGCTTCAATGAGTATACGGCCATGCATACTGTGTTCATGGGGCATGAGAGACTCTACGCCGTCATGATGGAGCGTGAGCGCATCTATGCGAAAACGGAGCTCTCGGATGAGGATGGGCTGCGCGTCTCGGAACTCGAGACCGAGTTCGCCGAACTGGGTGGCTGGGAAGCAGAGTCGGAGGCAGGCAAGCTCCTCTCCGGGCTGGGGCTGTCCGAGGATCAATTCGAAACGCGAATGGAGAACCTCGGCGGCGGCGAACGTGTCCGCGTCCTCCTGGCCCAGGCACTGTTCGGAAACCCGGACATCCTCCTCCTGGACGAACCCACGAACAACCTGGATCTGGAATCCGTCGCATGGCTGGAGGACTTCCTCTACCAATTCAAGAACACGGTCATCGTCGTCTCCCACGACCGCCACTTCCTGAACCGGGTCTGCACCCATATCGCCGATATCGATTTCGGGAAAATCACCCTCTTCGTCGGCAACTACGACTTTTGGTTCCACGCCAGCCAGCTGGCCCGGAAACAGGAACGGGACCAGAAGAAGCGGCGCGAGGACAAAATAGCGGAACTCCAGGAGTTCATCCTCAGGTTCTCTTCAAACGCGGCAAGGTCGAAACAGGCGACAAGCAGGCAAAAGCTTGTGGAGAAACTCTCAATCGACGACATCAAGCCTTCCAGTCGGAAGGCCCCCTACATCAGTTTCGACCCGGCGAGGGAGTGCGGAAAGAAGATCCTCGAAGTAGACTCCCTCTCGAAGAAGGTTGAAAACAATGTCCTCCTCTCCGGCTTCTCCCTTAACGTTCAACCGGGCGACAAGATCGCCTTCGTCGGGCCCTTCCACGCCTCCAAGCCCGCCCTCTTCGAAATCCTCTCGGGAGAAGAAAAACCCGATACGGGCAACGTCATCTGGGGCACGACCATCACCCCGGCTTACTTCCCGAAGGACAGCAGTCGTTTTTTCACGGACGACATCACCCTCATCGACTGGCTTCGACAGTTCACCGATGTCGAGGATCAGGAGTACGTTCGCGGCTTCCTGGGGAGGATGCTCTTCAACGGCGACGAGTCGTTCAAGAAGGTAGGCGTCCTCTCTGGGGGGGAGCGGGTCAGGTGCATGCTGTCGCGGATGATGCTTTCAGGCGCCAACGCCCTCATCCTCGACGAGCCCACCAACCATCTCGACCTGGAGGCGATCACGGCGCTGAATGACGCCCTCATCGATTTTCGCGGGGTCGTCTTCTTCACCAGCCACGATCACCAGTTCGTCCACAGTATCGCCAACCGGATCGTCGAGTTCACTCCCGCGGGGATCATCGATCGGCGCATGCCCTTCGACGACTACCTCATGAGCGATGACATTAAGGCGATCAGGACCGCGCACTACCACGGATCGCATCACCTGGAGATTTGAAACGTCCCGCGAGGAGCCGTGGTTCGATTTCGCTGTGCGCCCGCCGGGACGTCATCCTTCGAGCGTATCGTCGGCTGTGTGCGCGGCGTCTCCGGCGCCATCCCCTTCACGCTTTTCCCGGTACTTGATCCGGTACCAGAGGATCCCCGCGTACTCGTGGATGGCCGCAAGGTTCGACTCCAGCGAGGAGCCGGAGGGGAGGTATTCAAGGAAACCCGCGGCCTGGTAGACGCCCTCGTATCCCGCCGGTCTGGGAATCACCCGCAGCCCGCGGAACAGGAATGCCGCCTCAGCGCGTTTCATGTGGATCCCGGAAGTCACCAGAACGACCGTATCGTAGCCCTTCTCGACACAGATCGAGGCGACCTCACGCGCGTTTTCTCCCGTGGTCCGCGAAAGGGTTTCGGCCGTCACCCTTTGCGGCGGAACGCCGAGTGATATGAGGGTTTCGGCCATGATCTCCCCCTCGCTCGTCCCGGGGACGCCGGAAAGGGATCCGCCGCTCGTTATCACGGGCAGCCCGGTTTCCAGCGCGAGCTTCGCGCCGGCCAGGACCCGCTGGGCCGAATCCTCGGTGAGTTCGGCGGATTCGCCCATCCCGACGCTCCCCCCTCCAAGGATGATGATGATATCGGCGTCCTCGTCACGCCCTGCTCGGCCGGCATCCATTTCCGCCGCCGACAGAAGATAACCCTTCTCCAGCGGATTGACCAGGAGAAACACGCCGACCTTGCTGGTCAGGATGAAGAGAAGCGCGGCGCACAGGTAGAGGGGAATGGCAAAAAGGCGGTGATTCTTCCTTCCGAAAATGGCGAATAGGAGAAGAACGAGGATGAACAGCCCGGGCGGCATGACCCACGCCGAACAGAATCTTTCGATAAAAAACGCCATTCTCCATCCTTCCGCGCGCGGGATCTGACGCGCTCCTGCGCGGCATTAACACGCGGCAGCGTGTCAGATCTGACGCGCTGTCGAGGCATGCCTCCGACCGGCGCCATTGATTCGGCTGTCCCTTTCTTGCTATCCTTGTCCCCATTATACTCATAGGCGGGGAAAAGGGAATGCGGTTTTTTAACGAAATCGGAACGCGCGTCATCCTCTTCGACGGGGCAATGGGAACCCAGATCCACCGTCTTTCCCTGTCAGACGACGAGTGGGGCGGTCACCCCGGCTGCAACGAGATCCTCAATATCAGCGCGCCGGAAAGGATAGAGGGGATCCACCGCGCCTATCTCGCGGCAGGCGCAGACGTGATCGAGACAAATACCTTCGGCGCCAGCCGTGTCGTTCTGGCCGAATACGGCCTCTCCGACCGAGTCGAGGAGGTGAACGAAGAGGCCGCGAGAATCGCTAGAAAGGCGATCGACTCCCTAGACGAACGCGGCCGGAATACGTGCGCCTCCGGCGCACCAGAGGCCGCGAGAATCGCTAGAAAGGCGATCGACTCCCTAGACGAACGCGGCCGGAATACGTGCGCCTCCGGCGCACCAGAGGCCGCGAGAATCGCTAAAAAGGCGATCGACTCCTCCACTGGCTCGGACGGCGCCGCGGAACAGACCGGAACGCGGCGGCGGTACGTGGCCGGATCGATGGGCCCGGGCAGCAAACTCCCGAGCCTCGGACAGATCGATTTCGACACCCTGCGGGAATCGTACGAGGCGCAAGCCCGCGGACTCCTCCGCGGGGGAGTCGACCTTCTCCTGATCGAGACCTGCCAGGACCTCCTCCAGATCAAGTGCGCCGTGATCGCGTGCCGCGACGCCATGGCCGCGACCTCGTTATCGGTACCGGTTGCCGTCTCCTTCACCATAGAATCCTCCGGGACCCTCCTGGTGGGAAGCGACATCGGCGCGGTGATCGCGGCGCTCATCCCTCTGCGGGTCGATATCCTCGGCCTGAACTGCGCCCTGGGGCCGGAACAGATGAGGCCGTACATCGCCGAGGTCTGCCGTCTGTTCCCCGGACCAGTCATCTGCCAACCGAACGCTGGCCTTCCCGAAATCGCGGGAGGAAAACTCGTATACAGCATGGAGGCCGAGCCCTTCGCCGACCACCTCGCCCGGTTCGTGACCGAACTGGGGGTTTCCCTTGTGGGCGGCTGCTGCGGGACATCGCCCGAGTATATCGCACAGACCGCGGCACGGCTTCGGAACGCAATCCCGGCCCCCCGTCATGTCGTTCCCGAACCCCGCGTCTCCTCCCTCTTCACGTCAGTCTCGCTCGACCAGATCCCTAAGCCGTTTTTCGTGGGCGACCGGAACAACCCGAACGGCTCGAAGGAGTTCCGTGAGGCGCGCCTGTCCGACGCGGAAAAAGAGGCGCTGATCGCGGGACTGATCCGCACCGTGCAGCAGAATCAGGACGCGGAATAGAGGGTCATCACATCCGCAGGAACGGCACCCAGCGCCGCAGCGCGCGCTGTAGCTTGAGCAGGCGGAACAGCACCGGATCAAGCTGCGTCAGGGAGGGGCGGGCGAT
>CAZPZF010000270.1:0-4291 GCA_964590705.1 uncultured Spirochaetales bacterium | reverse complement strand
GCCAAGCATCGCTCTCGTCTCCGCGTGAAATCGAGGGAACGCCCCGCCCGGGGTTGGCCTTCATCGGCCCTCCCCCCCCCTCTGTCCATAGTACGCGTTCTTCCCGTGCTTGCGCAGGAAGTGCCGTTCCAGGAGTTCCCTCTTCAAAGGCGCCTGGGAGGGATTGAACAAGAGGTTCTGCCAAGCCATTTCCGCGCATTCCTCGAGAACCACCGCGTTGTGAACCGCGTTCTCCGGGCTTGTCCCCCAGACAAAAGGGCCGTGGCTGCGTACGATCACCGCGGGAACCTCGTCGGGGTCCCTGCCTTCGAAGGCTTCCACGATGACCCTTCCCGTCTCACGCTCGTAGCTTCCGCGGATTTCCGTATCCGTCATCTCTCTCGTACACGGTACCTCTCCGTGAAAGTAGTCGGCCTGCGTCGTGCCGAGCACGGGGATTCCGAGTCCGCTCTGCGCGAAGGTCGTCGCCCACTTGCTGTGCGTATGGACGATTCCTCCGATGTTCGGAAAGTGGCGGTACAATTCGAGATGGGTATCGGTGTCGGAGGAGGGCTTGCGGGAGCCTTCCAACGCCCTTCCAGTTTCAAGTTCGACAACCGCCATGTTCTCGGGAACCAGATCGCCATATTCGATCCCACTTGGCTTAATCCCCACCAGGCCTCTGTCCCGGTCGATACCGGATACGTTCCCCCAGGTGAACACCACGAGCCGGTATTCCGCGAGCTTCAGGTTCGCATCACGGACCCGGGTTTTCAGTTCCCTCAGCATCTCAGTTTCCACGCCAGATCGCTGAGAAACAGCCGCTGCTTCAACGCTTCGACGGTCGTATCGGATCCCAGGCGCACCGCCTCGATCCCACTCATCTCCGCGAAGTCGATCAGCATATCGGGACTGGCGTCCAGACTCAGAACGCTGTGATGCGCTCCGCCCGCCAAGAGCCAGAGCTTCGTCCCCGTGTAGATGTCCGGCAGCGTTTTCCACATCACGCGCGCCACGGGCAGCCTACCCATTTCGTGGATCGGCTTCACGCAGACGATGTCCTGAACGATCATGCGCAGGCGGTCGCCCATATCGATGAGAGAAACGAGGACCGCGCCGCCTTCCTTCCCCTCGAACACGAGCCGGGCCGGATCCTCCCTGCCGCCAATGCGGAGCGGATGCACCTCGATGCGCGGTATGCCGGCCGCAAGGGAAGGGCAAACCTCGAGCATATGAGCGCCGAGGGTGTACTCCCTGTCCGACTCGAAGTTGTACGTGTAATCCTCGATGAACGACGAGCCGCCGCCCATGCCCCTCGTCATGAACTTGACCACGGCGGTCATGGCCGCCGTTTTCCAATCACCCTCGGCCCCGAATCCGAAACCATCGGCCATCAGGTTCTGGTTCGCGAGGCCGGGCAGCTGGCGCAACCCGTAGAGATCCTGGAAGGTCGTGGTAAACGCGCCGATTCCCTCGTTTTCGAACAGGCGCCTTGCCGCGATCTCGATTCGCGCCTGATAGCGTACGGCATCGACGTTTCCCGTGGAAAGGAGATACCTCTCCCGGTACTCCTCGAGCTTGGAGTCGATCTCGGCCACGGTCACTCCGTCCATTTCCTCTGCGAGAGAGCCGACCGGCCATGTGTTGACCTGCCAGCCGAGCCGTATCTGCGCCTCCACCTTGTCCCCCTCGGTCACGGCCTCTTCCCGCATATTGTCGCCGAAGCGCATCACGCGCAGGCCGCGGCTGAATCGGTACGCGGCGGCGACGCGCATCCACGCCCCCAGTTCGTCGAGCGGTTTCCTGTCCCGCCAATACCCCACGATGACTTTGCGTACCAGACGCATCCTCGCGTCGATATAGCCATGCTCGCGGTCGCCGTGCGCCGACTGGTTGAGGTTCATGAAGTCCATGTCTATTTCATCGCAGGGGATTGAGCGGTTGTACTGCGTAGCGAAATGGCAGAGGGGCTTTTGCAGCAGCCGGAGGCCCTCGATCCACATTTTAGAGGGCGAGAAGGTATGGCACCAGGTCACGATGCCGCAGCACGCGTCCGTGTGGTTCGCCTCCTTCATGACAGCCGCCGCATCCTCGGCGCTCTTTACTGTTCGCTTGTAGACGAGCCGGAAGGGGAGATACTCCGACATCTTCTCGGCCATCTCCCCGGCTCGCGCGGCCACCGTATCGAGCACCTCGGCGCCGTACAGCGACTGCGAGCCCACCACGAACCAGAATTCGTTTTCATTCAATCGCATCATTTCATGTTCCCGATTCACCGGCTGAATGCCAGGCGTTTTATATTCGTTGGTATGGTTAGCCCCTCGGGGGAAACCGAGAATCAACAGCGGCTCTTTTACCTCAATGCGCTGGGAGCGGCACAAAAAAGGCATAAAAAGTCCGCCCGGAGACCGAAACATGTTCTTTCCGGACGGACTATTGATTCAATTACAGCACGGAGAAATTAAGCCCGGCTGCCATAAACCAGACGACAAGGCTGGCAACGATAAGAGAACCGAGGAAAACCCTGCCGGTGCGCCGATAAAACCAGGTAAGCCAGAACATCAGGACAGCATACTCGGGAATGTACATCCAAAGGAGGAGCGGGTACACTGCCCAGTTCTTGTCCAGTGACTGCGGGAAGAAAGGACCTGTGCCTGCGATCATCCAAGGCACATACTGCAGGAACCAGACAATGAATATACCAAAAAGGCCAGCATAGAGAACTTTGACCCACCAGACAAACTGGGTTTTCGCGGGAGAACTGCACTCTTTCTGTTTGAGCTGTCCGAACATGATGAACCCGCCATTAACAACAAAGTACACCAATACGGGAATGAGGAAGATGATGAACAAGAGAAAGCGCTTGAAATTGCTGAATAGTTTCATGAACGGCCAACCGAAACGGAATTCCTGACCCAAAGCCCACTGAGAAATGCCTGTAAGGGTATACATCCAGAAGAACAGGATCAATCCCATAAGCGCGGTTTTACCGATGATACGCCAATCGATTCGAGTCTTCTGTTCATCAAACGAAAGTCCTATATCATATGTCGTCAGCCCGGCTTTCTTACCGGCCGTCTTATACCATATCAAGACCATGACAATACCGAGTACAGCACTTACCAGGAACCATAGAGCAAGACCGCTGGCCCGCAGCATATTCAAATAGGGAAAAACCTTGCTGACCCAAGCGCCACCCTTCGGGGTGATTACCAGGTACAACCCCCCCCCAACAAGGGCATTTATGGTTGCGAATAACCACCATGAACCTTTCGAGGCAGCGTATTTTTTCGGCATAGGCTGAGCGACGGATTTAAAATATTCAGTTGCCAATAGGATGTTGGTAAGAGGGGCTAGCGATACCAGTGTGAGAAGCAACGCGAGTAAGGTACATATTTCTTTCAGCATATAGGTATGTCTACTCGAATCTATCCAAACCGCGTCGGTATTTAACGTCAAAGACTTGTGAAACCAATCGACCACCTCAGAAATCGCTTTCGGGTGTAGAGTCATGCAATGATGATTCAAAGAAATAAGAACCGCTCTTCTCGCCGTACCATCCGCGAAATTACCATAGGTCTTGCCCCATTCAACAGGTGAGCTGAGTCCGAATGCTTTTGGATCAACAGTTACCAGACCAGCCATGGTCGATGACATATCGCATAGTCTCGGTTGAATGAAGAGCACATTCTTATGCGCGGGCGTACCAAAACCGCCGTCTACGGAGGCGATCGCCTTGATTTCCGGATACATATTGGCGATTTTCAAAGAATTGCCGCCTCCCATCGAGTGCCCAATGATACCCATATTGTTGAGATCGACAAACGGCAGTGTCCGGAGATATTCATAGCCAATACCCTGTCCAAAGGTATAGCTTGGATCGGTAAAGACTCTCATAACCTGATATCCGCCGCCGGAATTGCCATGGCCAAGGCCGTCGATAGCCAAGACCACAAAGCCCCGCCGTGCCAGTTCAATGGAGAATCCATCCTGGCTGTTCCTGTCATTGGCTCCGCCATGCAGATTGAGTATCCCCGGCATCTTGTTTTCCGGAGTGGCCTTTATAGGACGGAAAAGTTTACCGGAAAGGGTATACCCGGAAGGATCTACAATCCGTATGGACTGTACATCAACCCTTCCGAAATCCCTTTCCAACGCGAATGCAAGGATGGCGAATATACATATAAGCGCCACAATCCCTGCAAGCACCCGCACCTGTTTCTTCATTTCAGTTTTCATTTTCCTCCCTCCATTGATTTCAGGAATATATGCTCCTTTTTTGGTTGATGATTTCGCGTCCCCCGGTAGATTC
>CAZPZF010000269.1:0-4306 GCA_964590705.1 uncultured Spirochaetales bacterium | reverse complement strand
AACGGACACCGTTTCTCTGGACATCGGCGGCGGCTCTCTTTCGATCGAGGTACGCGGCGAGGAGGGTGTTGAAACTTTTATCTACCCCTTCGCGCAGTACCCGACGATCGGCGAAGTCGTGGAGGGCCTTTCCAAGGTTCCGGGCGTGACGGCTGTCCTGCAGGCGGAAGCCTCAGCCCCTTCCGCCGGCATGATCACCGGCATGTCGCTTCCGGCCGAATTGGGGGTCCAACCGGATCTCGTCCACCTGCTTGAGGATCGGGCGAACCCCGTTTCGATCGAAGAGGTCAGACGGGCGCTGGCATCCCTGGAATCCGTGCAGATCCAGACCGCTGGCAGACAAACGCACCAGGAGTTCCTCAGCAGGGTCAAAGACGAGAGCAGAACCATGCAGAGCAGGGCTGCGGACGAGATCCTCGCCCTCCTGGAAGCTGCCTTCGGGGATGGCTGCGTCATCGTCAAGCAGTCCGATTATGTGGGTCCCAAGGTTTCAGGCGATACGGTTTCCCAGACCGTCTATCTCACGGTCCTCGCGATCGCCCTGATCCTCGTGTATATTTGGATCAGGTTCAAGCTCGCGTACGCCGTGGCGGCGATCATCGCTCTGGTGCATGACGCGGCCTTCATGCTCGCGGTCATCGGCGCCTTCCAGATGGAGGTCTCCACGGCGACCATCGCGGCGATCCTGACGATTATCGGATACTCCATCAACGATACCATCGTCATCTTCGACCGGATCAGGGAGAACGTGAACCTGATGCGGGAATCGGATCTCAAGACCATCGTGAACACATCGATCTCTCAGTCCCTTTCCAGAACCATCATGACCTCGCTCACCACCCTGCTCGCCATCGTGGCCATCGTGGTCTTCGGAACCGGCATGATACGGGAATTCGCCGTCAACCTCATCGTAGGCATCCTCATCGGAACCTATTCCTCCAACTTTATCGCTTCGCCGATCTTCCTCGCCTGGACGAATGCGCTGAGGAAGCGCAGGAAGCTGAAGGACGAGAGGCTGTACGGCACCCAAGTGGGCAAGAAGGGGGAGCAGAAGGCCGAGCGCAAGGTTGACGCCGAGGCTCTCCAGGTTGCCGAAGGGAACGAAACGGAAGCGGTGAGAGACCGCGAGATGGTAAAGCCGATAGAGATCCCGACTGCCCAGCGAAAGCTCAAGGGCAAGAGGCAGCAGAAGAAGAGGCATTGATAAGCCCCAGGACGCCTGAAGCGTTCCGTTGCTCAATCCGCTCTATGCGCCGTCTGGATCAGAATCTCTTGCCGCCCGCACGCAGCAGGTTGAACTTGCCGACGTTGCTGATCCCCATTACGGCCATGACGCCCGCTTCTACGGGATCGGTTACGACGAGATCCACGACTCTGGTGACCGATCCCGCCATGGTGAGGCAGATGACCGGTATGCCGTAGGTCGATCGAAGCTCCGTGACAGCCACGCTGATCTCGCCGCCCATAAGCGCGCCGGCCAGAACGAGCACCGCGGCCCGGTGGAGTCTGCCAACGGCGCGCACGGCGCTCGCGATTTCTTTCTCGCCGACCACCGCGATCGTGTCCACCGAGATCGTCTCTCCGCGTATATTGTGCCGGTCAGCCTCCGCGATTGCGCCTGATGCGACCTGCGCCACCTGAGCGCCGCCTCCGATGACGATGATCCGCTTGCCGAAGGTCTTGCTGTAAGTGTCACGGGTGTTCACGCGAACGACCCCGGGAACCGCGGACAGGGGAACGATGAATGCGGCGGGGTCGCCGGGGTGGTCGATCTGCACGAGAATGTGTACATACCCGTCGTGCGCGATCCACGACTGGAAATAGGTGATGTCTCCCTTCAGGGCAGACACGGTTGCCGCGATATCGGCGATGAGACCCAGCCTGTTCTCCGCGAAGAGTTCGAGCGCGATCACGTCGGGTTCTTCCGCCGCGGAGTGCTGCTTTGTGTAGAGGTAGCGTTTCTCAAGGACTTCAGGAATCTGATGTTTCATGCGCATAGGGTGCAGTCGGTACCGCATTTAGTCAATACATAGGCTAGCCGCCCATCGTCTCGCCGGCCACTGACTCGCCGACTCCCGCCTCGCATGGGCGTCCTTTACACGCGCATGCTCCGCCATTTCCCCCTGCGGTAAGATAAGACGATGATGAAGAGCTCGATGATGTCAGCGGCCATGAAGGAGATCCACACAGAGTTGAGCGATCCCCGAAACAGGGTGATCAGCACGAAGAGGAAGGGGATCTGAAATCCCCAGCGGGAGATGATGCTCGAGACGGTGAAGGGGATGAGATGGCCTGAGCCGGTGAAGACCGAGGCGAGGCCGAAGGTGAGGCCCGCGGCGACTAAGCCGAAGGAGACGATTCGGATCATCGGGATCCCCGCTGCGACCACCGAGGCGTCCGTAACGAAGATCCGCATGATTCCCCCAGGCACCACCATCACGATCAGGAAGAGGACGGTCATGAGTCCCCCGCCGAGGAGGGACGCGGTGCGCGCTGTTTTATCAGCCCGCGAGATGTTCCCTGCGCCGATGTTTTGGCCGACGATGGTTCCCGATCCGGACATCAATCCGATCAGGGGCATGAAGGCGAACCCCATGAGCCGCATGCCGATTCCGATCGCTGCCACGGCCACGGTTCCGAAGGTCGATATGAACTTGAGGGTGAGGAACTGGGCGCCGTTCCGGGAGAGCATCTCCAGGCCGGACGGTGCGCCAATCGCGAAGAGTTTTCGGTCTATTGCCCACTCGAGACGGAAGATTCCGCGAAGCGTGATCCTGACCCGAGCCCATCTGGAGAAGAGGATGCAGAATCCCGCCAGGAAGGCGACCGTGATCGAGATGATGGTTGCCAGCGCCGCCCCGAAGACCCCCAGCCCGAAGCCATGGATGGGGGTTCCCGGGATCGTATCGAACATGAGGACTGGGTCGAGAACGACGTTGAGAACCGACGCGGTGAGCATGATGATCATGGGCTTTTTCGCGTCTCCGGTGCACCGCAGTGCGGTGTTCACCGTGTACGATGAGAACATGATCGGGAGGAAGAAGATCCTGATGTAGCCGTATTCCAGCGCGCTTCTCCTGACCAAGGGATCGTCTGTGAAGAAGGCGATGAGGGGCTTGAGGAACAGGAGGAGGAAGGTGGCGGAGATCAGCGCCACCAGGGCCTTGAACGCGATCGTCTGTTCGATGACCCTGCGGGTCCGTTCCGTGTCCCCGGAACCGTAGCTCTGCGAGATGAGGGAAACGGAGCCCGTGCCGATTATTTCGTTCATGACCTCGGCGAGCCAGAAGATGGTCGTGAAGATGGTTACAGAAGCCACGGCTTCCGGCGAGATCCTGCCGATCCACGCCATGTCCACGAGGTCGTACAGGGTCTGGCTCATGAACCCGAACATGGTGGGGAGGGACATGGAGAGGAGGTTTTTGGTGACGCTTCCGGCGGTGAGATCCCTATGCATGGCGAATAGTATCACATCGTGGGGGAGAGTTTCATGATCAGTCCGATGAGAAGGGAGGCGGCTTCCTCCGGCCGTTCGCGATCGTCGCGGTCGAGCCACTGCCTGATGCGAGCTCGGCGGCGACACTCCTCGGTTTTTTGTCGATTCCGCGTCCGGAGCGCTTGAAACGGGCGGCTCTCAAGGAGACATCTGTCTATTATGTTGTTTCCATGATCGTGCAGCACGGGGACACTTCGAGGATGAATGGCTCTGTCGCAACCTGAGTTTAGGTCTTATCACCTCCCGGATGGCCATGGCCGCCATTACCGATCCACGGACCGGGAGACATCGATATCTCCGGAAGGCGAGTCTCGGTT
The DNA here is from genome assembly GCA_964590705.1 of uncultured Spirochaetales bacterium. GTDB lineage: Bacteria > Spirochaetota > Spirochaetia > CAZPZF01 > CAZPZF01 > CAZPZF01. The sequence goes on along the minus strand of CAZPZF010000269.1, from coordinate 493 downwards.
CTTGAGGACGAGACCGGGACGAAAAGCTGGTCGCTTTCAACGGCGTCGCTTCGGCGGGAAAGAGGTCGGAGGGGATGACCGTGCTGACCAGCCGCAGGGATTTCCGGCTCGACCTTGCGCTGGATTACGGCAAAGGCGCCTTCGATCACCGTGACAACGGCAGAACGCAGGTGCGTTCCCCCGGCGACAAAGAGAAGACCTATTACTATTCATATACGAATACGCCCACCAGGGGAACGCTGATTCTTCGATCTTCCCGGAGTTCGTGATTCCAGAAAGGCGGCGAGTTGAAGGGAACCATGCTCCTCGACGTGTACACCATCGGGGGAGAACGGCTGGGGTAATGGAACTGGCGGGATGTCGATGACCGTTCCTGTTTCGGCATTCCCTTTTTCAACATCAGCGGATGGATGTACATGACCGGCCTATACGCGGGCTGCATTACCCTCGGCAGGTGACCCTGCGGGAGGGGCGGGAAGAGGACAGGGGGGTG
>CAZPZF010000268.1:0-4371 GCA_964590705.1 uncultured Spirochaetales bacterium | reverse complement strand
CACGGTGACTTCCGATATCTTCTGTTCGTATTTGTATGGATCCTCCTGGATCAGGGATTTCCGGAGCAGGAGATTGTAGAGAGCCTGAAATGCGGAGTGGAACTGGCGGTACAGATCCTTGAGCCGGGGAAGCTCCCGCTTTTCCAGATGGTTCTTGCGCTGCGACAGGGCTTCATCGAGCTGGTCGATGAATTGGGGTGCCGAAACTTCTTCCATACGGATCTATTATGGGATAAAATACTCCGTCTGACAATTCTCTCCGGCGGCTTATGGGACAAATACGGGCCTTTTGTAAGGAAAAACTGGTGATTCCCGTCCTCTCCTCCTTTCCCGAGGGAGAGGCGCGCATGGAGGCGCTTCTTACGGACGCGTTCGGCGCCATTGACTACACGAGCCCCAGGCTCCCCTTCGATTTTACCGATTATTACGAGCCCGAGATGGGGAAAGACCTCGAGCGTTTCTTTCTCTCATTCTCCGGCCTGATCGATCCCTCGGCTCTTCCCGAGGTGAAGCGGAAGACCAACGAGATCGAGGAGGCCCTCTCCGTTTCCGGGAAGAGAAGGATCAACCTCGATCCCGGCATTCTCTCCCTGTCCCGCTTCATCCTCGCCACCACCAAAGACTACTCCCACCGGATCCCCCTCTCAGGCGGCATCTACGCGGAGGTGACCCTCGTCTACCGCAACGGCGGTTTCGAAGCCCTGCCCTGGACCTATCCGGACTACGCCTCACCGGGCTATCGGGCGATCCTCGGGGAGATCAGGGCGAGATACGCGGACGAGCTGCGGCTCGCGAACCGCCGCGGCTTGTAACGGCCGCGGCCCGTAATCACCGCGAGGTCCATAAAGCGCCGCGTCCTGCAATCCTCGCGAAAATCTCAAGCGTGGCGCCGTCCGGGCCCGTTATCTCAGGCATGAAGTGCCTGCGTCTGTATTGTCCGCCCGGGTCGTCTCTTCCGGCGAGGTTTCTCCTCGGCATCGCCGCTGCCCTCCTGCCGGCCTGTTCCCTCTTTGACCCGGATTCCCCGGTGACGGTCCTGCTTCCGCCCGTTCCGCCTGGCCTCGAGGCCGCGTTTTCCGGCTACACCGTCAGGTACCTGACCGCTGCGGGAGCACCGGAGGAGATGGGCGGGATACCCGCCGGAACGGCAACAATCCTCTCCCTCCCCAAGGGGCTTCTCGTTCCCGTCCAGGCGTTTCCCGAGGGGGGTGGTTTTCTTCCCGCGGCCGGGGCGCTCTGGCCCGCCGAGGGCGACGGGAATACGCTGTCCCTCTCCTGGGAATCGGGCGCCGCGGCCGAGATCGTCTCCCGCCTGTGCGGGGCGGGATTCCCCGTCCGCGCGGTCAACGCGGACCGCCTCCTCGCCGAACTGACGAAGAGGTCGGCCGGGGATCCGTGGGGAATCGACATCGCTTCCGTCTGCGAGGCGTTCTGGTACGCGGGTATGCGTTCTGACAGGATACGGCTACGCCAGGAGAGGAGCCTCTCTCTTTCTGTATCTCCAGGCACATGGGTTTCAGCGAACCCTCTGGCCGCTGCCCGCGCGTATGAGGCCGTTGACGGCGTTCTCTCCGTCACGGTGAGGGACGGCGGTTCTTCCTTCTTCCTCTCCGGAGCCGGACAGCGGCTCGATCTCTGGTGCGATGAGTCGGGATGGAGCGCTTCGAACGGGGCTACGGGATACTGCGGATCCGGGACCTGGTGAGGGGGACCGCCTCTCCTCCTCGGATGGTGAAATCGTTCTCCCAGCGCACGCCGCCGGCCTCGGGATCGTAGAGCCCCGGCTCCACCGTAAATACCATTCCCTCTTCGAGGATGGTCGGTTCCGCCGAAACGCTCCTGAGATAGGGGCCCTCGTGCACGTCGAGCCCGATTCCGTGGCCCAAGCTGTGCGGCATGGCCCAGCCGTGTTCAGCGAAAAAGGCGTCCACGGCCCTGGCCACGGCTCCGCACTCGACTCCGGGGGACAGCATGGAAACCGCCAGACCATAGGCCTCTTCCACGAGCCGGACCATCTCCCGCTGCTTTGCCGTGGGCTTCCCCCGCAGGATCGTCATCGTGATGTCAGAGGAATAGCCCTGATACCGGACCCCGAAGTCGAAGATCGAGAGGCCCGGACCCGTGATCGGTTCGTTCGAGAAGGGCGGCACCGCGTGTATCCCAAAGCTCCGTCCGGGCCCGGCCGCCAGGGTATCGAAACCGGTCCCCTCGGCCCCGCTCCTGCGCGTCTCGGTCTCGATGAACATCGCGGCGTCGAGCTCCGTTGAGAAGGCGCCCGATTCGATCCGCTCGAAGAGCCCTTCGGCTATCTCGTCGGCGATCGCGCAGGCTCGCTCGAGGTGTCCCGTTTCCACGGGATCCTTGATCTGCCGCAGACGCGCGGTTTCCGACTCGAACCCTCCCCGCCGGCAGAGGATCTCGACACCCGGAAGGGCGTCGACGAACTCGAGATATAACGGGTGGGGCGTCGCGGAGCTTATCTCGATACGGATGGCGTCCGCCCTTCCGGCGATTCCGGCGCCTTCCCCGCACAGTCCTTCGCGCCTCAGGATCTCCCTGACCGCGCATGCAGGATCACGGGTGAATTCCGCGTACGGGACGATCTCGTCGACAAAGGCCGTCCGACCGGCCATGATCTCGTCCCACGGAACGAGGATGGTCTTTCCCTCCGCGAAGATGAACAGAAGCGTGTCCTGGTTCATGCCGGAGTAGTAGCGGATCGACGAGTTTCTGCGCCCCTCCGTGTCCTCGAGCACGGCGCAGGCTATCCCGTTCGCGGACAGCCACGCGGCGGCCTTGCGAACCCGCTCGGCGTGGGTCGTTCGCGCGGATCCGCGGTCCGGAGACTCCGTCATCTCAGCAGTTCCCCGCGACAACGATGTTGACGATCTTGTCCGGGATGGTGATGACCTTGACGATTTTCTGTCCCTGCAGGAGCACCGAGATCCGGCGGTTCTCCATGGCGAGCCTTTCGAGTTCCTTGGGCGGGGTTACGGGCGCGGTTTCGCTCCTCCCCCGCTCCTTGCCGTTGATCTGGATCACGACGGTGATGAGATCCTCCTTGGTGAGTTCCTCCCGCCACGCGGGCCAGGTCTCGTAGGCGAGGCTATCCCCGTGGCCCGCCTTGCTCCACAGCTCCTCGCCCAGGTGCGGGGCGTACGGGGAGAGGAGGAGGATGAACGGCTCCCAGATGGAACGGTATAGCTTGTCCTCCTTGAAGAGCTCGTTCACGAAGATCATCATCTGGGCGATGGCCGTGTTGAAGGCGAGCGCCGCCGTATCGGCCGTCACCTTTTTGATCGTCTTATGGAGGAGCTTCACAAGTTCCATGGGCGGCTGTTCGTCCGTGAGCTCCCGTTCGGTCAGCCGGTACACGCGGTCGAGGAAGCGGTTCACGCCGGCTATGCCCGTCGTGGACCACGGCTTGGAAACCTCCAGCGGCGCCATGAACAACTCGTACATCCGCAGGGAGTCCGCGCCGGATTCGGCGATGATATCGTCGGGGTTGATGACGTTCCCGAGGGACTTCGACATCTTGACCCCGCCCTCGCCCAGGATCATCCCCTGGTTCACGAGGCGGCGGAAGGGTTCGTCGGTGTTCACCGCGCCGATGTCGTAGAGAACCTTGTGCCAGAACCGGGCGTATAGGAGGTGGAGCACCGCGTGCTCCGCCCCGCCCACGTACAGATCGACCGGCATCCAGTAGTCCATCGCCTTCTTCGATGCGAGCGCCTTGTCGTTTTTGGGGTCGAGGAACCTGAGGTAGTACCAGCAGGATCCCGCCCACTGGGGCATGGTATTCGTCTCCCGCTTGGCCGGGCCGCCGCAGACGGGGCATTTCGTGTTGACCCAGTCGGTGATCGCGGCCAGGGGCGATTCCCCGGTCCCTGTCGGCGCGTAGCTCTCGACTTCGGGGAGGGTGAGCGGGAGTTCGCTCTCCGGTACGGGCACGGTCCCGCATTTCGGGCAGTGGACAAGGGGGATTGGCTCGCCCCAGTAGCGCTGGCGCGCGAAGATCCAGTCACGGAGCTTGTAGTTGACCGCCCTCGTCCCCTTCCCCTCCTTTTCCAGCCAGTCGATGATCCGCCTCTTGAACTCCGCAGTCGGCAGGCCGGTGAAGGGGCCGGAGTTGACGGCGTATCCTTCTTCCGTAAAGGCTTCCGCGAGGGGCGCGGCTGCCGGGCGGCCCACAGCCGCCGGCCGGTCCGCAGCGCCCGGCTTCACGGGGGAGACGACCTCGATGACGGGCAGGGAGAACTTGGAGGCAAAGGCGAAGTCACGTTCGTCGTGGGCGGGGACCGCCATGATGGCCCCGGTTCCGTAGGAGATGAGGATGTAGGCGGAGATCCATACGGGGATTCGGGCACCGTG
>CAZPZF010000267.1:0-4380 GCA_964590705.1 uncultured Spirochaetales bacterium | reverse complement strand
CGAGGCAGCGGCCATTGCGATGATGACGAAGCAAAACAGGCCATTTCTCGGTTTCATACAATCAATCCTTTATCCGAACGATACTGAATTGTTCCATTCCGCCGGGAACGGGGATCGCTTCCTTGAGCGCCCGGCCCGATTCCCGCGCGAGTTTCCTCGCGGAATCGAGGATCCGATCCACGGGGATGGGGGTATCGGACGTGATGAAGAAGAAGCGTTCGAATCCGGGCGCGTCGTCGAGTTCGTATGAATAGGGGAGGATGACCTCTCCCGATCTCTCCAGTTCAGTACCCGATGCGGGCGAGAGAGGATAATGGAGGGTAGTCGTTCCCCTTCCGTCTATCGAGAGGATGATTCCGTATTTCTCGCCGCCTGAGATGTAGCCGATCTGGAGGAGATCCCGCTCGTGGACCTCCGAGCCGTTTTCGAGAACCTCGGCCGATCCGTCCAGCTCGCGGTAGATCCGCAGCGATGGGCGGAGCCCCTTGATCCGGATCGTTTCGGCTATCACCGAGTCGGCGCTTCTCCGCTGCTCGAGAACGAGGGGGACGATCCCGATGGCCACGATGCACAGCGCGGCGACAAGACCGATGATCCTTGGTGATTTCGGCCGCAGGGAAGAGCCTCTGAATCGGATGACGCGGCCCCGGACGTTCGGCCCCGCTCCCGCGGAGCTCTCCGATCGATCTCCCCTGGCGGCGTCCGTGTCCGCGGCGGCGTCAGCTTCCGCGAGAGCCGCGCGTTCGCGTATCAGCTCAGCCATCCGCGCCGGAGGGTAGTCACGGAGGATCTCGGCGTCCGACCGTTCCAGGGCGCGTATCCGCTCCCGCACGTCATCCCGGGAAAGAAGAGCGCGGCGCTCCTCTTCGGGCGCCTCGCCGAGGGCGAGTTGTTCGACGATGAAATCAGGTACTCCCCTGTCCATTCAAGGTTCCTCCGCTTTAATGCCAGAACGCTTCCTGAGAAGCCGCAGGCGTTTCCTCACGCCGGAAACGGACATGCCCATGCGCAGAGCCGTTTCCTCGAGGGTGAGTTTGTCGACGTAGTGGAGAACCGCCATCGTGCGCGTCGATTCTAGCTCGTTTAAAAACACCTCGTCTATGGTCATCCGGTTCAGCGCGTCGTCTTCCACGTTTTCCGCTGACGCGATCGCGAGGAGAAGCGAATCGTCGTCGGCCATGCGCCTCCTCCTCTCGCTTCGCAGGACGTTCAGGCAGACGTTGGTCGCCGTTATATAGAGAAGGCTAGAGGGTGCCCGATTCTCGAGAACCTCCTGCCTCCGCAGGATCTGGACGAAGGTGTCCTGCATCGCGTCCAACGCCTTATCCTCGTCATGAAGGATCGCCCTGCAGCGCCGGAGCACCATAGGGCCGTATCTCCTGTAAAAATCCTCAACATCTACCGGCAAGGAATCTCTCCCGTGCTCATAGTTTGAACACCCCCGGGAAAGGGAAGTGTCACCCGGCTGAAAAAGTGACAGAAATTTCAGCACGGATTGTTGAAACCATTGTATCACGCTTTAAAGGAGCACAACATGAAGAGGTTCGTCGTTTCGCTTCTCGTCATCGTTTTCGCGCTTGCCGGGGCCGTCGGGCTTTCGGCAGACGATTCGCATCTCCATATATACGCTGATTACAATATACCTGTGGGAAACAGCGCCGTCACCCCCAATGTGGCGTTCGGCGTCGGAACCACCATCTGGGGCATCTTCGAGCTGAACGCGCACGCCTATACCGAGATCCTCTTCGGCGCGGACAACATATTCGACATCGCGGGGTTCAGGCCGATCGGGTTGTTCTCCTGGGGCGCCGGCATGCGCATTCCAATGGGGGATTTCTCCCTCATCATGGACTGGCAGAGTTTTTACACGGGGATAGGCTATTCCGAGGTCAGCACGTACTGCGATTCCTACAAGTATGGGATAGCGATCGATCTCTCCGACGTTTTCGGCCTCGAATTCTATTCCCGCACGCTGTTCAATTTCTCCGAAGCGGCGATCGAAAGCGACCTCATCGATATCGAATCGAGCGAGGACCGGATACAGATCATCGGAGCGGGAGCGGTTCTTCACCTCTTCTGACCCATTCGGAGCGCTCGAGTCGGCCGCGTATTGAAATGTGCGCCGCTTCATGGGATACTCGCGGTATGGCCTCTCCGGAAATCCGTAATCCCTTCTTCAACGAGCCGGTCGTTTTCCGGGAAAGCACGGGAACCACCATGGAGGATGCCCGCGAGCTGTTTCGCCTGGGGTATCCTCCGGGAACCGTGGCCGCCGCCGGTTTTCAGACGGAAGGCCGCGGAAGAACCGCGGGAAGAAGCTGGGTGGCCGCGCCCGGCGAGAGCCTCCTCTTCACCCTCCAGCTGGATCCCTCTCTCTTTCCGTTTTCAGCCGCGCTCTTTCCCCTGCTCACCGGCCTGGGAATAGCCCGCTACTGCGAGAGCCTCGGCCTCTCCCCGCGGATCAAGTGGCCCAACGACATCCTGGTCGATGACGCGAAACTGGCGGGCATCCTCTGCGAATCAACCGGCGGCCGCCTCTTCGCGGGGATCGGACTCAACTGCCTGCAGCGCGAATTCCCGGAAGGGCTCCGGACGAGGGGGACCTCCCTCTTTCTCTGCGCCGCCGACGGCCGGAAACCTTTGGAGCACCTGACGCCTGTCCTCGCGGCGCTGCGGATGGCGTACGGCTCGATCAACTGGAAAGGAGCGATCACGGCGAGACTGTATCGCGCGGGAGAGACGATTCACTTTCGGGAGGGGAGCGCCGCGGCGCCTGGCGAGATCATCGGAGTCCTGGAGGGGATCGGCGCGGGCGGCGAACTCCTCGTCCGAGAGAACGCCACGGGCAGGCTGAGGTCCTGTTTCAGCGGTGAGATCGCCCCAGGGATGTGAAAAAAGGCCGCCGCGTTTCCACGGCAGCCCTTTCCATGCTCCTTCAGGAATGTCTCGCGTATTCTTATTTCTGTTCCTTGACGATCTTCTGGGTATCAAGGGCGATCATCAGTTCCTCGTTCGTCGGAACGACCATGATCTTCACCTTGGAATCGTCGGTCGAAATGACCGCTTCTTTGCCTTTGACGTTGTTCTTTGCCTTGTCGAGTTTGGCGCCGAGCACCTCGAGGCCGTCGCAGCTGAGTTCGCGCAAGTGGGGGCTGTTCTCCCCGATGCCGGCGGTGAAGATGATCGCGTCGAGCCTGCCGCCCAGTTCGGTGGCAAGACCGCCGATGTACTTCTTCGCGTAATGGCCGAAGATCTTAAGGGCGAGCGCGGCGCGGTGATTCCCCTTTGAAGCGGCGTCCTCGATATCCCTGGCGTCATTGGAAAGGCCCGTGACCCCCTTGAATCCCGAATTCTTGTAGAGGAGCTCGTGGACCTGTTTGACGTCCATCTTGAGGTCGTCGAGGAGGTACAGGAGGATCGCGGGGTCAACGTCGCCGCAGCGGGTCCCCATGGGAACTCCGCACAGGGTTCCGAAACCAAGCGAGGTGTCCACGGACTTGCCGCCTTTCACGGCGGTCAGCGAGACACCGTTGCCCATGTGGCAGGTGATGCAGTTGAAATCCTCCACCTTTTTTCCGAGCATCTCCGCGGCTCGCATGGAGACATACTGATGAGATGTTCCGTGGAACCCGAAGCGCCTGATCCCATGTTTTTCGTAGTATTCCCATTGGATCGGGTAGACGAAGGCTTCTTCCGGCATTGTCGAATGGAACGCGGTATCGAAAACCCCCACATTGGGGACGGACGGAAGCAGCTCTTTGATGGCCCGCAGGCCGATCAGGTTCGCCGGATTGTGCAGGGGCGCGACGTACGTCGATTTCTCTATCAGTTTTTCAAGCTCGGGCGTGACGAGCTCCGATTTGGTGATCTGAGCTCCGCCGGCTACGATCCTGTGGCCGACAGCCTCTATCTCTTTGATCGACCCGATCACCCCGTGTTTGGGGTCGGTGATCTGGTCGAGGACCATCTGCGTGCCGACTTTATGGTTGGGAATCGATCGGGTTTCCTTGATCTTCTCCCTGCCGTTCGCCTCATAGTTGAAGATCCCATCGGCGAGTCCGATCCTCTCCTCGAGCCCCTTGCAGAGGAGGAGTTTCTTGTCGGTATCCCAGAGCTGAAATTTGAGCGACGAACTGCCGCTGTTGATGACGAGTATGATCATGATTATCTCCTTTCCTTGTGCGGAAATTGGGTTTTTTGTAAAGGAATATCCATGGTTCTGCCGTTCTGGATTGGTTTTGGGAAACCGGAGAACCGTGAATCACCTTTTTCGCGTGACATTATACTATAAAACATCATGATCGTGTCAAACAAAAATCTCGAATTTGTCTTTTCCTTCCGTGTTTGATCTGATATGGTAACGGGGGAGGAGCCATGGAG
>CAZPZF010000266.1:0-4382 GCA_964590705.1 uncultured Spirochaetales bacterium | reverse complement strand
TGACTATCCTCCTCGTCGAACACCATATGCGGCTGGGCTTGGGGATCTGCGAGGAGATGGTGGTCCTCAATTTCGGAAAGAGGATCGCGCTGGGCGGACCGGACGAGATCAAGAGCGACGCCGCGGTACTGGAAGCGTACCTGGGGAAGGTGCATCGAAATGGATGAAACAAGAGCCGGGAAAGGAACACCCGTTCTTCGAGTCGAGGAGCTGCGCGTCAGCTACGGAAAGATCGCCGCGCTGAAGGGGATCTCGTTGGCCGTATACCGCGGGGAGATCGTCTCGATGCTCGGCGCGAACGGGGCGGGAAAGACGACGACGCTGAACGCGATCACCGGCGTCATCCCTGTCGAGTCGGGCGATATCCTCCTCGAAGGGGCGTCCATCAAGGGGATTCCGACGCACACGATCACGAGGATGGGGATCGTGCATGTGCCGGAGGGGAGGAGGATCTTCCCTGATCTTTCGGTCGAGGAGAACCTGCGGGTAGCGGCGTATCTGTACGAAAAGAAGAAACCGAAGCTCCTCGCGGAGCGGCTGGACTATGTCACTTCTCTCTTTCCCATCCTGTCGACGCGGAAAGCCCAGGCGGCCGGTACCTTATCCGGCGGAGAGCAGCAGATGCTCGCGATCGGAAGGGCACTCATCACCGGGGGGAACGTTCTCCTTCTGGACGAACCTTCGATGGGACTGGCGCCTCTCATCGTGGAGGAGATCTTCACCATCATCCGCAGGATAGCCGCGGCGGGCCAGACCATCCTCCTCGTCGAGCAGAACGCGATGATGGCCTTGGAAATATCGGACCATTGCTGCGTCCTCGAAACCGGCACGGTTACAGGGGAGGGCACTCCGGCCGAGCTCCGGGATAACAAGAGCATCGTCAAGGCGTATCTGGGTTGACGCATTTTATCGGGATCCCGGTTCCTCCGCGAGGACCTTCTGTACAATGGCGGAGAGATCGCCGATTGTATACGGTTTTTGAATGAATCCCCTGCAGCCCATCTCCATGACGCTCCGTACCTCCCCCTGGAGCCCATATCCGCTGGAGAGGATGACGGCGACATCCGGATCTATATCCCTGATGGCCCTCAGCACCGTGGAGCCGCTGGTTCCCTTGAGTATCATATCGAGGATAACGAGATCTATCCGGCCCGGTTGCTTAAACGACGCGACCGCTTCCTCGAGAGTCCGCGCTTTCCGCGCCGTGTACCCCAGAGAAACGAGATGCTCCTCGCACAGATCCAGGATCTGTTCTTCGTCGTCGATTAGGAGGATCGTCCCTCTGCCTTGAGCCGGTATGGAGGCGGGATCGGCGGCCTGGCCCTCTCCGTTGTCCACGGCCTTGTCCGATGCGGGCAGGTAGATGCTGAAGGTCGATCCTTCGCCCGGCCTGCTTTCCGCCCGGATCGCTCCCCGATGATTCCTCACGATCCCGTAGGCGGAGGCGAGACCCATCCCGCTTCCCCCCTCGTGCGCCTTCGTCGTGAAGAAGGGATCGAAGATTCGCTTGAGCACTTCTTCGGTCATGCCTATTCCCGTGTCGCGTATGGAGATCTTCACGTACCTGCCGGGACTGACTTCAGACAGGATGGGATCGGGTTCGGCGAGGACGACGTTCTCCGTGAGGATGTACAGGTTTCCACCCGTGGGCATGGCTTGTCCCGCGTTGATGAGGATGTTCAGGAAGGCCTGTTCGAGCTGCCCGGCGTCGGCCTCGACCGGGTGCAGATCCTTCTGCAGGCGGATATCCGTGGCTATTTCCCTCTTTGTTTCGATGTAGAAATTCACGCTCTTCATCAGGAGGTCGTTTACGGATAGGCTCCGGATTTCATACTTCCCCTCGCGCGCGAATCCCAGGAGCTGTCTCGTAAGGTTGGCACCCCTTCTGACCTGCTCCTCCATCTGAGCGAGCCGCTGCCGATGGGGATCGGCTGCGGATAGCTCCATGAGGAGCATCGATATATTTCCCTGGATGCCCATGAGGATATTGTTGAAATCGTGCGCCACTCCCCCCGCCAACTCTCCGATCGCCTCCATCCGCTGGGAGTAGTACATCTGCCGCTCGAGCTTCCTGTTCTCCTCCTCGAGCTGCCTGTTCTCCGTGATATCCTGCATGATGAAGATGATGTGCGGGGTTTCGGAGATGGTGATCAGCCTGGCGGAATAGAGACCGAGCCGTTCGGTCCCATCCTTTCTGAGAAACCGGACCTCCCGCTTTGTCACCTCGCGGCCTGAAAGCAGGTCGTTCTTCATGCGGGTCCGATCACCGGGATCGACCCAGAAACCGAAGTCGACGGAGGAGGCCCCGATCACTTCCTCGCGTTTCATGCCGGTGATCTCCTCGAACGCCACGTTCACGTCGACCGTAACCTCGTCCGACATGCGCGTGATCGTGATCAGTTCTGGGGCCATCATGAAGACCTTCGAGAATTTTTCCTCTGAGACGCGGGAGAGCTCCTCGGCCATCTTCCGCTCGGTGATATCCTCTATGGTGCCCTCGTAGTGGCGAAGACCGGCGGTATCGCCGTTGACCGACCTGCAGTTCATGGAAACCCAGATCAGGGTGCCGTCCTTCCGTTTCATGCGCATCTCACGCTTCTTCACGTACTCGCCGGAATCGAGCAGCGACCTGATCTCGTCCCTGCTCCCGATATCCGCGTACGCGGCGCTGATGTCGCCGATGTTCTCGATCATCTCGCGCGGGGATCCGTACCCGGCGATTCTGGCGAGGGCCGGGTTCGCATTAATCAGGACCCCTTCCGGAGAGGTCTGGAAGATCCCCTCCACCGCGTTCTCGAAGATCGAACGGTATTTCTTCTCGCTCGCCTCGAGTTCCTCCTCGCTTTTGCGCCGTAGGTCGATCTCGTTCATGAGCTGCCTGTTCCTGCCGAATATCATGGTGACCGAGACGGCGACCGGGACGAGCACGGCGAGGAGGAGCCCGATGTACGCGTTCCTGATGTGAGCGAGCAGCTCCTTTCGACTATGGAGCGCCCGGGCCATGTACATCCCGGTACCGATATAGCACTCGATTTCAGGGATCCCCACCACGTATGCCAGTTTCTCCTGGACATCCCGCGGATCCGGACGGCCGGCGTAGTAGTACCGGACAAACGATCCTTCCGGATGCGCCTTGGCGGCCGCGATGAGTTCGCGGATGATGTAGACGCCGTGGATGTCGCGCAGGCCAAGTTGGTCGGTCATCTCCTTCTCCGGCTCGAAGGGCTGAACCAGCATGATGCCCTCGTAGGAGGACATGAAGACGTAGTTGTCCCCGTCCCTGTCGTTGTACGTCATCATCCTGATGACCGAACGAACCCGATTGATCGTCTCCTCCCTGCCGAGCTCGCCGGAACGGTAGCGCTCGATGATCGGTTCTACCGCCTTGCGGGAAACGGAGACGATGTTGATGAGATCTTGCCGGTACTGTTTCTCGAGATCCTCAAACAAAGCGCCGATGTACCTCCGCGATACGTTCAGGAAGGCGATGGTGAGGAACAGCGAGAGGATGACCATGATGAACAGAGGCATGGAAAGATTGATCCTCTCCTGACTCTTGCTGAAAACGGCGCGTTTTTTCATCTATCTGGCGGTATTCTCCCTCACCTCTCATGGTACGAAATCCGGTATTCGAATTCAACCGTCGGGTTGCCCCGTTCACGCATCCCTGCTATCATCGCTCCTATCTGCTTGGAAAAGCGAAAACGAAAGTCCATACCGCTGCGAAACTCCCTGCGGATGATCCTCCAGTACGCCCGAAAGAAAACGGGAACCGAGCTTCGAGCCGTTTCCTTCATCGTGATCTATCTCCTCCTCTTCCAGCTCTTGGTTCTTCGGATCCCCGTGAAAGGCGCAGGACTGATCGCTTTCGGCGTCGGGATGGTCGTTCTCGGACTGGCCTTCTTCCTTGAGGGACTCTTTCTCGGGATCATGCCCCTTGGCGAACTCTGCGGACTCTGGCTGCCCAGGAAGACCAATCTGTTCGTTTTTTCGATCTTTTCCCTCATCCTCGGCTTCGTGGCAACCCTCGCGGAGCCTGCCATTACCGTTCTGCAGACCGCCGGCGGGTCGGTAAAGGCCTGGGAGGCCCCGTTGTTGTTCGGTCTTCTCAACCGCTACTCCTCATGGCTCGTTCTCGCCGTGGGAGCGGGGGTCGGTCTTGCGGTCCTGATCGGAACGCTCAGGTTTTTCCATGGATGGCCGCTTCGGCCGATGATCACGTTTCTGGTTCCCGTCATTCTCGGCTTGTCCGCGTGGGCCCATTTCGACCCGAACCTCAGGCACATATCCGCGCTCGCGTGGGCCGGCGGGGGGGTCACCCCCGGGCCGGTCACCGTTCCGCTCGTCGTCTCCCGTGGAATCGGGATGACCCGGGTCACGCG
>CAZPZF010000265.1:3566-4406 GCA_964590705.1 uncultured Spirochaetales bacterium | reverse complement strand
GCGCTTCTGATCAGCTGTATCTTCATTCTCTCCTCCTTCCGGTCGGTCATTTCCTGACGAGGAACAGGAATTCCCTGTTCCGATCCTCCGTATCCCTGACCCAGTCATTGGTCCACCTCATGGCTGCCATGACGTTCTTCCTGTATTCGATCTCCCGGATCTCCACGATCCTTCCGGAGGATCGTAGCACATCGTTCAGTTCTTTCGCCGTGGCCCTGCCCCCCGAACCGTAGGAGAGGATGAAGTATTCCGCGTCGAGTTCCCGGATCATCCTCTCGATCGATTCGATGACGATCGTCCTGCCGTTCTCCCCTCGTCGGTACTCCTCGAAGACAGACGCGGATTCCATATCGGAGACGTCAGCCCTCCGTTTCGCCTTCCCGACGAGGGGGGGGCGGTCGTTCAGGCAGATCGTGGTCCACAGGTGATAGTAGGAACGGTAGCGGACGCGGGAGGGGGGCATCTTATCGTTGTTCGATCCGTACGGGGGATCGAGGTATGCGAGGTCGACCGGCCCGTTGAGAAGCTTCATGGCGTCGAAGATATCGAGCCGGAGAACCCTGTTCTCCCACTCGTTGACGGGCAGGTGGGGAATCTCGAGCCGGAGGTCGCCGTACGATCGTGGAGACCAGCCGCTCAGGTAGGACGCGAAATGCCCCAGGGTACTGTCCACGCGGTCGAGCGCCAGGATGAGGCTGACGAGGCATACGGAGCGGGTGACCTCGTCGAGGTCAAGGCGGTCGATCTCGTCCCTGATGGCGTCGAGCTTCATCGTGTTCTTCCGCTGCCATGGCTTCTTCAGGCCGTCCGGCGATACGGAGGTCGCCGCGTCGCCGGCGC
>CAZPZF010000265.1:0-3556 GCA_964590705.1 uncultured Spirochaetales bacterium | reverse complement strand
GTTCCGAGAACCAACCCGATACCGGTTTCAGGCCGTTCAGGTGGTCGATGAGCCCGCCGTACCGGGCCGGTTCCTCCCTGTTCAGGAGGTAGGCCGTGGCAAAGACCCGCGAGTATTCCGCCGTGTCGTTGGCGGTCACCGCGTATCCTGATTTGGCGAAGGCCTGGCTCACCCGGGTGGAGCCGGAGAAGCCGTCGAACACCGTACCGGCGCCTGTCAGGCGCGCGAGGGCGAGGATGTGGGGGAGGAGTCTCAGCTTGGAACCGGCGTACTTGATCCCCTCGGTGGCCGGCGCCTCGGGAAGGGTGTCCGGAATCCGCTCAGCTTCGGTGGAAATCCATGGCGTGGAGCGCGAAGCGGGCATAGGCGCTGGCGGGACCTCCTCCCATCTCGATGGCCACGTCGATCGTCTCGTAGATCTCCTTGTCCGTGGCGCCGTTCAGCATCGCCTGCTGCGCGTGCCACTCGATGCAGGGTTCGCATTTGGTGACGATTGAGATGGACAGGGCCATCAGTTCCTTGTGTTTCTTCGAGAGAGCCCCTTCGGCAAAGGCCTTCTCCTCAAGAGCGAGGAAATCCTCGTAGGTCGCGCAGTTCCTGCGGAACCGCTCATGGAATCGTTTCCGGTCGGAAACACTCCCTTTCAGCTTCTCTTCGGCGAAATCGTTCATCGGGAAACCTCCTTGTCATGAAGAAGAAAGCGCAGGAGCGTGTGCGGCACGGTATCGCAGATCCTCTCGACGAACCGGAGATTCTCGGCGTCTCCGCTGGCGATTCCACCTCGGAGGATGAAGGGAACGAAATCCTGGTCCTCGGCTCCTCTGTATGTTGAGAGGACGCAGTATTCTGCGCAGAAGCCGCTCACGATGACCGTGTCCACGCCGTTTTGCCGGAGGATCTCCGCGCAGTCGGTCCTGTTAAACCCGTTACCGTAGCGCTTGTGGATGGTGTATTCCTTGGCCAGTTTCTTCAACGACTCGATCATCTCGAAACCCGGGGCTCCCGGGACAACCCCGTTTTCCCTGTCCTCGTGATGCACCCAGACCACCGGGAGATCCGCCTTGCGGAAATAGGAGAGTACCTCCTTGATATATTCGGCGGCGGAATCCATCGATGCTGCCGCCTTTCCAACGTGGTAGGCTTCCTGCATGTCGATAATCAAGAGCGCTGGTTTCATCCGATCCTCCTCTTTCCTTTCAGCCTCCTATCGTATCACATCCACGCATGTGAAAAAAGGCGTTTTTCAAGGTGAGGCACTTGATATATTCCTTAAAAGGGTATATTGATCCTTATAAAGGAGCTATAAGTAGCAATATGGAATCGCCATTGTATTCTGTTGAGGATCTTTCCGGAATCCTCAAACTGCACCCCAAGACCATCGTCCGGTTCATCCACGAGGGAAAGATCAAAGCCCGCAAGATAGGCCGCGCTTGGATGGTGAGCCGGGAGGATCTGCGGGAATACGCCCACGCCGAACTCTGCGGAAAGGGAGGGGAGGCGGGTCCGCCCGCGGCCCCAAAGTATGAAACACTCGGGGAGAGGATAACGGTCTCGGCGGTCATCGAGATATCCGAGACGAACTCCGAGGAGGCGAGCCGGATCTCGAATTCCATCCTCGCTGTGCTGAACTGCAAGGACGACTCGTGGGGCAGATCCCGCTTCGATTTCTTCCATTTTCCGGAGACGGGAAAGGCCAAGTACGTCCTCTACGGAACCCCGGCTTTCATCGGGGCCATGCTCACCATGTTCGAACGGATCTGCGGGCGCTGACAAAAATCATGGGAAGGAGATTCATCATGAATACATCTGTCTACAAGTCGGAAGGGGGAAGGGATCTCGTCGAGAAACGCTACCGGGAGATCCTCGCGTCGTACGGGGGGCGCCCCTTCGAGCAGAGGTTTCCGGAGACGAGCGCGGGGAGGACCCATGTCCTCGATTTCGGTAGCAAGGGCAAGCCGCCCGTTCTCATGCTTCACGGATCCATGTCCAACAGCGCCACCTGGCTCGGCTGCGCCGGGATGTTCGCGGAACGTTTCCATATTCTGTGCGCCGATATCCCGGGTGAACCGGGCCTGAGTGAACCGGCGCGGATGCCTCTCGCCTCCGACGCCCCGCTGAAGTGGCTCGATTCCCTCCTCGACGTGCTGGGTCTCTCCAGAGTCGCGCTCGTCGGGATGAGTCTCGGAGGCTGGTACGCGCTTCGATTCGCCACCCGCAGGCAGGAACGGGTGACCGCCGCGTCCCTCATCACCGCCGGCGGTGTCGCTCCGGAGCGAAGGGACTTTATTAAAAAGGCTATGTTCTGCATGATCTTCGGCAAGCCGGGCAAGAAAAGGCTCAACCGCCTCATCTACCACGAGGTCCCGGTTCCTCCGGAGGTGGGGGAGTTTCAGGCGATCGTAAACGCGAACTTCAATCCGGTGGTCGAGCCCCTTCCCATCTTCACGGACGAGGAACTGCGCGGGCTCACGATGCCGCTTCAGTTTTTCGGCGGGGACCACGACGCCCTGATGGACACGCCGGCGACCGCGGCGCGGCTCTCAGCCCTCGTGCCGCACGCTGAGGTCAACATCCTCCCCGACATGGGACACGTGATACTGGACCGGTTCGAGGCGGTCAGGGATTTCCTGTCCGCTTCGGTATGAGCGCGGAAACGATCGCCCACAGCCCAGACATCCTTCGGGATCATCCTGATCGAGAGGGCGATGAGAGCGGGGAGGATGACGAGGTCGTCGAGATAGCCGAGGACGGGGATGAAATCGGGGAAGAGATCGATCGGGCTCAGGGCGTACCCGAGGGTGACGATGATGATCGGTTCTTCCCCTTCCGCAATCCGAGCTCAATCCCGAGGGCTGCGGCTCTCGATTCGATGACTGAAACGATGGCCGCGGCTCTCTCCGAGCGGTCAGGTTCAGCGATCAGCCAGCGCGCCGTGCATGACCTCACGCGCCGCGTCGAGGGGGAGGAGGTTGACTGCTGTGCAGAAGAAAGCCTTCCTTCTGCCGTCGTTGCATGATTCGATGAGGAATTCGAGCGCTGCGACCTTCTCCGCGAGTTCCGTGATGTAGGATTCGACGCCCCTGGATTTGGCCTTCGAGAAATCGGCGATGACGTTCCGGTAGGAGATGAAGGAGTCTGCCTCGGGCAGCCGCGCATAGCGCTGACAAGGGTATTCCGCGCACTGGAAACAGAACTCGATTCCGTCGTGTTTCCGCGCGCAGGTGATCACCGCGCAGGAGGGGTGCTTGAGGTGGAAGTCCGGTCCGCCGCATCCAGGGCATCTGGACGAGCCTTCGGTGTGGTAGCGGGGGCAGAGCCCGCAGTTGAGTCCGCAGAGGGCGAACGGGGGGTGTTCCCGGACGTATCTTTGCATATCGTTGATTCTCCTTTTCCGTTCATACGCGGGACGGGCATCGCCGGAACCGCGTCTACCAGACGAAGGGGATGATCCGGTTTTTTACCCTGCGTACTCGTCGCACTCCGGAAGTCCTTCCCGCAGTACCTTCTCATAGTTCCCCCTCCGGGAGCCGAGGATGAGGAGAGTGGCTGCGGACAC
>CAZPZF010000264.1:0-4425 GCA_964590705.1 uncultured Spirochaetales bacterium | reverse complement strand
CGCGCTCCTCCTCAAGTACCGCAACGAATCCCAGATCCCGGTCTATGGCTGCGGTTCCTACCTGGACATCGCTCACGCCCCTCTCGTGGACCGCACAGGAGTGCTTACAACCTTCGACCTCATGCCGTATCAGATGGGCTTCCTCCTCAGGTATCCCGCGAAGATGGTTCCCTGCGTCCTGGAGCCCTTCGTGGACAATAAACTCCTCTTCTCCGTGTACACGGAATACAAGGCATGGGGCAAGATTCTGGGGGTCAGCTGCGTCGGGAGCCTGAACGAGCTGATCGAGAAAAAGGAGATCGGGGAATTCGTGAAAACGGCCGAAGCCCTTCACGACAAGAAGATCGCCGAGATAGCTGATCGGATCTTCGAGCGAAGGGAGGACGTACGGGTCGTCCTGATCGCCGGGCCGTCATCGTCGGGAAAGACGACCTTCACCAAGAAGCTCGCCATCCAGCTGCGGGTCCTGGGGTTCAACCCCCTCACCATCTCGCTGGACGACTACTTCCTCCCGCGCGAGCAGACGCCCAGGGACGAGGAAGGAAACTACGACTTTGAGGCCCTCGAAGCCATCGACGTTCCCCTTCTGAACGATCATCTCATCAAGCTGTTCGAGGGGAAGGAAGTCGAGATCCCCCTGTTCGACTTCATCGCGGGGGGGAGGAAGAAAACGGGATACCGGCTGCAGCTGAAGAAACGGAACATCCTCCTCATGGAGGGGATCCACGGCCTGAACGACAGGCTCACCCATCTCATCCCAGCGGAGCAGAAGTACAAGATTTACGTATCGGCCCTGACCCAGCTCAATCTGGACGATCACAACCGGATACCGACCACTGACAACCGCCTGCTCCGGAGGATCGTCAGGGACCATCAGTTCCGAGGCCACTCCGCCCTTACGACCCTCGGCATGTGGCAGTCCGTGAGGCGAGGCGAGAACCGGAATATCTTCCCGTTCCAGAACAACGCCGACTCCGCCTTCAACTCAGCCCTCGACTACGAGCTTTCGGTCCTCAAGACCTACGCCGAACCCCTTCTGAAAAGCGTCAAACCGTTCCACGCCGAATACGCGGAGGCGGTCAGGCTCCTCACCTTCCTCAACAATTTCCTGCCCCTGCCGGCGAAGGTCGTGCCCGACGACTCCATACTCCGGGAGTTCATCGGGGACAGCGTTTTCTCGTACTGAGCCGCCGGACAAGCCGACGGCCACCCAGAATCCCGCTTCAGGCTTGCGCCTCCACTGATCAACGCTTCCTCACGGACCCCACGCCGCTGGTTTCTACGTTCTGGGTGCGGACCTCTCCGCCGTAGGTGACCTTGGCGGCTCCGCTGATCGAGCCGGTGAGGTCGCCGCCGCCCATGGTCAGTGAGACCTCGGCCGCGCCGGAAATGTCGAGGCGCGCGTTTTCCGTGATGAAATCGACGAAGTCTATCTGCGCGGCGCCGGAAGAATTGATCCTCGCGTCTTTGGCCCTGCCGTCCCTCCCCCTGATCTTCGCTGCGCCCGACACGTCAATGGAAAAATCGGTTTCGGAGAATCCGGTGAATGTGACATCGGCGATCCCGTTGATCTCGAGGGATCCGAGGGCCGGCATGGTCATCTCGATGCGGATCTTGGTGCCGGCCAACCAGACATCCTCATCTAGAGAGAATACGAGCGTCTGTCCCTTCACCTCGGCCTTCAGCCGATCCGCGATGTTCTCCGGAACGCTGGCCTCGATCAGGAACGTGTCCCCGTGTGCGACCTCGACCGTGCAGGGCATGGAGATCTCGATTCCTGAAAAACCGGACAGGTCGAAACTCCTTGAAACCATGGTATCCGAAGCCCGGGTGATTCCCGGGAGACTCTCGATGCCCTTTCCCTTGACGATGTCGTTGATCTTTCCCTTTCCCGCGATCGTGAAGGCGAGAATTCCGCCCCCGACAAAGGCGAGCGCCGCGACAAGCAAAGTCGAACTCCTTTTCATGCCATTTCTCCTGTGGGGGCCTTGAAGTACCCCATGATTTCATCGAACGGAATCTGCAACAGATTCACCATCTTCACGAAGTAGGGGATCTCATTCCTCCTGAATTCACCCCTCTTCAGCTCCAGTGTCCTTTCGTACGCGTCATCGGAAACGAAATACCCGATGCCTCTCTGATTGTATATGATCCCCGAATCCTGAAGGTATGTAAACGTCCTCATGACCGTATTCGGGTTCACTTCGTACTGGACGGCCAGTTCCCTGACCGAGGGGATACGCGCCCCCCCGGTCCAGGACTTCGTCAGGATCTCTTCGCAGATGATATCCGCTATCTGGAGGTAGATCGGAAGCGTTGACCTATACTCCATTGCGCACCTCCGTCTCGACAAGCCGGAAATACCCCGCGACCCAGAAGAACGGAGGGAACAAGTAGAGGAGAATCCTGCCAATCACCTCCATGACGCGCAGGAAGGGGCGGAAAGCCTCCTCGCACGCTTGGCCGATCGCGTCTCCGTGGAACAGGTGCTCCAGTTCGGGCCTCGGCCGGAAGGTGATGCCCACGAACCAGTCGGCGTAAACGATCCGGAACGCGAGCCCGGCGAAGATGGAGACCCCGATGCCGATGATCGCCATCCACAGGACGGTCTTGATGAAATGACCGCTCTTAAAGAAGACCGATCCGAAGAAGAAGATCGCCTGGAATTCCAGGTAGAGGAGGATCCCCAAGCCGATCGGTCTGGTGAAGGGATTGAAGATCCCGATTCCTCGATGGAAGAGAAGCGTCGTGATCCCGTGCGTGAGGAGAGAGAGGATGAAATACGCGGCCGTCACGTATACGACGACCCCGACGGTGGAAACGAGCAATTCGTACAGGTACTTCTCCAGCTGAGACGCCGGGGTCATGAGCCACGAGATGTTCCGGCCCTTCTTGTGCAGGTCGCCGAAGGCGAGGCTCGTCGTGATGAGCCCTCCCAGCATGAGGATGGAGATGAAATTACCGGCGAGAGAGCCGGGATCGGTGGTACCGAATCCCACGGTCACGATGCCGCCGATGAGAAACACGCCGGCGACAGCCGCCGTCGCGATGAGGACCGCGGGCAGGGATTCGATGAAATCCTTCTTCCATAAGAGGGTCATGCGCCGCGGCGAAAGTTCGATGTTTATCATCTGGAAACCTCCGATTTGAACTGCCCGTTGACCGCGGCCGGAGCCGTCATCAGGGCGTTGAACAGGACCTCGATATCGACCGATGTTTCCTCGCCCGTATCGTTGGCCACGAGATTCAGGTAGCCTCCCATCACCTTCTCGCTGTAGATCGCGGAACCGTCCGCGGGGGCGGAGGATGACAATCGGAAGGAAAGACAGCGGGATATCTCCTCCATTCCTTTCTGGAATACGATCTTTCCCTGTTCGAGGACCACGATCGGGTCGATGAGGTTTTCCATGTCCCTGACCTGGTGGGTGCTGATGATGAAGGTTCTGTCCTCGGTTACCGCGCCCGCCACCAGCCGGCGGAACTGGCTCTTGGAAGGAATGTCGAGCCCGTTGGTCGGCTCGTCCAGGAGAAGGATCGCGCTGTTCGCGGCAAGCCCGAAGGAGACGAAAAATTTCTTCTTCTGACCGTAGGAATACTCGGTCAGTTTCTTGGCGGGATCGAGCTCGAATCCCGCAAGATACTCCCTGAACCTGGCGGCGTCGAAACGAGGATA
Organism: uncultured Spirochaetales bacterium; assembly: GCA_964590705.1. Lineage (GTDB taxonomy): Bacteria > Spirochaetota > Spirochaetia > CAZPZF01 > CAZPZF01 > CAZPZF01. Next base: position 752 of record CAZPZF010000264.1, on the reverse strand, counting down.
GAATGGCGCGTTCAACCGCATGTACTGTTCCGCGGTGCAGGGGGGAACGAAAAACTCTTCCGGAATCAGGACGATCTCCCGGAGCATGCGCGCGGTCCGCTTTGCCGGATCGTCGCCGAGGACCCTGATCTCTCCCTTCCCGGGGAACATGAATCCGCACAGAAGCTTGAGAAGGGTGGTTTTCCCCGCCCCGTTTTTGCCCAGGAGCCCGTAGATCGTTCCCGGTTCCAAGGTTAGGGAAAGATCGTCGAACAGCCGGTCCTTCTTCCGGTAGGAAAAGGAAAGGCCCGTGATCTGTATCATCTGCAAACCTCCATATTAGTGTACTATCTATGTAATACACTAATACAGTAATACCATATCACATGAATGTCAAGGGAAATCGCCTCAACCGATGAAAAATATCTGGATTGAGACAAAGAAATGTCATGTATACATGAACGCGACCGAGCGGCGGGAGGTTCACATGTTTACAATCTTCGTGACAGCGATGGAAGGCCGCTTTCAAGCACCGCGATCGCCTCCGTTACCCGCGCCGCGTACCCATCCGCTCCGACCACTCTCCAGAGACCGGGATCCCTGTCGAAGGCGGCCCCGCCTACCAGGATGAATAGGCTCTGCAGTTTTTTATCGTTACCAACCGCCTCTATGACATTCTTTGCCGCCTCCACCCCCGCGGACATGGTAACGGAGAGGGCCAGGATATCCGCCCCGCAGGTTCTGCAGGCCTTCAAGATGTCGGAGGTCGGCGT
>CAZPZF010000263.1:0-4437 GCA_964590705.1 uncultured Spirochaetales bacterium | reverse complement strand
CCCCTTGCTGACGTCATGGTCCAGCGAGTCGTGATTCCCCCTGAGATGGATGACTCCGCCCGGGTGATCCACGGTGAAGGCGGCCACCCGTTCGAGGAGCTCGATCGAGGTTTCCATGTCCTCGAGATGGCGGGGCCGGTCGTCATGGGGGAGGTCCCCGAGCTGGAGGAGGACCGCCTTTCCGGTCTCGATTTTCCCCGTGTTTCCGTCGTGACCGATGACGGCCTCGAAATGCTCCAGGCACCCGTGGAGGTCGCCTACGACAATGACCTCTTTCCCGGCCGGTATTTCCACGAGCCCCCCGGGCTCTCCGCGCGAGTCCCGCTTCCTGCCGGGAAGCTGCCTCACGGCAGCGATCGCCTGCTCGACGAGCGACAGGCTCTCCCTATCCACTGCTGCTTCCTCCGTCCTCTTCGTCTCCACCGGTCGGCCGCCTCTTCCGCTTTTCGGGCCTCACGAGGAAGAATGTGATGACCACGAGCGCACCGAACCCGATGTACATGATCGTGAAAACCCAGGATGGAAAATCGTAGAAGATGATGGAGCGGATGAGACGAGGGACGAAGCCGATCTGCTCCTCGACCCGCTGGCCCCCGAGTTCCCGGAGCCGGTACTCCCATTCGGTGAGCGGACAGAGGATCCCCGCCGCCGCCTCCAGGGCGACGAGCACGACACAGCAGAGGTGGATGATCCGGAAGGTCCTATTCCTGACGGGCCGCCACTTGAGGATCCCCCCAAGGAGGATCGCGAGTTCACCGCCCACGGTGAAGAGGACGTAGCAGAAATGGACCGTGACGATCGTGTCCGCCAGGAGGATATAGATCATTGCAGCACGTACCTTCTGAGCATCGATCTCGTTTTTTCGGTCACCAGGGCTTCGACCATGACGCTCTCGCCGTCGAATTCCTCGCTGAGCACGGTTCCGCTCCTTCGGAGGAGGGCGAGGATGTCGAAGCGGGAGAAGGGGAGGAGGAAGCGGGTCGCGGTGTCCGAAGGCGCGGTGATCCTCTCTATTTCCGAAAGCAGGCGGTCGATCCCTCTGCCGGAGGCGGCGGAGACCGGTATCCCTTCGATCCGGGGAAGCGGCGACACTTCTGTGGTTTCTGATACCAGATCCATCTTGTTCCACACCGTGATCATCCGCTTGTCGCCCGCGCCGATCTCCCGGAGGACGGCGCAGGTCGCCTCGTAGTGATGGCCGGCTTCGGGGCTCGAGATATCCACCACGTTGATGAGGAAATCCGCGAGTACTGTTTCCTCGAGGGTCGCCTTGAATGCCTCGATGAGGGTATGGGGGAGCTTGCGGACAAAACCGACCGTGTCGGTCAGGAGCACCTCCCTGCCGCCGGGAAGGCTCACCCGTCTCGTGGTCGGATCCAGGGTGGCGAACAACTTGTCGCAGGCGTAGACCGCGGAGCCGGTGAGCGCGTTCAGGAGCGAGGACTTTCCCGCGTTCGTGTATCCGACGATCGCGCCCGTCGGCATGGGAACACCGGTCCTCTGCTTCCGTTGGGTAGCCCTGCTCGCCTTGACAGCTTTGAGTTCTTTCCTGAACCGGGAGATCTTCCGCTCCACGATCCTCCGGTCGATCTCGAGCTGGGTCTCGCCCTCTCCCTTGGTGCCCTTCCTTCCCCCGCGTTGGCGGGAGAGATGGCTCCACGCCCGCGTGAGGCGGGGGAGGCTGTACTCGAGCCTGGCGAGGCCGACCTGGAGTACCGCCTCCTTTGTCTGCGCCCGGTCCGCGAAAATCTCCAGGATCACCTCCTGACGGTCGATGACGCACAGGCCGGTGAGATTCTCCCAGTTCCTCTGCTGGGAGGGGGAGAGGTCGTCGTCGAACACGATGAAATCGGCCTCCGCGTCCACCGCCTTCCGGGTGATCTCGTCCGCCTTGCCGTCTCCCACGAGGTATCGGGGAGACGGTTCCCGGAGCGTGACGATGAGCTCCTCAGCCACGGAGACTTCCAGATTCGCGAGCAGCCCCCTGAGTTCCGCTGCCGACTCTTTCGAAAGAGAAGGGGGATCCGCGCTTTTCCGGATGATGACGGTTACGGCCTTTTCCATTGTCTCCAATTGTATCCCCGCGTGGGGGGGGAGACAAGGGTCATGTTTCCACTGTCAGTGAAAAGCGGTTTGACAGCTGGAAACCGGTGATCTACCATGTCTCATGCTGCCTTAACGGAGGGTATCGAATGAACAGGATCGTAGGAACAACCGTCCTGATTTCCCTGTGTCTCCTTCCCGCCCCGTTGCTTTCGGCCCGGGGCTCCGGGGAGGTCGACGCGGAGGCGCTCTGGAACGAGTCATTGATTGAATACGCGCGCGGCATCGCGGTCTCGCTCACCGAACGGCGTTTCCTGAACAGCGAGCTGGGCGGGCGGACCTCGGGAAGCGATGCTGAGCTCGCTGCCGCGGACTGGCTGGCCCTCCAGATGCGCGAAATCGGGCTCCGGAAGGTCACCGTCCATCCGTACCAGTGCGATACCTGGCAGTTCAACGGCGCGACGCTCGCGGTGGCCGAGGGACGCGGGGAACGCCGTGTGCTCAAGCCCTATTCCTACGCGTCCGGTGGAACCGGCGCCAACGGCATCACGGCCGAACTCCTGTACCTTGGCAGGGGAACCGAGGCGGACTACAAAGAAGTCGACGCGCGGGGAAGGATCGTCCTCATAGACATCGACATGGACGCGGACTGGTGGATCGAGTACCCGACCATCGAGGCCGCGCTTCACGGTGCCGCGGCCGTCGTGAGCTCCTGTTCGGGCGGGTACGCGACCATCAACGACGACGCCATGAACGCGCAGGATTTCTGCGGACCCGTTACGATTCCCTCTGTCAACATCTCGCGGAACGACGCCTCCTACCTCAAGCGGCTCCTGGAGGCGGGGCCTGTTACCGTTACCCTCACGGTTGACAACGTCGTCAGGAAGGGGGGCATAGGAAAAAACATCACGGGGATGATACCGGGAAGGAACGACGACGAGTTCATCATCGTGGGCGATCATTACGATGTCCACTTCCAGGGCTTCCAGGACAACAGTACCGGGGTCGCAATGACCCTTGCCATCGCCAAGGCGATGATCGACGGCGGCTATCGTCCCGAACGGACCATCCTCTTTGTCCTGCATGGTGGCGAGGAATGGGGCGCCATCGACACCCGCTACGACTGGGCCATCGGGTCGTGGAACCAGGTGAACCGCGTAACGCCGGATTGGGCGGGCAAGGCCCTCTGCTACCTCAACTTCGAGCATCCGGCCCATCGGTACGGAAATGTGTTCTATCTCAAGTCAGCGGTCGAGCTCTCCGATTACCTGCTTTCCTTTTACGGGCAGGCCCCTGATCCATCGGAGCTCTTTCCAGACGGGTTCATCGAGGAAGGATCCCATCTGACAACATGGACGGACGCGTGGAGCTACAATATCGCCGGCATCCCCTCCATGAACAACGGGGGCGACACTCTGGACGACGGCGACGAGGGAATCGACAGCTACTATCACTCCCAATTCGATACCGCCGATACATGGGACGCGTCCATCTTCGGGTACAATCTCCGGTTCTACCTCGGCCTGGTATCCGCGGTCGAACGAGCTCCCGCCCTGGAGCTGAACCTGGCCCGCCAGTCGCCCAGGCTTTCGGATTCGATCGACGAACAAGCCTTCGCGTCAGCAGGCATCGATCCGGCGGATTTCAGGAACGCGGTTTCCCGGTTCGAACTGGCTGCCGCGGCCCGCTGGAACGAGCTCCGCGAGATCAACCGCATCTTCCGCGAACTGAAGGAGCGGGGCGCTTCGGCCATGGTCCTGACAACTATCCGCGAACGTGCCCGGGCAGCCAACGCGGATATCCTGGCTGCCTTTTCTGCGTTCCAGAAGCGGATGTACCGCCTCGACTGGTCCGATTCCCCCATCTTCGGCCACGAGCAGCCGCAAACGAATGTCCGTGTCCTGTCGGAGGCGATAGAGCTCCTCTCCGGCGGGCAGGCAGCGGGATCGGCGGCAAGCCCGGCCGTCGATACCGTGCTCGACGAGCTCCTCTGGCAGGTGGACGACGCGTGGTATTCCTACAGCTTTAGCCGGGAGAACGTCCAGTATCATCGGGCCCAGGTCTTTTCAGAGTGGAACAGGGGAAACCTCTTCTGGGGACCCGGTATGATCGTCGGGCTGTGCGCCATCCACGACACGATCCGAAGCCTCCTCGCCAAGTACGGGGATCCGAAGGCCGACTGCTCCGCCGAAGCGGCGCAGCTTTCGTTGCGCCTGCAGGAGCAGAAGGCCCTTCTGGACAGGCTTGTCCGCGAGGAAACCGCGAACCTCACCGAGATCACGCGGATGCTTGAACGGTCATCCATCCCTTCGGTTCTCGCCGGGATCCAGGGACTCGCCCGCTCCAAGGGATGTCCTGAAATCGGAGAGCCGGCGCGTCTTGCCTTCCACGGGG
>CAZPZF010000262.1:0-4471 GCA_964590705.1 uncultured Spirochaetales bacterium | reverse complement strand
TGTTGATGACTCCGTATCCCAGAGCCGCGGTGAACCATCCGGCCCCGGAACTCCTCCCCAGGATCGCGGGGAAGATCGTGTCTCCGACCCCGAAATGACCCGCGAAGACAGCGGCTGATATCACGAGCACCGCCCCAATCGGAAGAATGGTACCTCCCTTCTTCTCCATGAAAAGACCTCCTTTTGCTCTGCGTTGAAACCGGATCGATCTACCCCCGGCAGATGCGAATAAGATTCTATTAACAGTAACAGAGGAATTTCAGGGCGTCAAGAGAGCAGTTTGACCAGTCTAATCCGTTCGTTTCATGCCTTGCGAGGCTTCCTCTCCCGGTTGGAGGTCCGATTTTTTGCGTCTCTTACGGACGCATTCGGTGAGCAGATACTCAATCTGACCGTTGATGGATCTGAAGTCCTCCTCCGCCCAGGCCGCCAACTCCCTCCAGAGGGAGGGAGAGAGGCGGAGGAGGATCTGCTTCTTGTCTTTCTCTTTCGTGTCCATCTTTTCCACAACAGAAGCGTACGCAGGTGACGCGCGCCTCGTACCCGCCCATGGAGGCGCGGTAAGCGCCTGCTGGGCGCCCGTGCTTCATCGCGGCCCGGGCGCTTCTTAAGGGCGGTTCCTAGTAGATCGAGCCGGAATTCACCACGGGCTGCGGGTCCTTGTTTCCGCACAGGACCACGAGCAGGTTGCTCACCATCGAGGCTTTCCGTTCCTCGTCGAGATCCACGATTTTATTTTCGGAGAGTTTGGCAAGAGCCATCTCGACCATGCCGACCGCGCCCTCCACGATCATCTGCCTCGCGGCGATGATCGCCGACGCCTGCTGCCGCTGAAGCATGGCTGCAGCGATCTCGGGGGCGTAGGCGAGGTGGGTGATCCGGGCTTCCATGATCTCGATGCCCGCTATTTCCGCTTTCTGCTGGATCTCCTCTTTGAGGCGGAGAGCCACCTCCTGGCTGCTTCCACGCAGGGATTTCTCCCCCTCATCGTCCGAGGCATCGTACGGATAGAGCCGAACGATGTTGCGTAGGGCCGAGTCGCACTGGATCGAGAGGTACTCGTAGAAGTTGTCCACGTTGAAGACCGCCTTGACCGTGTCCACGACCCTCCAGATCACGACGATGCCGATGATGATCGGATTGCCCAGCGCGTCGTTGATCTTCTGCTGGTCGTTATTGAGGGTCATGGCCTTAAGCGAGAGCTTCTTCCTGAGAACCGGGGCTGCCGCGGCCGCGGCGCCCTTGGCGTTGGCAGTGCCCTTCTCGACCATCATCAGCGCCGCGTGGTCCTTCGGCGCCACGGGGCAGACCGCGGAGACGAAGGGGTTGACGAAGTAGAATCCCTCCCCTTTCAAGGTTCCGTGGTATTTCCCGAACAGGGTCAGGACGAGCGCCTCGTTGGGCTTGAGGATCTTCAAACCCGCGAACATGATGGGTCCGATAAGGGAGAGGTTGAGGATCCCGGCAACGAGCCCGACAACCGCGAGCGCGGAAGAGCCACCGCCGTCGATCAACACCACGCATAGGATGAACAAGGCGAGTCCTCCCAGCATCAGGAGGATGTTCAGGATGAGCATCGCCATGCCGCTTCCATGCCTCGCCGTCCGTTCCTCGATATGAATGGAAACAGGGGAATTGTCGGTAGTGGTAGCCATAGGAATTTTTTCTCCGGAGTTAGGATGCGATATCAATATGATATCGTATTGATAATAATGCATAATCGGCGGATTGTCAATGAAATCGCGGTGGCGATCATCGGTTTCATGGCGCTTGAAACTGCTGGATGCGCTTCGTTCTATAAAGCCCTTGGCATCCCGCCGGGGCAGGCGAGCCCTATGGCGCGAGGTAGGTTCGCGCCTGGTCCACGGAGCTGACCTCCAGTATTCCCGCGGTTCTGGGATCGTAGAACCCCCTCGTCTCGAGCGTTGCGATAAATCTGGCGGCGGTCTCCTCCGATACGATGAGATCGCTCATCTCCCGGGCGGCAGAATAGTCCTCTGAACTCCGCTCCAAACCGCCGCAGTACTGGAGACGGGATAGGGTCGCTCCCCCGGCGCCGGCGTCCATCGCCGCCTTCACGAAATCCTCCGTCTCCCCCTCCCGGCACAGGAGTGTACAGTTCACGAGGTTCTTCATGGATCTCCTCCGCCCCGAAGCGCGTTGGATCATGACCGAGGCGGTCTTTCTCCGCCAGTCCGAGGCGTTTTTCAGCTCGTCGATGGCCGCGATGACCTGTTCCATGCTGGCAAGCTGCCTGGTCTTTCCCAGGTGGATCCGCGTGTCGATGAATCCTCGCCGGATCGGAAACATGTAGGCGAATCCCCTGCCTGGGTGGTCCAGCCTGGCGTAGTTCACGATGAGATCGATGACGTCTTCCGCGTCCTGCTCCTGCTGCGTGAAGAAGAGTACCTCCTTGTCCACCGAGATGGTGACCCGCAGAAGCCCCAGCTTGTTGCGCAGCCCCATCCCCCTCCCGTAGATCACGGTTGGAGCGCTGATTCCCCGTTCCAGGACGCTCTTCGCAAGGGCGTTTCCCTCTCCCCTCTGGACGATGCAGGTGATGCCCACAAGATCCGAGAGGAGCGAGGTCTTCCTGCCCTTTGTCTCAGGCATGGACAACGAGGAGAAGCTCCCTTCGGGAAGTCCGTAAACGAAGACATCCTCGGAAAAGACGCTCCCCCTCCCCGGCTGGTTCAGCTCGAGCGCGCCGACGAGATGGCTGAAGACGGGCTGTTCGTATTTGCGGGGGATGTAGAACCGGAAGATATCGCTTCGAAGCTCCTCGACAATAGTGGATGAACGGTAATCGAGCGTAAACCTCTTTTCCCTGAGCAGCGTCGACCGTGCCGGCTGGACGAACAGGAGGGGGATTCCCATGAAATACGCCTCTTTGCGGAGATTCTCGGAGAGGAGCCGATTGACGATGCAGGTGATCTTCAGCAGTTTCTCCGGTTTCACGGCGTTTCCCTCATGAGACGCTGGGTGGATGAAGTGATAAACAGACCGGAGACGATGACCGTCAGGATCGGATACACGGAAGAGAGGGCGAGGATCCCGAAGCTCTCGGCCCCTGTCAGGCGTTCGCCGATACCGAGTCCAAGGGCAATGACCAGGGGCACGGTTACGGGCCCGGTGGTGACGCCTGCGCAGTCCCACGCGATCCCGATGAATTCCTCGGTCGAGTAGCGGTTCAACACGAGGAGGAGGAGATACGGCGGGGCGAGCAGCCACAGGAGGGGGAGGTCCCAGACGATCCGCACGATGCCGAAGGCGAGTCCGATGCCCACTCCGACGGCGACGGTGCGGATGAGGAAGCTCCGGTGGAAGGTCCCCGCGCTCGCCTCTTCGAGGGTGACTCCAAGGGCGTACAAAGCAGGCTCCGCGAGGGTCGCGGCAAGACCCATGAAGAAGGCGAAGAGGATGAGCACGGCCATGCCGGACATCCTCCCCCCGGAACCGAGAAGCGGGCCCCGCTCCGGGATATAGGTATAGTCTCCCGTCCGTTCGTCATAGTTCTCCCGATAGAAAGGAAGCTCCCGCAGGGCCCCTCGCTCGCGGACCATGAAGTACTCGTACACGGAACCGTCCTCGGCGACGGCCGTATCGACCATGGAAAGATCGAAATCCTCGTATACCCTGCTCTTCTCGGGAAAGGGAACCGAGGAGAATGCCACGTGGAGGTTCCGGCCCGCCTGGGAGCCGAGATTGGTAAGGCCCGCGTCCATCCCGATGCTGAAGAGAAAAAAGCCGATGAGGGCAAAACCGAGTCCGAGGAGGATCTCGTCGAAAAGCGGGATCCGTTTCCGGACCACCGCGAGAAGGATGAGGAGGAGAATGCCGGCAAGCGGGAGGATGGCCCGGAGAGCGAGTCCCATCTTGTGAACGGGAGACACGAAGGAGTCTTGCCGCCCCGCCGGCGGGGATTCGAGAAAGCGGAGGTTGCCCGATCCGAAGAGGGCCAGGAGGCTCTGCCTCGTCTCCGGCGCCGCGATCCAGTCCGAGAAAATCCCGGGATCCGCGTATCGGGCAGACAGGAGAACTGGATCGGTGTACGTTTCCCGCAGGAACGCGAGGAAGCGGTTTCCCCTTCCCCCGAACTGGTTCTCGAGCGCGCTCTTCGGATCCTGGCTCACCAGGGCGTACGCCAGGAACCTGTCACGGTCCTCGAAAAGCGCGGTAGACTCCTTTTCCCGCGAGGGCGAGAAGAACTCATCCCGCGCGGACGGAGCCGGCAGGAAGGTGTTCATGCAGATGCCCAGGATGAGTACGGCAGCCACGGGAATGAGCGACGCGAGAGTCACGACGCCGAGCCCTGACACGCCGCTGTCCCCTCCCTTGCGCGTGACCCGGGTTATTCCGATTCCAAGGGAGACGACGATGGGAACGGTGACCGGCCCGGTGGTGATCCCCCCGCAGTCCCACGCGAGCGCGGATATGTGCCTGAGGTTCGGGTCGAAATGGGCCCACGCGG
>CAZPZF010000261.1:684-4516 GCA_964590705.1 uncultured Spirochaetales bacterium | reverse complement strand
ACCGTTACGGTCGGTCGTCTCGTAGCAGAGGATACCGCGCAGGCCGACCCGCTCGAAGGCCTCCTTGATGATGGCGAGCGAACCGATGATGAACGAGGGGGATGCGTGGTGATCGATCACCGAGGTCGAGCCGCTTCTGACGGCGTCGAGGGCACCGATCAGGGCGCTGTACCTGAGGATCTTTTCGTCGATGGCGCGGTCGAGCCTCCACCAGAGGTTTCGAAGCTGGGAGACGAAGTCTGAAGAGGGCTTGATGGAGGCCAGGATGCCACGGGAGAGCGCCGAGTAGAGGTGGGTATGGCCGCAGACGAAACCGGGCGCCACGATCTTGTCCGTGCAGTCGATGGTGCGCGCGAGGGTCGGTTTTTCCAGCCCTCTGCCGATCCGCTTGATTCTGCCTTCGGAAACGAGCAGATCCGTGTTGCGATCGACGCGCGAGGGAAACCAGTTTACCACGGCAGCGTTCTTCAGCAGGATATTCATCTCTCCTCCTTTCCGCTTCCTCCGCCGTCCGATTGCGGCGGACTCCCGTTTACAGGCGGGATCAGGTAGTGGCAGGACTTGTGGATACGCGCGAACATCCAACTCGCCTTCTCTAGTTCAGTATAATCGAGCCCGGGTTGCGACTTCAATGCAGTTGAGGAGAGATCGAGGAGGTAGATCTCTCCGGAAAGCCGGAGCTTGACGCAGGGCATGGCGGGATCGGGGAACCATCCCCCGTCGTTCTCGCTCTCGAGCAGGGCCTTCTCCGTGGAGAAGAGGGTGAGCTTGTCGCGGTAGGGCCTGCCCTCGTATGGACAGAAGGTAGCGCAGTTGCCGCATTCGTTGCACAGGTCGTCGATGTGGAGGATCTGGAAGTGGTCCTTGAACGGGCCCTCCTCGCATGAAACGGCGACATTGGCGCGGTTCGGACAGACATCGACGCACTTGTTGCAGACGGTATCGCAGTGGAGGCAGCGGGCCTCCTCCTGCACGATGAAATCAGGACTCACCGCGGTTGCCAGGGAGAGGAAGAGCTTGTCCCTCTTGCGCATGAGTTCGCTCACCGGCGGCTTGTTCTTGACCTTGGGTCCGGCGGATTTGAAGAGAGACTGGATTCCCGCCTTGCCGTCCCTGCCGGTAATGAGAGATGCGATCTCCTCGGCCGCTCCCCGACCGTCCGCGATGGCGCGAACGACCGAAGCGGGACCTGTCCGGACATCGCCGCCCGCGTAGACTCTATCCATCGAGGTCTGGAAACTGCCGGACCTGGTCATGATTCTCCCCGAGGGGAGGGTTTCGATTCCGATGGCGTTCAGGACCGCGGTGTCAGCCTCTTCACCGACGGCAGTGATGACCGAATCGACGGGTATGTCGACCGTCTCTTCCGAGGGAACCGGCTCCCGGCGTCCGTCGGCTCCGGGATTCCCGAGCGTCATCTTCCGGCACACGAGGACTCCTCCGCCGGTGAAGCGTTCGGGGGCGCAGAGGGGGACGAAAACCGCTCCCTCTCCCCTGGCCCTGTCGAACTCCTCGCGGTCCGCGGGAAGTTCCTGTTCCGTGCGGCGGTAGACGAGGTAGACCCGCTCGACCCCCGGAGCCCTGAGCGCGGAACGCGCCGCGTCCATGGCGCTGTTCCCACCGCCGATCACGGCGACGCGTTTCCCCAGCGGAACGCTCGCGGGATTTTCGCGGGATTTCCTGAGAAAGTCGAGAACTCCGAAGATGCGGGGATTCTCTGCGCCGAGATTGATGGTCTTTTCCTTGTAGGCTCCGACGGCCACGTACACTGCGGCGTAACCCTGGTCGAGGAGATCGCGCGCCCTCGGCGGTTCTGGAACGCCGAATTTGAACATGATGCCCACGGACGCCAGGAACGCGATATCCTTCTCGATCGCCTTTACCGGGATCCGGTAGGAGGGCAGGAGGTTGGATACCACGCCCCCTGCCTCCTCCTCGCGCTCGAAGATGGTTACCTGCACCCCCGTCTTCCTGAGGAAATACGCGCAGGATAGTCCTGAGGGACCGGCGCCGATCACCGCGACCTTTACGGCGGCGCGGGGAGGGGTGTCCGTGAGTGAGATGTACTCGAGATAGCCCTTTTCAGCGGCGATCCGTTTCATCTCGCGGATCTGCACGGATCCCTCGTAGTCAAGGCGGGTGCAGTTGCCCATGCACTGGTGGTCGCAGATGTATCCAGTGATATGGGGCAGGGGGTTCTTCGTGTAGATGAGGGCCAGGGCTTCCGCGTACTTCTTTTGGCTTACGAGCCTGATGTACTCGGGCGCGTCCTGTCCGATGGGGCAGGCGGCCATGCAGGGAGCGACCGCGCAGTCGAGCTTCGGCAGGGGTTTGTCCACCGATATACGGTCAAAACCGCGCCAGAATTTCGAACAGTGGGGGTCGGAGAGCGAGGATTCGCTCAAGCCCCTGACCGCGTCCCGGTCCACGGCTGCGGGAAGGGGATGACCGATGGAGTCGATGATCCCGGCCATCCCTGAAAGGCGGGCGTACCCTCCCGGCTTGAGGAGGTCGGTGGCGACGGTGATGGGCCGGATGCCGGATTCGGCGATCCCCCGTACCGTGTGCTGGGACGCGCCGCCCGCGTAGGAAATGGGAAGAGTGCCGTTGAACTCTCCCGAGAGGATGGCGGCGAGACCGATCGTAAGTGGGTAGAGACCGCGGCCGGACATGTATTTCTCGTCTCCGGGCAGAAGCTCGCCGGCGTTCCGCGTGCCCAAGGTATTGGAGAGCTTGAGGCCGAAGAAGCGGCCGGAGGTCTCCGCGGTTTTCCGAAGTCGGCGGATCATAGGGATGGCGTCGTCCATCTGAAGATCCTTGAAGAAAGACTCCCGCTTCAGGTCGACGTATCCGAAACCGAGGGATTCGAGGGTCCGCTTGACCCTGTCGTAGCCGAGGAGGGTCGGGTTGAGCTTGACGTAGGTATTGAGCTTCTTGCGGGTCAGGAGATAGGCGCAGATCTGCTCGATCTCCTGGGGAGGACACCCGTGCATGGTGGACAAGGTCACCGATCCGGAGATCCTCGAGGGAACCTGGGAGAGGGTTTTGCGGAGTTCCCGGCCAGGCGCGTCGAAGAAACGGGCAGCCTTCGGGCTCGCGAGGAAGCGGTCGGCGGTTTCCAGAAGGGCCGCGAACTCCGGATCCGATGAGGAATCTGCAAGCCGGCTGATGAACCGATCCATCGGCTCGGACTGGATTCCGGCAAGGTCGTATCCAATGCTCATGTTGAAGATCGTCTTTCCCGCTGCCTCGTCGCCGAGGAATCGGGAAAGAAGATGGACTAGGATCCACGCGGACGCGTATTCGGTATACGCCTGGGAAAGGGAGAGTTCCGTTGACCACTCGGTGTTGTAGCCCTCGTCCCTCGCGTCGATGCAGGGTTTGGGGATCTCCAGCGAGTCGAGTTTCTGTACCGTTTTCAGTTCGATGAAACGCCCGCCGCAGAGATAGGCGGAGACGATGTTTCCCGCAAGTTGAGTGTGGGGGCCGGCTGCGGGACCGAGGATGGTGCCGCACTCCTCGCCGGTGATGAGGAAGGGCGAAGCCCCTCTCTTCCGATAGAACGATCCTTCCTGAATTCCAAAAATCGTTTTACTTGAATTGTACTCGCTGACGATCCATTGAAGCATACGCTCCAATGGGACTGGATGCATCGTGTCACCCATAGGCCCTCCCTTCACGATCAAGATGATGTTTCAAAGTATACCACATAGGAAATGATGAAAGAAGGAGCCTCGGCCCCTACTTCTCTTCCCGCATGTACGATTTTCCAAGGGCCGCGGGAGCGCCTACGCGTTTGCTCAGGTTTTCCCACCAGGTGATGACTACGAGA
>CAZPZF010000261.1:0-674 GCA_964590705.1 uncultured Spirochaetales bacterium | reverse complement strand
CCCGGCGGCCTGGAGCCTGAACTGGAGCGCGTTGAGCCCGCCGACGAGCCCCGCTCCCCAGCTCGCCCGGGAAGGGTTCCACATGGAGAAGATCACTAGGGCGATGACAATCCACCCCCGTCCGCCCGTGATGTTTTCCGTCCAGCCTGGGGTGTAGCCCAGAGAGAGGTGGGCGCCCCCGAGCCCCGCGAGCATTCCGCCGAGGATCGTGTAGAGATACTTAAGCCTGAACACACGAACCCCCATGGCGTCAGCGGTGCGCGGATTGTCCCCGACGGCCCGTAGCCAGAGCCCGTTTCGCGTCCGGTAGAGGTAGAACCACGCGAGGGGAACGAGGAGGTAGATCCCGTATGTGAGGAGATCCTGCCGGAACAGGGCCTCGAGGACCGGCAGGTCGCTCAATCCGGGAGGAGACAGGGCGGCAAGTTTCGGTCCGCTGAGGCCTACGAGGTACCGATTGTTCGATACGGGTCCTACCCGTTGGCCGAGAAAACTGGAGAACCCGGTCCCGAACAGCGTGATCGAGAGGCCGCTGACTACCTGGTTGGCGCGCATGGTGATCGTGAGGAAGGCGTGGAGGGCGGAGAGGGCGCCCCCGATGAGCAGTGCGACCACGATGCCGGCCCATACACTGCCGGTGTGATACGCGGCGGCGAACGCGCTGACAGCTCCCA
>CAZPZF010000260.1:0-4551 GCA_964590705.1 uncultured Spirochaetales bacterium | reverse complement strand
GTACAGCCTTTCCTCGCCCTTGCTTGACTTCCCCATAAGCTTTCGGACACTAATTACTCATAAGAGATTCTGCCTAAGAAAAGCGATCACTCCAGAGACAAAACCCGGCGCGAGCGGAAGTGTGGGATCTGAATACGCTGCAAGATTCTTTTTCCGGTCCCACGGAGCGATCTTCAGGACATGATTCATTCCCTCGACGATGATCAGCTGCCTGCCCCTTCCCTCGGGCGCGAGCAGTTTGGCATCATCCACGGATATTTGGAGGTCCGTAGTTCCCTGGATTACAAGAATAGGAATATGGAGACCATCGAGTATCGCGACAGGGTCATAGGCGAACCAAGAGATCAGGTAGGGCTGAACCGAAGGACGAAACAGCATGTACAGAGATTGGGGAACATCGGGAACCAGACGGCCTGCCTTCAGTTCGTCGATAATTCGATACATACGATCCCTTTCCGCCGCAGGAGTGCTGGAAAGCTGCTCCTTGAGGATCACATCGGACGGCCTTCCCGCTCCGGAGACGGAAACAAGGCAGTCCACGGGTTCCATTGCAGCAGCCGCGGCGCCGACCAATGCACCCTCGCTGTGACCAAGGATGCCGATCCTGCCGAAACCTTCACGCGTTCGCAGGTATCTGACGAGCGCGGCCGCGTCAGCGACATAGGTGTCGAACCTGAGATTCTCCTCGGAAACAGCGGCTGAGGCGCTTTCGGCTATTCCCCTCTTGTCGTACCTCAAGGATGCGATACCTGCTTTTTCAAGTTCAACGGCAATCATCTTCAGGCTGTCGTTGCTCCCCTGAAGCAGAGGCGAATTCCCGTTCCGGTCTGTCGGGCCAGAACCTGCAATGATGAGCACGACCGGAAAGGGACCGGCTCCTTCCGGAACGCGAAGAGTCCCCGCGAGACTCCCTTGCGCGATATCGACTGATACATCGGTATCTCGGGGATCGATCCCGCTTGAGCCTTGACCTGCTGATCCCTGGAGGTCGCCGCTCCCGAATGCGTTTCCTGCCACTGTTCTTCCCTCCGTATCCTTTCGCGAAGCCAATCCCGAACAGGCGATGACGGAAAGCGCCAGGAGCGCCTCAGCCATGACAACAACGAAAATGCGGAACAGCGAGACTGTTCTATTTCTCATATATACCCCCCATACGCGTTTCAACCGTACACAAGGTATACCGCGGAGGAAGGATTCTATTCATCGTGGGAAAGGCGGATGGATAGGGTGCTTAATTTTTCATGCACTCAGGCTGGCGGGTCGTCTGCAGGAGATCCCGCCACAGCGTGCTCTCGGGGTCGATGAAATTTCGTTTTGCCACAGCGACCTCCATGGGAAGATGAACGTAGTAATTGTTCACGAGGCTCATGAGTACGCGGGTCTTGCCGGCCAAGCCCGCGTGAACCGCGTTGGCCCCAAGGCGTGAACAATAGAATGCGTCGTTCGGGTCGGCTTTCGCGCTCCGGATGATGTAGCTTGGATCGATATACTTGAGATTGATCTCCCGTCCCTCCTTGCGGAAATGTTCGATGATGCGGTCCCGAAGAAATATGCCGATATCGCCCAGCTTCCTGTTTCCGGAGGCGTCCGTTTCGTGGCTGGCGGCGAGAAGATCCTGGCCTGCTCCCTCGGCGGCGATGATGACCGCATGGCCGCTCGTCTCCAGACGTTTGCCGAGGTGGGCGAGAAGACCGTTGTTACCCTCCAGGTCGAAAGGGATCTCGGGGATGAGCACGAAATTGGCCTCGTGGACCGCGATGGCCGTATGAGTCGCGATGAACCCAGAATCCCTGCCCATTAACTTGACGAGACCGATGCCATTGATCGTCGAATGCGCCTCCGTATGCGCACTGGCGACAGCCTCGCACGCCCTGGCCACCGCTGTCTCGAACCCGAAGGATCTCTGAATGAAGCTGAAGTCGTTGTCGATGGTCTTCGGAATTCCCACCACGCCGATCTTCAATCCCCGTTTGCGGATTTCGTCGCAGATAGTGATCGCCCCGCGCTGGGTCCCATCGCCTCCGATGGTAAAGAGGATATTCACGTTCATCCGTTCGAGAGCGTCCACGATCTCTTCCGTCCTATCTCCCCCTCCACGGGAGGTTCCCAGGATCGTTCCACCGACCTTGTGGATGTCGTCCACGACTTCCGGATCGAGCCGCAGCTGCGGGAATTCATAGGATGGAAGGAAACCTTTGTATCCGTTACGTATCCCGGTGATGCGTTTTACTCCATAGCCGTACCAGAGCGTCCGTACGATCGACCTGATCACATCGTTCAAACCAGGGCATAGGCCTCCGCAGGTCACTATCGCCGCGTGGACATGACCTGGACTGAAGTAGAGCATCTCCCGTGGGCCGGCCAGCTGGAGGAGCTCGTCCGATCTGTACGACTTTCGCCTCTCTCCGGTCCTCGCGTAGATATCGTAGAGAACCGCCTCCTCGTCCCTGACGTAATTGACCCTGAGATCCCCCAACGTATTGGACATCTTGATGGGGGAAGGGATGTTTGCCTTGCCGAGCGTCTCGACGGTAAAACGGGTGGCGTTTTCCATGGTGTATCTCCTGAGAGAAGTGTAGCGGGAGGAATATCCGATTTCAAGACCGTGCCTGCACCATTTCAAGCGGTGCGGTTCTCAGTGTTTTCCCCAAACGCGAGGTATCTTCACGGGCACCATCCTCGACAACGAGCTCATACCCCTTGATTCCGCTCCGTCTTTCCCGTAGGGTAAGGGGAGAAACGTGAGGTCCACGGCAGGAGGTTTCCATGAGGTTGTGTATCATCGGGGGGGCCGGGTATATCGGAAGCCATGTGGCCGCCGCCTTTCAGGAGCGCGGCGATTCCGTGACGGTTTTTGATGATCTTTCCACCGGCAGGCGGGAGAATGTCGGAAAAGGCGCCCTGTTCCTGAGAGGTAGCATTCTGGATGTTTCCGCGCTGCGGAGCTGTTTCTCTGCGGGTTTCGACGCGATCGTCCACCTGGCGGCAAAAAAAGCGGCCGGCGATTCGATGGTCCGTCCCGAGATCTATGCGGAGAACAATCTAAACGGAACGGTCAACATCCTAAACGAGGCCATGACCGCAGGTATCCGGTTCTGCGTTTTCTCCTCTTCTGCCGCGGTCTATGGGGAACCCGAGTACCTGCCCGTCGACGAGAAACACCCTACCAGACCGGAAAATTTCTACGGATACACGAAACTCGCGATCGAGCAGCTCCTGGGCTGGTACGATACCCTCAAGGGATTCCGCTCCGCGTCACTGCGCTATTTCAACGCGGCTGGATACGATCCGAGCGGAAAAATCACCGGACTCGAACAATCGCCCGCGAACCTCGTTCCCGTCATCATGGAGGTGGCGTCTGGGATGCGGGACTCGCTCAAGGTTTTCGGAACCGACTACCCGACCCCGGACGGTACGGGAATCCGTGATTACGTCCACGTGACGGACCTCGCATCCGCTCACGTGAAGGCGCTCGACTATATCACTCGGAACGACGCGAGTCTCACGGTGAACCTCGGAAGCGAAAACGGAATCAGCGTGCTGGAGATGCTCGAGACCGCGCGGCGCGTCACGGGCCGTCCCATCCCCGCGGAGTTGACCGGCCGGCGAGCGGGCGATCCAGCCAAGCTCGTCGCGTCTTCCCGCGCGGCGGAAACGATCCTCGGATGGAAAGCCGTCCACAGCGATCCTGAAACACTCGTTCGCACCACCTGGAACGCGTACCTCGCCTCCGGCGTCGCGCGTCGCATACCGTAAAGCTCAGAGGATGAAGAAGCGCCCCCTTCGGTAAAGGCTCCGAGCGATTCCGGAGAGGACTGAGACAAGAAAGACGAATTGGATCAGCGCGAGGGCCGGGTGCACGGAAACGTACCACAACGGATTTTCGGAGAACACGAATCCGGCCAGGAGCACCAGGTGGAGGATGTAGAGGAGGAGGGGGTTGGCGCCCCACCAGAGGAAGAAGCGCATGATCGCGCCGCCTCTACCCCCGATGCCGCCAGCGACGGCAGTGTCGGCCACTGCACCCTTACCGTCATCAGCGGACCGCGGTTTTCCAGCACGTCTCCGCGCCGTCAGGCGGAGGCAGATACCGTAGACGGCAGTTGACAAGCCGATCGTGAGGATGTCGTAGCTGAGCGAAACGCGGTTTTTGCTTACGGGAATCGCGAACGCCAGCGCGACTCCGGCCGTGGTCATGAGCAGACCGATCGAAACGAGCGCGTATGGATCTCCCCCGCCGACCCGCTGCCCAAAGTCAGTGAAACTGGTTGGTCCGGATCCGCCTGGGACGCCGGACGAATCCTCTGGACCAGGCTGGGCGGCATAGCCGTGGAACAGCTCTACAAGCCCAGAAGCGATGAGAAGCATCCCCGCCCAGGAAAGACTCCCTGAAAGCCCGCCGTGGGAAGAGCATAGGACCGTCTCCAACCAGAAACGATCCAGGAGGATCTGATAGACGATCAGGATGATCCCGCCCGTGGCGATCCTCGCGGCTGGTGCGAATCGGATGAACAGGAGAGCGATAAGCCCGGCGGTCCCGATCGCCTGAAG
>CAZPZF010000259.1:0-4603 GCA_964590705.1 uncultured Spirochaetales bacterium | reverse complement strand
ACCTCCCCTCCTATGCCTGGCAATGAAAACCTTATCCACAATTCAAAACACTAATCAAGGATTGCTCGGAGGCGATATCGTTAGGGCAGGCCCGTCATCTTGGCGAGTTCGCCAAGGTGAAGCTTCGTGAGAGGGGCGTTGGAGGCGGGTTTCAACCCGATCGCCCATCCAACGGCCAGGGCCGGGCCCAGTCTCCAAACAGCCATTTGAAAGGGTAGCTCCAGGGAGTTATCTGGCCGACGATTCCAACAGGCTCGTGCCGGAACAGGTGGGTAGAACCAGCGATCTACTACCCTGCGGTGATACCATGGGTGTCTCGCGCGAGTGTCGCGTAGTACCTGAGGTTCACGAAGGAATCGGGGGTATCGGTAACCCGTGATACGGTTTCCATGGGTTTCCCGAATTTTCTGTCTCCAGGCCAGACGATTTCCATTGACGATACGGGCCGATTTTCAGTATTTATTTAGACAACCTAACTAATATCGGGTGTCACGGAAGAAGAATGCGAGAAACGAAGGAACTGATAGCCCGGAGGCTGTTCGAGACCATCATCCAATTCAGGAGAACCGACTGGCCTCCCCATGAGCATCACCATGAACTGACTCACACGGAAATGATGATCCTGGTTCACGTCGCAAAAAACTCAAAGCCGGCCGCTGGGGCACTCAGGGCGACAACCGGGGACGCGGACGGCGAAACGACCGGTATCAAGGCGCCTCGGTTAAGCTCCCTCCTCCGGGTCTCCCCCCCGCCCGTGACTCAACAGGGGAACAGTCTCGTTACCCGGGGCTATCTTATCCGGGAACCCGATCCGGCGGATCGAAGGGCCGTGAACATACGCCTTTCGGAAAAGGGGATCGAGACTATCCGGCTGGTGGGACGTGAAATCATCTCGGAACTGACCGGCTTGGTCGACCACCTGGGAAAGGAGAGAAGCGTGGAGCTGATCGACCTTCTCGCCGACGCGTTCGAGTGGTTGAGACACCGCCGAGGGCAAACCCCTCGGTTCAGGCATGGACCCGGCACTGAACTGGGCCGCGGCTTGCGGGGATTCCACGACGGGCCCGGCCTTCCCGCCGGATGCCCGGATCCGTTCAGCTGCCCCGGTCAGACAGGCACCCCGCTCAGCGAGGATACCGAATCTCACACGGAATTCAGGACGCGCAGGCGTCCAACGGAGAACAATCAATGATAAAGCTGTTCAGGCATCTGAAACCCTACGCACCTTCGATAGCGGCGATCCTCTTTCTCATCCTCGTGCAGTCGCTCGCGGATCTCGCCCTTCCCACCCTCATGTCCGACATCGTGGATAAGGGGATAGCCAGGGGAGACATCCCCCTCATCTGGAAAACGGGGGGCTGGATGCTCATCCTCGCCTCAGCGGGGATCCTCAGCAACGTGGCGGCCGGATACCTGACGGCCCGGGCGTCCATGGGCTTCGGCCGAGACCTGCGAAGCAAGGTGTTTACGAAGGTGACCTCCTTTTCCTTGGACGAGATCGACCGATTCGGGACCGCGTCTCTCATCACCAGGACCACCAACGACATCACCCAGGTGCAGCAGCTCACCTTCATGATGCTCCGTATGATGGTGTCCGCGCCCATGATGGCCATCGGCGGGATCATTATGGCCGTCGGCAAGGAACCAAAACTATCCTGGATCCTCATCGTGGCCATTCCCGTGATAACCGGAGTCATCATCCTTCTGGCTCGCAAGGGGCTGCCCCTCTTCAAGGCGATACAGAAGAAGATCGACACACTGAATAGGATCATGCGGGAGAACCTGACGGGCATCCGGGTGATCAGGGCCTTCAACAGGACGGAGTACGAGGCGGGCCGCTTCGACGCCTCAAACAGGGACCTCACGGAAACGAGCCTCAAGGTGAACCGCCTCATGGCCTTCCTCTTTCCCTTCATCATGCTTATCATGAACCTCACCACCATCGCCATCATCTGGATCGGCGGAATCGCGATAGATCGGGGCGATGTCCAGATCGGGTCGCTCATGGCATTCATCCAGTACACCATGCAGATCATGTTCTCCATCGTCATGGTCTCCATGATGATCATCATGATCCCGCGGGCCGCTGTCTCCGCGGGGAGGATCGGCGAGGTCCTCGACGTGGTTCCGGAGATCACCGATCCCGCCTCCCCTCGCACGCCGGAACGGATCTCCGGCCATGTCGAGTTCCGCAACGTGACCTTCAGCTACCACGGCGCGGAGCAGCCGGCGGTACGGGACATATCCTTTCACGCGAAACCGGGCGAGATCACCGCGATCATCGGCGGAACCGGCTCAGGCAAGTCGACCATCGTCAATCTGATTCCGCGATTCTACGACCCGGACAGCGGCGAGATCCTCGTCGACGGGGTGAATATCAGGGAGATGACCCAGAACGAACTCCGTTCCCGGATCGGTCTTGTCCCGCAGACTGCGGTCCTTTTCACCGGCACCATCGAGGAGAACATCGCGTTCGGGACCGAGTCCCTCTCCCGCGATCGGATGGAGGAGGCGGCCAGGATCTCGCAGTCGATCGAGTTCATCGAGGCGCGCGAGGCCGGATACGACGAGCGGATCTCCCAGGGGGGTACGAACCTCTCCGGGGGACAGAAACAGCGGCTTTCGATCGCCCGAGCGCTGGCCCGTCGGCCCGAGATCAACATATACACCGACAGCTTTTCTGCGCTCGCATACAGGACGGACGCCAAGCTCCGGAGCGCCCTGCGCTCGGAGATCGCCGATGGCACGGTGATCATCGTCGCCCAGCGGGTGAGCACGGTCATGAACGCGGACAGGATCATCGTGCTGGAGGACGGGAAAATCGTCGGCGTCGGGAAACACAAGGAACTGATGAACAGCTGCGAGGTCTACCGTGAAATCGTATCCTCCCAGCTTTCCGAGGAGGAACTCGTATGAACCTGAAGGAAATGAGAAAGGCGGTCAATGAAGCGGGAGCGGCGGGAGCCGGCCCGGACCCGACTGGGAAGCCCGCTAACGCCGCAGGCAGACCCACGGACGCCGGCGGCGGGCCCGTGAGACCAATACCGGGAAGACGCGGTCCCTTGGGAGGCGGTATGCACGGCCCCGGCGGCCTTGCCATGCCCGTAGAGAAGGCCAAGGACTTCAAGGGCACCATCAGGAGGCTCGTTGGTTACCTTTCCCCCCACAGACGGATGTTCGTCCTCGTCTTCGCCATGGCGATCCTGAGCACGGTCTTCTCGATCGCGGGACCCAAGATCATGGGAAAGGCGATCACCAAGCTCTTCGAGGGGATCATGGGCAAGTTGATGGGAGCTCCCGGAGCGGGCGTCGACTTCGGGCAGATCGGAACCATCCTCCTCGTCCTGGCGGGACTCTACCTGATCAGCGCCCTCTTCAGTTACATCACGTCGTACATCATGGCAGGAATCTCCCAAAAAACGGTCTACCAGATGAGAAAGGAGATCGACCGCAAGCTCGGCAGGCTTCCCCTCCGCTTCTTCGACGACAGGAGCCACGGCGAGCTTCTGAGCAGGGTGACCAACGACGTGGACACGGTGAGCAACACCCTCCAGCAGAGCCTGGTGCAGGTCATCACCTCGGTCGTGACCCTGGTGGGGAGCATCGTCATGATGTTCACCATCAGCTGGAAGCTCACCCTCATCGCCATGGCGACCCTTCCCTTCTACGGCGTCGCCACCATGGTGGTGACGAGGAAATCGCGCGCGTATTTTCGGGACCAGCAAAAATTCCTGGGCGACCTGAACGGCCACGTGGAGGAGATGTACACGGGGCACAAGATCGTGAAAGTCTTCGGCTACGAGGAAAAGTCGCTTGCCGAGTTCGAGAAGCACAACGACGAACTCTACGGCGCCGCGTGGAAGGCGCAGTTCATAACCGGGATCATCATGCCGGTGATGAATTTCATCAATAACATCGGGTACGTCCTTATCTGCGTGATCGGGGGAGTCTATGTGGCCAAACGGGCCATGGACCTCGGGGACATCCAATCCTTCATCCAGTACGCCAGGCAGTTCACCCACCCGATCATCCAAACCGCGAATATCGCGAACATCCTGCAGTCGACCACGGCCGCAGCTGAGCGCGTCTTCGAGATCCTGGACGAGGAGGAGGAAGCTCCCGACGATCCTGCGGCAAAGACCATTCCGGCGCCGGTAGGCCGGATCGCTTTCGAGGGGGTCCGCTTCGGCTACACGCCGGAACGAGTCCTCATGGAGAACCTCGACATACTCGCCGAGCCGGGGAAAACAGTGGCCATCGTCGGGCCCACCGGCGCGGGCAAGACCACGCTGGTGAACCTCCTCATGCGCTTCTACGAACTTGACGGGGGACGGATCAGCGTGGATGGAATCGACACCCGGGAACTCTCACGCGGGAGCCTACGCAGGATGTTCGGCATGGTCCTGCAGGACACGTGGCTGTTCAACGGCACCATCCGCGAGAACATCGCGTACGGACTCGACAACCCGCCGGAAGAGGCCGTCATCGCCGCGGCCGAGGCAGCGCACGCCGACCACTTCATCCGCACCCTGCCGGCAGGCTACGACACGGTCCTGAACGAGGAGGGGAGCAACATTTCGCAGGGGCAGCGGCAGCTCCTCAC
>CAZPZF010000258.1:0-4611 GCA_964590705.1 uncultured Spirochaetales bacterium | reverse complement strand
GAAGCTCCAGGGCGGGGATTTCGATTTCTGGAAAATTAGCAGGAATTCCAAGATTATGTGCAAGCCGATGGTCGAGACACGTATCATCCGTTCCAGAAGAACCATCGGGAATCCCCGTGTGATGGCCCGCGATACAATACGCCACAATTTTAGCGAATGCCTGGGGTTTAATATTGTTAATCGCCCAGACCGCGCCGGTAGTAGCGTGATCTACACGCGTTTTTTTTCCTCTGAGTTTTTCCTGGAATTCCTTTTTATATTTTCCGAGATCGTGAAGCAGGCCGGTCACGTATCCCCAGCTGCCGGCGTCAAAACGCGACGCGAACTCCTTCGCTACATTCGCGACCCCCCGTGAATGGTCTTCGACGGTCTGCCATTCATTTTCGGGAAGTTCTTTTTTAGAATGCGCCAAATATATCAATTCCTCGTCTCCTCCTCGCTCAGATCACATCGGGCGGATTTCCGCCTCTGTTCCTCTGCTTTGTATTGATCTTTCCCGTTCGCCTGTAGGCAAGCTCCGGACGAGTCGATACGCAAGGATAATGGGTAAGGAGGGGTAGATCGATCTGTCTCGACCGCTCCAGTGAAGGACGAAGCGGGTATTCTCATTTGCCATTTCTTACATGCCTTTTTGCCTGATACTTTCTGTATAATCACGCCCTCTAGGCGTTTAGCAAAGATAATCTTGGGCTTTGTAGCCTCTTTACCTCCTCCCATAGACGATCCCCTTCCGCGGTTGTATCATCGGTGACCGATGGCTTCGATACGTCTGGAACAGATCGCCGGCGGCACATGGTATATCCCAGGCCCGGTCAATGTCGGTATCCACGAAACACAGGGCAGTGTCACCCTGATCGACAGCGGGGGCGACGAGGAAGCGGGAAAGCGGATCCTGAAGCTCGTCACGGAACGAGGCTGGAAGCTCGACCTGATCGTCAACACGCACTCAAACGCGGATCATATCGGTGGAAACCGCTTCCTGCAGGAGAAGACGGGATGCCGCATCGCGGCCACTTCGGCGGAAGCCGCGTTCATCGAGAATCCGGATCTAGAGCCGTCCTTTCTCTACGGCGGATTCCCTGTTCCACCGATGCGAGGAAAATTCCTTAGGGCCCAGCCTTCGACGGTCACGGACATCATCTCCCCTGAATGCGCCGTCCTCGACACGGGGCTCACGGCCTTCCCTCTCCCCGGACACTTCTTCGCCATGATCGGCGTTCGGACGCCGGATAATGTCGCCTTCATCGCGGACAGCCTCTTCCCGCCCCGGATACTGGAGAAGTACCATGTGACCTTCCTCTACGACGTGGCCGCGCAGCTGCGAACCTTGGACGCTCTGGCCGTATTGCGGGCAGACTGGTTCCTGCCGAGCCATGGGGACCTGGCGCGGGATATCGGCGACCTTATCGAGACGAATCGAGACAAATGCCGGGAGATCGCGGATTTCCTCTCAGGCGAATGCGGAACCCCCCGCTCTGCCGACGAGCTCCTCTCCGCGCTCAGCGCGCGATACGGTTTGACCATCGACATGGTGCAGTTCCTCCTCCTCGGCTCGACCCTACGCTCATACCTGTCCTTCCTCGCGGAGGATGGGATCCTTTCGTGGGGGTTTTACGGTGGTTCGCTGCGCTGGGAGAGGGCCGCGCGTCCTCGTCACTCCTTCAGAACGTGGAGAACTAGCTCCTCCTGAGGTTCCAGCTGTCCTACGGGAAAGCCCGGCGCGGGGGCGTTCATCAGGAATCGGTCGACGAGCGCGTCCACGATCCGCTCCTTCCCCTTGTACGGGGAGAGGAGGAGGATCGATTTCGATTGATTCAAGAGGTTTGTATTAAACGATATCCGCGGAAGGTTCGGCTCGCAGCCGGGTTTCTGGATGGGAACGACGAGGTCATGGGAGCCGCGCGGATACTTCCCCGGAAAGAGACCTGCGGTATGGCCGTCCGCCCCGACGCCGAGCAGTACGAGGTCGAAGGAGGCAGTTCCTCTCTGGATCCTGAAAGTCTCCGTTATTTCCGCCTCGTATTCTGCCGCCGCGGTTTTCGGATCAGCCACATCGCAGTTGACCGGATGGACGAACCGTTCGCGCAGCGGCACCCGTTTGATGAAGCTGTCGTAGAGAATGCCAAAGGAATTATGGATGCTCTCCTTGGACACGAAACATTCGTCGCAAAACCAGAGATGGGTCTTTTTCCAGAGCCTTCCCAGAATCGACGGATTCCCGCCGAGCCAGTCGTAGAATCCCGACGGCATCTGTTCCCGGGAAACGGCGCAATGAAAGGATCCTCGTTTCTTGACCCACTCCCGCGCCTTTTCGCGGACGATGTCCGAGGATTCCCTGATGAACTGCTCGCGTGAATCGAAAAACCGAACCCTGCGGATCATGTCCGATGCCTTCCTTGAACTGCCGATCCCCTATTTGAGAAGAGAATGCCCGTTTCGTCAAGAGCGGGAAAGCCGCGCCAGGGTGTCAATCGACGGCGAGCCTCATGAGGATTCCGGGATTTTTCCCGATGAACCGCATCAGATCCTCCTTCTCCATGGCGTACAGGGTCGTCTTTCCCTCGTAGACATAGGAGAACCTCGACCTCTCGTTCCTCTGCATGCCCTCGATGGAACCGATGAAATCACCGCGCTTGAGCACCTTCTCGACCTTTTTTCCCTTCATGACCTTAACCGTGCCTGATTGGAGTATGGATACCCGCTGGATCGGTTTCCCCTCGGCGAGGATCGTACCCCTGCCCTCGAGGGAAACGGGGTTGAGTATCGATTCGAGCCAGGTCTTCTGATAGGAGGACAGGTGCCTGAAGAAATCGCCGGAAGAGAGGAGATTCCATGTCTCACTGTTCCTGATCCGCGCCAGGCGGATGAGGGTTTTCTCGAAATCGGTATCCGCGATGAAGTTGAGAAAACGGTCTCGCGATATGGTATAGGCGATTACGTCGGTTTCGGCGATGACATCGGCCGTTCTGGTTCGGCCCGTAACGATCGCGACCTCCCCGAAGTATTCATAGGTACCGTAGAGTTTCTTCAGTTCAAGATCGGTTCCGGCCACGGAAACGTTTCCCGAATAGATGATGTAGAATTTGTCTCCCCTGGTTCCCTTCCGGATGATCGTTTCTCCCTTCCGGAAGCGTTCCTCTTCCACGATGGTGATGAACTCCTGCGCTTTTTTCAGGGGAAGGTCGTCGAAAAAGTCGAGGTTGTTGAGTACTCCCAGGATCTGGTATGTCTTCTCGTAGAAGGGGGTGCTCGTCTTGAAGACGAGGGTATTCTCGATTCCGAAGGTCGCCTTTGTCAGAAGTGTTTCCCGAGGGAAGTCTTTGGCCGCGATGTGGTAGACCACCATCCGCTTCTTGATTTCCTCGGGGAGGGAGTCGAGGTAAGCGATGGGGGTATGCAGGGGCGGCACGCCGGATTCGTGGTAGATGACCTTCGAGTCCCAGGGGAACGCCCGGAGCTCATCGTATCTGGCTTTGGTTATCACGCCGGTATCGAGGAGCTTCTTGTGCAGGCTCGGGTCGTTGTTGTGATCCGATGAATAGACGAAGGTCTGGTCCTGGAACTCCATCTTGAATCCGATGGTCGGGATCGAATGAAGGGTGTAGAACATCTCGAATTTCCCCCCGTGGATGAAGACAGGTTTGCCGATCTTCACCGGATGGAACTCGAAGAGCCGCAGGAGATGGGCGTCCGGAACGCCGGAGAGCGCGCCGTATTTCCTGAGAAAACCTGCCATGACGGTGCGCGTCGAGTAGACGGTGATCTTGCGTTCCTCCAGGATCTTCTGGAATGTGCCGGCGTCATGATCCGCGTGACAGTGCGTGAGGATGATTCCGTCGATCAGCTTGGGATTGACGTTGGAATCCTTGAGCCATTCCGTGGAGTTTACCGGGGGGTCGACCATGATCCCGTGATGGTTCAACCAGATGATGTACCCGGATGTGTTTTCCTTGGGATCGAAACCGTGGCTCGGTCCGAGGCAGGTGATGCTGAACAGAGGGGGGCGGTAAGGTTCGGCGAGGCGCTTGCCGATCTGGTATGTCGCCTTATACGTGAAATCGCACGGAACGCGCGCGATCCTGACTCCGGCGTGATCCACGGAAAACGAGCCGTCCCGCTCCTTGCGGATCTCGAGATCCTTGATCGTTACCGATCCGTTCTTGAAATAGCGTATCGAGACGAGATCGGAGAGTTTCAGATTGTTCCTGAAATAGTTCATCTCCGATCTGAGATCCGGAACCGTAGCGGCGGTGGATACGGGGTCGACGTCTACGGTTATATCCAGCTTCTTGGGGCCGAAGACCGATTCCTGGAGAACGTTCCTGATCCTTCCGCCCTGCTCCTCGGAGCAGATGACGAGAGTCTTCCGTTTCTTGATGAAGAAATTGAAGTAGATGGGGAACTCGATTTCCGCGAAGCTGATCCCCTTCACCCAGTCGAACATCTTGTCCATGACGACGAATATCCAAGGGACTCCCTTTTCCGTCGCCATGGTATCCTTGATGGTCTCCGGCGGAATCCCGAATTGAACATACCCGGAAGGAGTATCGACCAGGTACCCTCCGCGCGGAAGATCGATCACGCCCGTTTTCGCGTCTTCGGAACTTTTCT
>CAZPZF010000257.1:0-4627 GCA_964590705.1 uncultured Spirochaetales bacterium | reverse complement strand
CGTCCCGCCAGCGTCTTGGCCAGCCCCGGAACCCCCTCGACGAGGACGTGCCCGCCCGCGAGGATCCCCATGAGCAGACCGTTCACCATCTCCTGCTGGCCCACGACCCTCCGTGCGATTTCCGCGCGGGTTTCGGCGAGCATGGCTGCCGCCCGTTCCTGTACGATATCGTTCGTTCCTGTGTCCATGTATCGCCCCCCTCACGACCGGTAGTCGGCGTTTTCCTTCACGTAATCGTAGGAGAGATCGCTCCCCAAAACCTGGGCGCACGCACCTCCCCTTCCCAGGGAGATCCTGATATCCACCGTTCGTTCGTGGCGGGGGAACCTGTCCGTTCCCGGGTCTATGGCCCGATCCGCAAGGTACGCGGAGAGCCGTTCCTCGAGGGTCTTGTCGATGACAAAGCGTCCCCGGGCGTAGACCTCGCTGCCGCCGATGGCCATGGCCACGGCCTCCGGGTCGAGGCTCTCCCCCCGGGATCCGAACCAGTTGCCCACGGCCATGACGAGCCTGCCCACGTTGGGATCGTTCCCGAATACCGCGGTTTTAACGAGCGGCGAGTTAACGATCCGTCGGGCTACTCCCACCGCTTCCTCCTCCGTTCGGGCGCCGTCCACCATGGCGCGGATGACATGGCGGGTGCCCTCGCCGTTGCGCACGATGTCCTCTGCAAGGCTTCCGCACACGGAGCGGAACGCGTCCCGCAGCTCTGAAACCCCCACGCGCGGTTTTAGACAGGAGCTGAAACCGAGAACGGTATCGCTCGTGCTCTGGTCGCCGTCAACGGATATTCTGTTGAAACTATCCTCACAGGCTTCCCGAAGCACGCCGCGGAAGGGATCCCGGTCCACCGTCACGTCGGTCAGGAGATAGACGAGCATGGTGGCGCAGTTCGGCTCGATCATCCCCGCCCCTTTTGCGATTCCCACGAGCCTCCCCGCTCCGACGGGGGTGCTCCGCACTTTCGGGAAGGAGTCGGTCGTCATGATCCCCTGCGCCACGGGGAGAATGGAGCGTGACGAAAGGTTCGCGAGAAGCGCGGGCATTGCCGCCCGCATCTCAGCCGCGGGCAGTCTCCAGCCAATGATCCCGGTGGAGGAGGGGAAGAAGGATTCCGGATCGCATCCCACGCAGGCGGCGAGCGCCTCAAGGACCTGCTCCGCCGCCTCCTTCCCGCCGGGAGCCCGCACGTTCGCGATCTTGTTGTTGATGAGGACTCCCCGGGTCGAAGGCCGCTCGAGCCGCTCCCTCCCGATGATCACGGGAAAACCGGGAAACGCGTTCCTGGTGAACAACCCGCTGAACACATCGGTCTCCCGATCGAGCAGGATGAGGGACAGGTTCATCGGAAGGGGTTCCCTGACTTCGCGTTCGGCCGGATAAAAGGCGAGGGGAATCGTCCCTGCCCTGAAACCCATGGGAAGAACCGATCGTTCGGACAATTCCTCCAGATACGATTCTCTGTTTTGGTAGTTTTCCATTCCATCCTTTATAGTACGGAGAAGCCCGAGGCATCAAGACACCGCTCGGACGGAAGAAGAGTATCGCCTTGCATTCGCCGGGAATGGGGGATATCATGAAACATCCACGACGCCGCGGATACCGCCCCGCGAAAGGAGGATCTGCCATGATACGGGAGCTGGCAGCCGGAAACAGGAGCTATCGCAGGTTTTACCAGGAAAGACCGATCGACGAGGAGACCCTCAGGGATCTCGCCTCCTTGACACGCCTCTGCGCGAGCGCCGCAAACAGGCAGCCGCTCAAATACATCCTTTCGTGCTCGAGAGAGGGGAATGATGCGATCTTCCCAACCCTCACGTGGGCCGCGTACCTCAAGGACTGGCCGGGACCGGCCGAAGGGGAACGACCCTCGGCATACATCGTCTTTCTGCTTGACCGGCGGATCACGGAAAACCCGTGGGTGGATCATGGCATCGCGGTCCAGACCATGCTCCTCGCGGCCCGCGAGAAAGGCATCGGCGGCTGTATGTTCGGCGCGATCGACAAAAAGAGACTTGCGGAGGCCCTGCGACTACCCGATCACCTGGAGATCCTCATCGTCCTCGCCCTGGGATATCCCAAAGAGGAGGTCGTTCTCGAAGATATCGGGCCGGATGGAAGCGTCAGGTACTGGCGGGACGCGGCCGGTGTCCATCACGTCCCCAAACGCAGGCCCGAAGATCTCGTCATCGGGGTGATCTGAGATGGTCCTGTCCACCTATCACTGCCATTGTTCCTTCTGCGACGGCGTCGGGGATCCGGAAGAGTACGCTGCCGCGGCGGTTCGGAAAGGCTTCACCTCACTGGGCTTCTCGAGCCATGCCCCGCTCCCGGTTCCCAACGAATGGACGATGAGGGAAGGCGACATGAGCCGGTACCTGGACGCGCTCGACGAGCTCGCGCGGCGCTTCCGCGGCTCTCTGGAGATCCTCCGGAGCCTCGAGGTCGATTTCGTCCCTGGCATCATGGGTCCCGCTGACGCGAAATACCGTTCCCTCGGCCTGGACTATATCATCGGCGCGGTTCACATCATCCCGGACCCGACTTCGGGAGAGTTCCTCTGCATCGACGGTCCGGACAAGGAGTTCATCCACCTCCTCACCCGCGTTTTCAAGAACGACATCTCCTCGATGGTCCACGACTACTTCGAACGGGTCCGCCTCCTCATCCGGAGCGGAGGATTCCAGATCCTCGCCCACATCGACCTCATCCGTAAAAAGAACCGGAACAGCCGTTTCTTCGCGGAGGAGGAACCGTGGTATCTGGCCGAGATTGACGAAACCCTGGCCGCGGCCGCGGCCGCGGGGATCATGATCGAGATGAATACGGGGGCCATGGCGCGAGGCGCCATGGAATCCCCCTACCCGAGTTTCCGGACTCTGGCGAAGGCGCGCGCCATGGGAATCCCCATTGTTCTCAATTCGGACGCTCATAGTTCGGAACACATCGACTACTGGTTCGAAGACGGCTCGCGGATGCTCCGGGAGGCCGGGTACACGAAGAAAAGGATCCTCGCCGGAGGCCGTTGGACTGATACGGAAATCTAAGTCTCAGGAGGAACGGAATGGAAAAGAAGGGATCGCAAAAGACTGTCCTCTTCGTCGACGACGAGAAGAGCATCCTCTCCTCCTTGAAGCGGCTCTTCTTCGACGACCCAGCACTACAGATCCTCACAGCAGAGAGCGGCGCGGAAGGACTCGCCCTCTTCAAGGACAACCGGATCGACCTTGTGGTGGCTGATTTCCGGATGCCGCAGATGAACGGGAGCCAGTTCCTCGCGCAGGTCAAAGCGCTCTCCCCTCGAACCATCCGGATCATCCTCACCGGGTACGCGGACATGGACGCAATCATCTCGTCCGTGAACACGGGCGAGGTCTACCGCTTCCTCACAAAACCGTGGAACGACGACGATCTCAAGGGCACGATCCGCAAGGCGCTCGAGTATGCGGACCTCCTGGAACGGAACGAGCAGATGGCGGCCAAGATCAAAAGCCAGAACGACGAACTCGTCGCGTTGAACGCCTCGCTCGAGCAGAAGGTCAAGCAGAGGACCGAACAGCTGGAAAAGGCGATCAAGTTCCTGAAGGAGCTGACCGAGACGGTCAAGAAGAATTTCCATGGCATGGTTCTCCTCTTCACCGACCTCATGGCGCTTTCCAACATGTTCCTTGGCGCCCATTCCAAGAGAGTCGCGGATCTCTCCTCCGCCGTGGCGGCCCGGCTCCGGCTGGACACCGAGGCATCGGAGGTTGTCTACTACGGGGCACTCCTCCATGACATCGGCCTTGTGGGCGCGAGCGAAAACATCGTGAACAAGCAGTCCTCGCTCTTGACGGAAGAGGAGACAGCCCGATACCGCCAGCACCCGATCATCGGAGAAAAGGTGATCTCCGCGGTGCACAACCTCAAGAGGGTAGCAGCGGTGATCCGAAGCCATCACGAGGATTTCGCAGGCGGCGGATACCCGGACGGTATATCGGGGCGGGAGATTCCACTCGGCGCGAGGATCGTGCGGATAGCGAACGACTACGACTCCCTCATCTTCAAGGAGGGGATGAAACCGAAGGAAGCGGTGAATCTCATGAGCGAGCGCTCCGCCCTGGCCTACGATCCGGAGATCTTCAACTACTTCCTCAATGTGGCGGAGGAGAACATCGGGAAGGGCGAGGGCCAGATACACCAGATCGCGGTCCATGAGCTCAAGGCTGGGATGTACCTCGTGGACGACGTGATCCTGAAAAACGGCCTCCTCCTCGTGCCCAAGGGAGCGGTGGTCACATCCGCGATCCTGGAAAAG
The DNA here is from genome assembly GCA_964590705.1 of uncultured Spirochaetales bacterium. Taxonomy (GTDB): domain Bacteria; phylum Spirochaetota; class Spirochaetia; order CAZPZF01; family CAZPZF01; genus CAZPZF01. The sequence continues at coordinate 330 of CAZPZF010000257.1, read as the reverse complement.
ATCGCGAGCTTCACCGGAGGCCTCATCGACGAGATGCAGGAGGTCCACGCCATATTCTGAGGGGTCGCTTCGCTTCCCTATCCTGCTGTTCTCATCGACAACTCACGGACATCTCACACAACTCCAATAGTCCCGGAATAGAGATGTACCCGTATCAGAGGGGGTGCGTGAGTGAAACCGGAGATTCTCCGCTGCCTTGAGAAGCAGTATGCGGAATCCGCGGAGGTACGACTGCCCGAAACGGTCCGGGTCGTCATACTCTCGGATCTTCATCTGGGAAACGGAGGCAGAATGGACGATTTCAGGAGAAACGCAGAACTGGTGCTGGCG
>CAZPZF010000256.1:0-4642 GCA_964590705.1 uncultured Spirochaetales bacterium | reverse complement strand
TCCGCAGCGGAGGTCTCTGCACGTACGGATGAACTCCAGGCCGGTCATGCCGGGAAGGCGGAGGTCGACGATCGCGTAGTCCGGGGCCCTGAGGGAGACACACGCCACGGCCTCCTCGGCGCTGCCGAAACTTTTCACCTGCCACCCCAGATCCTCGAAATAGACCGTGAGGGATTTCCGTATCATCTCCTCGTCGTCGATGATGATCAGCGTTTTTTCCATCTCAAGTCCCCCGTTTCTCCGTTTTTTGCCCCACCGGCTCCCGCGGGAGCCGTATCGTGAACCTGCACCACTCGCCCCTGCGCGACTGGACGCCGATCGTCCCGCTCATGATGTTCGCGATGATGTAGTGGCTCACTGAAAGGCCGAGGCCCGTTCCCTCGCCCCGCGGTTTGGTGGTGAAAAAGGGCTCGAAGATCCTTCTCATCGTCTCCTCGTCCATGCCAGGCCCGTTGTCCTCGATCTCGATGCCGACCCATCGCTCCTCTAGGAAGGTCACGATCCGGATCGCCGGCTTTCGGTCGAGACTCTCCATGCCCGCCATAGCCTCTGCGGCGTTCCTGAGGAGGTTGAAGAGCACCTGCTCAAGCTGGGATTCCAGGCAGCGCACCGGCGGCGGGTTCGCCCTCACCCGGATGATCCTGATCCGCTTGAAGTCGTAGCGGCGCTTCAGGCTGTAATCGGTGCCGGCCAGGTCGATCGCCTTGTCGATGACCGCCTCCACGTCGCACGGGCCTGTCTGCTTTTCGTTCTTCCTGCTGAACTGCAGCATATTCGTGACGATACGCGCCGCGCGGTTTACCGCCACGGAGATGTCCGAGATGTAGGTATCGATTCCCCTGTGCCTGGCGTATGTCCGGATCCCTTCCATGGTGAGTCCGCTCGCCGCTGCCGCGGAATCGTTGGCGGGCAGATCCCCGAGCAGCCTCCGTTCGAGGTTTTCCGCCGTCTGGATGATGATGCCGAGCGGGTTGTTGATTTCGTGGGCCATTCCCGCGGCCAGTCCTGCCACCGTGAGGAATTTTTCCGACTCGACCATCATTTCGTACATCCGTTCCCGCTCGCTCACGTCTTCGATGAGCCCCTGCAGGTAGAGCGGCTTGCCCGACTCGTCCCGTATGAGCCGGATGGTGAGGTTGGCGGGAAACGCGCTGCCGTCGATCTTCTTCATCGCGACACGGCGTTGGAGCGTGCCGTCGCTCGACTGCAGCTCTTCGATCAAGCCCTCCCGCTGCGTGGGATCCTGATACATGGGAAGCACCGTTTTATTGATGACGGAAAATACCGAGGTCCTGTCCTCGAACCCGAATATCCTGCCCATCTCCGGGTTCGCCTCGAGCAGATGCCCTGCGAGGTCGGTCCGGAAGAAGCCCACGGGAAGGGTCTCGAAGATGGTGCGGAATTTCTCCTCGCTCTGTTTCAGCTGCTGCTCCTGGATCTTGCGCATCGAGACGTTTCGGATGATCTCGATGGCTCCCACCCTCCTGCCGGTTCCGTCGAAGAGAGGGCTCGCCTTTCCCCAGAGATAGTACTCCTTGCCGCAGCCGAGGACCGATTTCACCTCAGCGATGATCGTGGTACCGTCCTCCTGGATATAGTCGTAGGGATGGTTGTCCAGCTTCGACGGATCGAGGACATAGTCGACGAGCATGGGGCGGTCCTTTCCGTAGAATCTCACCGCGTACTCCCGATTCCCCTTTCCCACGATTTCCGCGGCCGGGCATTCGCAGAGCTGCTCCATCGCCTTGTTCCAGAAGGTGACCACGCCTTCATGGTCAATGGCAAAGGCGGGGTCGGGGAGGAAGTCGAGGAGCTGCGAGAGGCGGCCGCTCATCTCCGCGCTCGCCTGTTCCGCCTCCTTGCGCGCCGTGATATCCGTGTAATAGGGGTCGTTGAGGTCGCCGACCCTCTCGTACTATGCCTCGATCCATATGTACGACCCGTCCTTCCGTTGGATCCTCCCCTCGTGCGGCTCGAGATGCAGCCCCTCCGCGATCGCCGGCATGTACCGGTCCCGGTGTTCCCGCATCTTCCTCTCCCGATACTCCGGATCCGGGAACGCCTTTCGCCACCAGGACGGCCCGTCGGGGATGTCCTCGATGGTGTACCCCGTGATGCGCGTCAGGGTCTCGTTGATCCTGGAGATGACCCTGGTCCGCGCGTTGTAGATCATGATCCCGAAGGGGGAACTGTCGATGAGATCCTCCTGGAACCGCTCCTGGTGTTCGAGCTTCTTCTTCGCGATGGATCTGTCCGTGGTGTCTATGCTGAATCCCATCGTCCCCGTGATCATTCCCTCGATATTCACCGGGCAGATGACCTCGTGAACGGAACGGTACGATCCATGGGCGATATATTCGTGGTTGACGATGATCGTTTCCCCGAGCAGAGCCATTGCCGTGTTTTCCTGGCGGCCTAGATGCAGGATCTCCTCGGAGCCGATGTCCCGGAACCGCGCCCCGATGTGGTTTCCGAAACGTTCCCTGGACACGGCGTTCTGGTACGTGATGGCTCCATCCGCGTCGCAGGTCCAGAATTCGAACGGGAAGCTGCGCAGGAGCGCCTCGAGTCTCCCCTCGCAGTCCAAGAGCTTCCGCTCGATCCTGTATTTTAGGGAATCGTCCCTGATTACCGCCTGGATGAACTTCCCTCCCGGGGTGACGGACTGCCGCAGAGTGACCTCCCTGACGGTCCCGTCGTCGGCCGTACGGTCCCACGTGAACCGGACGGGTTCGCCCCTGCGTATCGACGCGATCCGGAGTTTGAGTTCGTCGGCGTCCGGCCATCCCTCGCCTTGGCGGTTCGGAGCGAGTTCCCAGAGGAAACGCTCCTCGAGCCTTTTCTCGGGCATTCCGAAGAGGGAACACGCCTCCCCGTTCGCCACCAGGATCCTTCCATCCATGGTTGAGATGAGGACCGGGTCCGGGTACCCGTCTATCAGCAGACGGGCCCGCCTCTCCAGATCGCTGAGCCGCCCGGCGTACTCGGCAAGCTCCCTTCTGGTTCCGTACAGGCGGAGAGCCGTGGATACGGCGAGCCTCAGGGCTTTCGGTGTGCAACGCCGTCCCAGCGCGACCGCGCAGGGGAAAGCGCCTAAGGAGCCCGGATCGGGTAGGCGCGTTTCCTGGCACAGGAATACAACGGGGTTTTCCCCGTATTCCTGGGGCGAATCGAGGATCCGCTTCCCCTCAGGCGCGCCGATGTCCGCGACGATGAGGGGCAGTCCCTCGTCTCCGGCGTCAGGGGGAAGCGCGGCGAGGATCGCGCGCTCCGCCGCTGGTTTCAGTCCGTACAAGAATATTCTCTCTTTTATTTTCTGATCGGCCATTTATTCTAGTATCGATCCCCCGCGTTTCCGATGCAATACGCTTCTGATATTCCCTTCAGGTTGATAATTTCCCCGAAAGAGAATATAGTATCCATGAAAAGCAAGTAGCCTCATGACGATGAAACGAACGGATACAGACACGCTCTTCCTCAACCCGGAATCGGGGAGTTCTGCAGTCCGTGGGCTGAACGGACTCCGCGGCGACGAAGCCGCCTGCAGGGAGTATTTTTTCCAGTGCAAATTCCCCGATGGCTTCTCCTGCCGCTCCTGCGGCGCCGGCTCCTACTGGGTTACCGCGAGGGAGTATCTCCATTGCTCTTCCTGCGGCGCGCAGACATCGCTCCGTTCGGGAACTCTGTTCACGGAAAGTAAGAAACCCCTTTCCCTCCTGTTTGAGGGGCTCTTCCTGTTCGTTTCCCTCCGGGGAGGCATCACGGCCAGGGATCTCCAGGAGCAGCTTGGCTTTTCGAGCTATCAGACGGCATGGACATGGCTTTCGCGGTATCGGGAAGGCGCGGGGCTCGCGTCGGCATGGATCCTCTCCGGTCTTGTGGAGATCGACCAGATCTCGTATCCCCAGCCGGGGGGAAGAGAACCGGCCGCGATCGCCGTGGCGGTGGAGAGGGGAGCGAGGAACAGGATCGGATCCGCGCGTTTAGCGCGCCTTTCCACGTTTTCCTCCGCTGCCATGAACGCGTTCCTGCGCGGCTGCGTCGCGCCCGGAAGCCGTATCGTCTGCGACGGGTGGAACCTCCTCAGCGACCCCGCATACCGCTACACCATTTCGGAGAAACGGGATCCGGAAACGCCGCTTGCCTCTGTCAGGCTCGTCGTGGACCAGCTCCAGCGCCGTATCTCGCGGTCCCATCCCGGCCCGGTCAGCGTCAGGCACCTGCAACGCTACCTGGACGAATTCCAGTTCCGGTTCAATTTCAGGAAGGAACGGGACAGCCGTGCCCTCTTTGACGCCCTTCTATCGGCCATGGTCAAGGGAAAACCGCTGACGTACCGGGAGCTTACGCGGGAGGGGGAACCGTAGCTTGCGTATTATGGATAAGAAGATCGTAACGAGCGGCAGATACGCTCGCGCGTGTCGTAGAGTTGACCCGGGAAAAGCGGGAGATGTATACAGATCCATGGACAGCGGATACTAGCGAGGTACGTGAAATGAACAGACCGGAAAAACTGAAACTCCACAGATCGGAACAGGAATTCGCGCGAGCCAAGCAACTCATACCGGGAGGAGTTCTGGGGATCAGACGGCCCTACAACTTCGTGGAGGGGGAGTATCCCGTTTTTTTCGACTCCGGGAAG
>CAZPZF010000255.1:0-4696 GCA_964590705.1 uncultured Spirochaetales bacterium | reverse complement strand
TTGTGGGAGCTGAAACTGATGCTTTCTATCACATCCCCTGCAACAAGGGTGCGGGCGTCAGGATAGCTGGGATGGTTGCAGTCCAGTGTCGAATGGCCGGCGAGGGCGAAGGTTATGGTGTACCATGTGTTCAGCTCGGCGTAGTTCGTGTCAGGATTTCCAGCCGTTGTCGCGTCTCCGGTTGTATACGCTCCCGCGATATTGTTCTTGATCAGGAGGAGCCTCCCTATGCTGTCTCCGGACAGCGTGATGTACACCTTGACGGGAGCGGTGTCGTAGTAGTCTATGGCCGCGGGACCGTTATACACGATCCTGAATTTGACGCTGAAGTAGGAGCCGCTCGTTATCGTATAGGGGGAACTCAAGGTCTGCGACATGATCATCTCGCATCCGTTGAGATCGGCGCTCTGCAGAAGGGTCACGATTTCGCCATCAGGATTGGCTTCAAAGTAGTAGTCCGCCATGGGGCTTGCCGAAAGGGTGAAATTCCACCCTGGAACGGAGTCATAGAGCATGCCGCCGTAATCGTGGGACGTACTCGGCGAATCGGTATACGATTGGTCGTCAAAATCCCAGTTGGTGACATGATGGGTCATTGTGGCAAGGTCGATCGTGTCACCACCGCCGTTATCGCCACCGTCATCGCCACCGCCCGCCGCGGTCACCGTGATGTCTATCATGACAACCTCGCTGGAAGCGCTCGTGATCGTGATGGTCGCGCTTCCCTCGGCGACACCGGTAACGGTGACCGTTGTGCCGTCCTTGGCGACGCTGGCAACGGTACTGTTGTCCGTTGTCGCGGTGAAGGTCTCGATCTTGTCGTTCTTATCCAAGGCGACTACGGTGAAATTGTAGGTTTCCCCAACCTCTATCTCGACAGAGGTATCAGAAGGATCGATGGTGAGCACGGGATCCCCTGACAGTCCAAAGAGATCCATGAGGAATTCGCACCCGGTGAAGAGGAACGCTGCGGAAACGACAAGGCCGACCGAAGCAAGAATAGTACCTTTTTTCATGAAAATTCCCCTCCTTCGACTGGATGTCGTGAGAACGAAGAGAATCGAGCGGAGGTGATGCACAGTACTTGTTCTCATACGACGTTCGGTAATTACGAATACAATTATAGCACATTCAGGTCGTGTTCGGAAGCTCATGGATTTTTCGAGCGAAACGCCCTGTTGTGCGTTCTTCCCGCCGATAACGCTCCTACACACCGTGTTTCCCATAAGCTTCCGTACACGTTGAAGCGTGTTGGCAAGGCCGGGTCGGCAGGACTCACTTTCCGTCCGTATCGGCGTCCTCGGACTCGGAAAAAAGGTACTCGCACGAATCCTCAGTGCCCCGGCAGATCATGGTTCCGTTCCGGTACATGATCCGCAGGGTCCTTGCGGGTTCGACGGGAATGAGGGAGAATGCCTTGCGCACTGCGTTTTCCAGCCGATCCAGAACGGGCGTCACGACCTCCGCGACCATGGCCTCTGTTTCCGCAGCGAGGCTCCGGTCGACGCCGGAGGTCATCTCCGTGTCGGTAAAGGCTCTGGAAACGGAGAAGGTGAGATAGGTTACCGTCTCCCTCGGCCATCCTTCTCCTTCCACGTTCAAAACGGTTCCGTCAAGAAGGTACTCCACCGAAAAAACGTAACTCCCCCCATTCCGGAAACCGCTCTCACCCTGACCATTTTCATACCTCACGAGCACCGATATCGCGTACTGGCGGCTTCCGGATTCGGTTCTGCCCGCCTTCCAGTCGACGAGGAAGCGCGGGGGAAGCCCCGCGGTCATGTAGCGAGCGTCTTCCATAGCCCCCTGAATGGCTTCGGGTTTCAGGCAGGAAAAGGGAGCGTCCACGATGACGATGCCGGCGGGGCCGGCAATCGTTCCCGGTCTCGCCGCCCTTGGACCGGCCGTGGGAATGGCCGCTCCCACCAAGGCGAGATAGTCGTACGCGAGAAGCTGATCCACGATCTCCGTTCCCAGGTATCCCGCGAGCTCCGCGGACCGGGATCCTGCCCAGATATGCTTCGGCGCCACAGCCGCGGAAGCCGGAATCGGTATCAGGAGCGTGGCTTCTTCCGCTATATTTCCGTCCAGCCGACGGAATTCGAGATATCTAACGCGCCCTGGGAGTTCCCGAACACCGGCATAGACGTGATAGAGGAGACCTGGAACGACGATGAAATCTGCTTTCTCAGGATCGGTCGGAGCGGGAACCCGCGGCTTCGTCACGATTTCGGACAACCCGATCCTTCCGGATCCGTCCATGCGGATGAAACCGTAATCCTGAAGGTTGCCGGGCGTCCCGAAGAAGAGCAGCTCCCCGGCCGCCTGAGGCCGCAGGGAGGATTCTTCAAGAAGGATCTTCTCGGCATCTTCTGGGATGGAAAGAAGGGTGATCATGCCGTCGCGCCACGTGATGATCCCAAAATCGGTTATCATCGCCGGCGCGGAAAACGGACGGGAAGACAGGAGCCGCTCGTCCCCGGTCATCGGATCCCACAAGAAGAGCCCGGGACTTCCCGCCTTGGCTCCCAGGATCACTCCATCCTGGATCGAGAAGAGGGAGATGTCTTCGATCGGAAGCCTGTCCGTACGCCCCGTCGCGGGAGAATATCGGTAGATCCCCCGGACGGAGGGATCTCCGGAAAGGAAGAAGAGAGCATCGGAAGCGGTCGCGAGGTTCGATACGGCCGGAACGCCGGATACCGGAAGCTGTTCACCGGTCCGGGCGTCCAGGAGGAAAAGCCCGCCGGCTCCGCATCCGTAGAGCGCCCCTCCGGACACGGCAAGTCCGGTCAACCCTCCGGTTCCACCGTGGATCCGTATTCCCGTTCCATCGATTCCCATGGTGACGAGAACTCCCCGGAGCCGTGATCCTCCCCCGTCATCCCAGCCGTGGATGAAGCAGAGGGTGTCGCCGAGGAGGTTGAGATGGTGGATCTCGTCGGCCGCCGGATCCTCCCCGCCTTCAAACGGAAGGGGAAGACAGTTTCCCGTATCCCTATTCCACCGATAGATCCGATGCTCCCGCCCATACGCAGCGAACCAAATGGTGTTTTCCCGTTCGACTACGCTTCCCCCAGAAGCGAGATTGAAGGAAAGGTTCCCTTCCGATTTCTCACCGGTTTTCCCTGAAGAACGGGGATCTGCCGCGCTTCGCTGCCCGGGAACGTTCCCTCCGCCGCCCCTGGTCTCCACGACTCCGGCCTCCGACCCTGCGGCGGTGCTTGGTTCGGCTCCCGTCTTTCCCGTTCCGGTCGTACCGGATTCGGCGGTCGAAGCTGTCCTGCTTTCATCATCCCCCCTCCGCAGGGAATAGTCTCTAAGCTGCCCCGAACCGTCTCCGCCCGCGCCGCGGCCGAGTCCGCAGGAGGATAGGAAGAGGATGGACGCTGCCAGCGGCAGGACGAGGAAAAGGGCGCGCGCTTCCATCGCTCGCCTCGGCGTCGACACCTGCGCCCGCGCGAGCATAGAGGCCGATACCCGGCGCCTGCTCGACCGGAAGCGGCGCGGCGCAGCACGGTGGAATCGATAATCGCGGTCGAGATCCTGATAGGGTTTGAGGTTCGGTTTCATCCTTCCCGGTGATTGTACATCATCAGGCTCCTAAAGGAAAGGAAAGGCGGAGACAGCGGATTGACAGGATCGAGGAGCGGCCGCTACACTTTTTCCATGTCCGATCCCTGGAAGGATTACCGCCAGCGCAAAGAATACGCCTGTCGAATCAATAGGGTGATAGACTACATCAATCAGCACCTCTCCGAAGATCTCACCCTGGAAGGCCTCTCCCAGGTGGCCTCCTTTTCCCCATACCATTTCCACCGTCTCTTCCATACGATGGTCGGAGAGACCCTCAACGCCTACATCACCCGTCTCCGGCTGGAAAAGGCCGCGCACAAGCTCCGGCGGAACCGGAACCTCTCGGTCACGGAGATCGCCCTGGAGTGCGGATTCTCGTCGTCTTCAGCCTTTACCCGGGCCTTCAAGCTCCTGTTCAACGAGCCTCCCACCGAGTACCGCAAGCGCTTCGGTCAGACCCTTCCCCCGCCGGCCACAGGAGACAATCTCTACGGCAGGTCGGAGCCGCCGCTTCACGTCCTGTTCCCGGACATGGCGCCGTCTCAGTACGCCCGTTTTAGGAACTTCCCCTTCACCCCCAGGGTCGAGCAGTTGCCCGGATACCACGTCGCCTACATCAGACTCATCGGTTTCACCGAGAACACGTTCAACGAGAACATCAGCAGGGCCTTCGACCGCCTGGCCCTCTGGCTGCGGGCACGGGACATCTTCACGCCGGAGACACTCTGCATCGGCGTCACCTACGACGACACGGAGATAACCGAACCGGGTAAATGCCGCTACATGGCCTGCTACACCGTTCCTCCCGGAACCCGGCCGGAGGGGGAAGTTGGGAGCGAAGACATCCATAGCGGTAAATTCGTCTCGGTCAGGATCGAGGGGGAATGGGCGGAGTACGGCGAGCATTTCAGGAACACCATCTCGTATCTGTACGGCCTCTGGTTTCCCGGAAGCGGTTTCGAGCCGGGAGAGGGGCTGAGTTACCTCGAGAAATACTACACCCCTAAATCGCGCGGTCTCAGTATGGATCTCTGCGTCCCGGTCAAACCCGCGTGATCATGAGCGGAACACATAGCAAGATCGGTAAAACGGATAGCAAAACGGATACAACACTCCGCAA
>CAZPZF010000254.1:0-4699 GCA_964590705.1 uncultured Spirochaetales bacterium | reverse complement strand
AGAGGGGGTCGTTCCGGTACAGCTCGGCGGGGAGCCGGATAAAGGCCCGGAGATCGCCTCTTGATGCCACCCGCTCTACCATACCCATGACCGATAAGTCTTCCTTCAGGAAAGAATGGTATCGATATTCTCTCGCGCCCTCGAAAGAGCCTTGATGACGGCGAGGGAATCACGCAGGGATTCAAAGGTATGCTCAAGAGCCTCGAGGCCGACGTTGAGAGCCGCGGCTTCCTCGCTCACCGCTTCCGATATCTGGGCAACCGCACCGCTTACAGCGGCCTGGTGTTTCGTGTTTTCGGAAAAACGGTCGCGTATCTCCATGATGTTCCTCGTGAAGGAATCGAGAACCCCCGTAAACGCGGTGACGTACTGAGTCACCCGGTCCGAAGCCCTGCGGAACTCGTCTATGTTCGTCTCTATCGTCCCCGCGAAATCCCTCGTCTTCTGCGCAAGCGCCCTGACTTCTCCGGCGATGATCCGGAAACCCTTGCCCGCCTCGCCTCCCGCTCGTGCCGCCTCTATGGAGGCGTTGATCGCCAGGATGTTGGTCCTCTCGGAGACGTCTCGTATCGACCCGGTGATCTCCTGGATCTGTTCCGTCTTTTTCGAGAGATCTGTGAAGAGTTCACCCATCTCGCGCGAATCTCGCTGCGCTTTCGAAATGTCGGTGACGCGGGCGTTCAGTTCTGCGTCCAGGTCGGCCGTGTTCTTGACGATGGAGGATAGTTTCCCGTTGATCTCGGAGGCGTTTCCCGACGTGTTCTCTGACGTTGCCCGCATCTCCTCGAATACGGAGACGATCGATGCGAGGGAGTTCTTCACTTCCTCGATGGTACCTTCTATGAGGTCCAGCGAATCGGAGGTGACGGATCCCAGAACCTGCGATTTGTGGTACCCCAAGGCGAACAGGGAAACCCCCATCCCGTAATGCACAAACACCTTCTCTGAAAGAGATTCAGCCATTTCTCAGCTCCTTAATGGCCGGGTCATCAGTCCCTGAACAGGTCGATGCCGCATTCAAGTCCCTCGATCCAGGACAGAAACCGATCCGCCTGCGCCTCGGGGAAGATGGCTCCGTGCTGGGGGGCGATCATGAACCGGGGAAGTTTGCGGACCCTCGATACCCACTGAGCGCACGCCTTTCGGGAAACCATGTATCGTCTGTGAAATCCCTCCATGAGAGGAACGTGGGCCTGGAAATCCTCCACGAACAAGTATTCTTTGCCCTCCGGGAAGACCGCGGCCCCGATGTCGCCGGAGAAGAGGATCCTCGACTGGGAATCGTGGAAGGAGAAATTCCCCGGCGAATGGAGGAAGTGGGCCGGAACGCAGGCCACTGTCCCGCTCCCGAACGGGACGTTCTTCCCTGCGTCCGGGATCGGGGAGAGGCGCTTCATGTTCACGATTCCGAAATGAGGCAGGAAACGCATCCAGAGTTCGGAGATGTGGATCGTGGCCGGCGTCACGCCGAGCCAGAGGGTGATGCCCGAAGAAACATCGGGGTCCTGATGGGAGAAGAGGATCGTGTCTATCCGATCGATGGAAATGAAACCGCTCAGCGCCGCCACTACGTGAGAGAACAGGTGCACCCCTCCCGGATCGAGAAGCATGCCCCGCTCACCGTCGACGATCAGGTACTGATTCGTCTGCACCGCCCCGGAAGCCGTCTTCTCGTCCCAGCCAAGCCAGACGACCCTATGAGAGCCCTGCTCGAAAAGAACTCTTCCCTTCATCGCTTCTTTCGGATCGACCATTCACGTCTCCTTGCGCCGCCCAGGACAGCCGCCGGCGAGGATGATCCCCGGCGCCTTCCGGACGGTCTTTGAATACAAGCATCCCGACAAGGGAGCCATTCTATTCCGGAACGCCTGGTTGGACAAGCGGTCCATTACGCGAACAATGTAACGAGCCTGCCGTTGTCACCGTCCCACAGCCCGAGGTCGGTGATTTTCGGCCCGGGCATGGCCGGCAGCGTGAATATGGCGAACGGGAAGATCGGGTTTCCCGGATCGAGTCCCAGCGATGCGATGGCCGACCTGAAAACCTTCACCTTTTCGCCGATCTCCGCCACGGATCCTGAAGTCATGAGCCCCCCCACGGGGAAGGGAAGAAGCGCCAACACCTCCTTTCCCCTGATCGCGCACATGCCCCCGCCCATTTCGATGACCTCGTTGGCCGCCAGAGCCATCTCGTCCGGGTCGACGCCCATGACGACCAGGTTATGGGAGTCGTGGGCAAGGGTCGACGCCACGGCCCCGCACTTCATGCTGAACCCCCGTACCAGGCCGATCCCGGAAACCGCGCTTCGCGCGTTCCCCCGGCCGTAGCGGTTGAAGACCGCTACGGCCATGAGTCCGCCCGTGTCGAGAGTGCCGTCCGCGGAAACGGGGATCTCCTCCTCGGCAAGAACGGGAAACAGGGCGGGAGGTGGCGGCACTTTGATGACCCTGACCAGCGGGCTTCTTGCCCCGCTTCGAGCCGGCGCGCCACCTTCCGACGCCGCCCCTTTCACAGGCGCGTGGAACATGAACCGGTCTCGCGTAATCGGTTCCAACGCGACCGTCCGTAGTGCCGCAGGGGGAACCTCCGGCGCGCGGACCGGCTCGAGGAGTTTCCCTCCACGCGCAACTACCTTACCGTCGTGGATCACCTCGTCCACGTCGAGATCGCGCAGACGACCGCGGAGCAGGACAAGGTCCGCAACCATTCCCGGAGCAACCGCACCCAGAAGCGAAGCCTCTTGGATGCCGACCTGCGCGAGTCTGCGCGCGTTGTTGATGGTGGCGAACCGTATCGCGTCGACCGGGTCTATCCCGTGGCGCACCAGTCCCCTGAGAACCCCCAGAAGCCCCTTCTTCTCCATGAGATCGTCGGGCCAGATATCGTCGGTGCAAGCCCCGATGCTGTCACGGAAGCGCAGCTTCCGCACGATCCGCAGGTACAGCGGCGGGGTTATGGGCATGGAGAAAAGATGGGAACTGACCATTACGTACATGCCGTGGTCCAGTTTTACCTGAAGCTCTGGCCCGTAGGTCTCGTGGTCCGCGGTGATACCGAGCGCGGTGAGGTAGGTGTCGAGGTCGCGGTAGTTTCCCACTCTGAGCCGTTTCACGATCGTGTCGACCGCGAGATCGATCGCGCCGCGGAGTCCGGGGAGCCTTGCAAGGACCATCCCGATACCGACCCGTAGCTTCTCTCCCGCGCCGAGCGAAGAGAAGAGGCTCCCCAGGATGTCGGTCATGGGGAAGTGCGCGTCACGGGGAAGGCCGAGGCGCCATCCGGCCTTCACGATTCCATTGAGAACCGGGTCTCCGGATACGATCTCCGGATAGCTCATGAGTTCACCGAGCTTCCTCCCCCCCTCGCCGGCCATCGCGCCGATCTCCGGCTCCCCGATTTCCGCGCCGGATGTCTCGGCTCCCCGCTTGGAGGGTACGCACGAGGGGATATCGAAGAAGAAACGGACGGGAAGATCCGCCGCGTTGTCCTTCATGAGCCTGAAGCCTTCGATTCCCATCACGTTCACGATCTCGTGCGGGTCCGTGAACACGGTTCCCGTGCCTCCCGGTCCCACGACCTCGGCGTACGCCGGCGGGAGAACCATGGAGCTCTCGATGTGGACGTGGGGATCTATGAACGCGGGAATGACCGTCTTTCCCGCGGCGTCGAGAACCCCGCGGGCTTCCGGCATCCCGCCGGCCAGCCCACCTCCGGGCATGATCCCGACGATGAAGCCGCGGTGGACCGCCACGTCACCCCGGAGCGTCTCCCCCGTGTGAACGTTGAGAAATGATCCGCCGCGGATCAACAGCTCTACGGGGATATCCCCGCGCGCGGCGGCCAGGAGCTCTTCGTGAAGCTCTATCCGGCGTTCGAAAAGGTCCATGGCAGTCCCTCCGTGATCGTGTGCTCCAATTCTACACGCATTCATCCCCTTTCGCAAAGGAGGAAATCTGGTTTCCGCTTTCATTGACATTGTGAAAATTAGCCTTTACCCTTGATCTATAAATCAACGCGTGAGGATCTTCCTGAATGAGCTGGTATCAGATCGTATTCATCATTCTCTACCTGGGGACGCTTTTCTGTTACTTCTTTTCCGAAACGAGCGGAAATTTCAAGAGGCGGGTGGTAAACAAGATCATCCTGGCATCCCTGTTCCTTCTCTATTTCCTCGCAGCTTTCAGCCGGAATTATCAATTGGCCAGTTTCCACGCGGTAGCCATAGCCGCCTTCATATTCGCGTGGCTGGGCGACGTATTTCTCCTCTTCAGCTTCATGAAGGGGGGGGTGCTGTTCATGATCTCCAATCTTTTCTTCATCGCGTACGAGATCCTTCTCTGCCGGACCCTCGGCGTGCTGTTCGCGGATATCTGGTGGTTCGCACTCCTTCTCGCCGCGGCCTGGGGATCGTTCTTCATCCTGTATAAGAAGGGATGGCTGAGGATTCCATACAGAATTTTCCTTTTCTATATCGCCACCGTAACGACGCACGGCACCCTTGGAATCGCCATGACAGCCGCGTACCCGAACGTGAAGATGGCGCTGCTGGGTCTCGGTCTGGCACTCTTCATGGTCTCCGATTATTTTCTCACCCTATATTCGTTCCGACTCAAGGAGAGCAAGGCTGTTCTCAGGCTAAACAGCGGAACTTATTTTACCGGAATGCTGCTCGCGGCGTTGAGTTTTTCATTGTAGAGGT
>CAZPZF010000253.1:0-4708 GCA_964590705.1 uncultured Spirochaetales bacterium | reverse complement strand
CTCTAAGAGGATCATGGAGATGTTTCTTCTCGCCAATAGCGGGAAAATCCCCATCTCCACGGCGCGGTTCGCCAATGTCGCATTTTCCGACGGCAGTCTTCTGCATGGGTTTCGGCGAAGGATGGAGAAGGATCAGCCCATCGCCGCCCCGAAAGAAGTACGACGCTATTTCGTTACGGGAAAAGAGGCCGGCGAACTCTGCCTTCTCTCCGGGATTCTCGGCGGAAACGGGGAGATCTTCTTTCCCACACTTTCACCTGAACTTAACCTCGTGACCTTCTCGAGCATCGCGGAGAAATTCCTCAGGGCTCAGGGATTCGAACCCCTTCTATGCTCCTCCGAGGAGGAGGCCCGCGCATCTGTCTCTTCAGCGAAAGCCGCCGGAAAATGGCCTTGCTACTTCTTTTCGTCGGATACAACAGGTGAGAAGGACTTCGAGGAGTTCTACACGGAAAACGAGAAGATCGACACGGAGCGTTTCGCCTCCGTCGGCGTCGTCATGAATGGTTACAGGGCCTCGGATTCGGACCTGCACGCGTTCCTCGAGGGGATAGAACGCCTCGAGAAGGCAGGGCGGTGGAACAAGAAGGACATCCTCGACCTGTTCTACCTCCTCCTACCCGGTTTCGATCACTACGAGACCGGGAAATACCTGGATGGCAGGATGTGACCATGATACGGTTTTTCGACCTCTTCTTCTCTCTTCTCGCGGTGATAGTTCTATCTCCCCTCTTTCTCCTCATAGCGGTCCTTTTACTCGCGACCGGCGAACACGAGGTCTTCTATCTGCAGAACCGGGTCGGAAAAGGGAAGAAGCTCTTCAAGGTCATCAAGTTCATTACTATGCTGAAGAACGCCGAGAGGATGGAAGGCGGGGAGATCACGAGGAAGAACGACCCCCGGGTCCTTCCCCTTGGTAAATTCCTGCGCAAAACGAAGATCAACGAGCTGCCGCAGCTTTTCAACATCATCCGGGGAGACATGAGCGTCGTCGGGCCGCGGCCCCTCGTACCGTCGCAGTTCGGGATGTATCCCGAGGAGATACAGGAGAGACTCGCAACTATAAAACCGGGATTGAGCGGCATCGGATCGATCGTCTTTCGGGACGAGGAAAGGCTCATGTCATACAGCGAACGCGGCTATGACGAGTGTTTCGAGAAGGTGGTCACTCCGTACAAGGGAGAGCTCGAGGCGTGGTATACGGAAAACAGGACGCTCCGAAATTACTTTAAGGTGATCTTTCTTACGGTTGTCGTGGTTTTGAGGTCTGACGCCAGGATTCTCGGAAGGGCCTTTAGAGGCCTTCCGGAGCCAGGCGAGGAATTAAGGCGGCTTATGGATCTGGCCACTGCGGAAAAAACGGAATGAAAGGCCGTGTAACCTTTGTTTTTCTCCCGGATTGTACTATAATTACAGGCACTCGCAATGTAAAATTCGTAAAACGCTGCATGGATGAGATGTTTTAGAACATTAGACGGAGGGTATTATGAAGAAAACGATCCTGAAAACGGCTCTTATTCTCCTTGCCGCCGGCATGATTCTCTCGGCCTTTGCGGGCTGCGACTTCCTGGCCGATCTGTTCGCCTATCTGGCGGCGCCCCAGGGCTATGTGGTGGACGTCAAGACCGGAGAGGCGATTGCCAGCGCCACGGTGAAGCTGACCTCCCTTGAAACGGACGGTGTGTCCTTCATCGCGACAACCAGCGCGACCGGGTACTACGCCTTCGCCGATGTCGAATACGGAAAGTACGAACTGACCGCGAGCGCTACGGGAATGACCTTCACCAAGCAGGTTGTCGAGGTGAGCGGCCTCAACCAGACGCTCCCGAACATCGGGGGATTCGCGACCGAAAAGAACACCCTCTCCATCATCGTACTTTGGGATAGGGATTTCGAGGACGTTGACGCGGTTCTCAGCTTCCCAAAAGCTGCCGAGAACTATGTTACTGCCGACGGCTTCTATCAGATCCTCGGATCGACCAGGACCACGCTTGGGCCGGGCTCTGGAAGCTATAAGGATCCTTCCAACGAGGTGACCGTGTTGATCAACAAGGACATCGACAACTTTGGCGGAACGGCGCAGATGGCCGGAGGCCCGGAAACCTTTACGGTGACCTATATACCGTTGACGGCAGCGGCTTCCGTATACACGGAGACTGACTACGTGAGTACCGGCGCCGGTGATGCGAGCAAACTGCCGGAGGGAAATTATGATTACGTTGGCGCAATGGTCTATTACCTGCACGCCTTTAACGCGGACAACCCGTCAACCACGACTAATGGCGCAAAGCAGGATGACGCTCTCCTCTCCGCCGCTGACGCAAAAGCTCTGGCTGCGAACCCGGTCGTCTACGTGTTCTACGGCTCCACCCAGCTCGGCCGCTACACGCTCCCCGAGTACACGGACATCCAGACCGCATCGATCCTCCGCGTAAACATGTACTTTGACGACGCGAACGCGCAGTGGTTCCAGATCGTTCCGGAGATCGGGCTTGCCACGACGACCTACAAAGGCGTTACTGATTCCATCATCGTCGCCGGCGGCGCCGCCCGGTAGTTCGGTTAACTCGACGCGGGAGGCTCTCTCCCGCGTCCTTCAGGAGAAGGTATGAAAAAGATTTCAGCCAAGCTGCTGTTTCTCTTCCTGTTCGTCTGCTTGATCGGGCTTCCCTCCCTTACCGCGCAGAGCACGGGCGGCGGTTCGACTCGGACACCTGCCAATTTCGTTCTCAAGATCGTCGCCAATCCGGCGAACGCGCAGATCTTCATCGACGGTAAACCGGTGAAGGGAACGGATTTCACCCTTCCCGCGGGTACGCATACCGTTGAAGTCAAGGCCGCGGGATTCCAGGACTTCTCGACGACGGTGAACCTGACTCAGAACATGACGGTCACCGCCAACCTCCAGCCTCTGGGCTTCAAGCTCTCCGTTCAGTCGCCGGTTCAGGGGGCTCAGGTCTTTATCAATAACAACCCTGTTGGAAAGACCAATTACCTGGGAACCTATCCACCCGGCAACTACCAGATCAGGGTGACTATGCCCGGCTTCGAGGACTTCAATACCACGGTTGCTCTCAAGGGCGATACCACGGTAAACGCGCCGCTGAAAGCACAGATGTTTAAACTGACGGTTCAGTCGCCCGTGCAGGGCGCCCAGGTCTTCGTGAACAACAATGCGGTGGGTAAAACCAATTTCATCGGCGAGTTCGCGCCGGGGAACTACGCGGTTCGCGTGAGCATGCCGGGCTATCAGGACTTCAATGCGAACATCGTCTTGAAAGAGGATATGGCGATTACCGCCGCGCTCAACCCGATCCTGTTCACCCTGACGGTTCAGTCGCCCGTGCAGGGAGCCCAGGTCTTCATCAACAAGAACAAGGCAGGCGTCACGAACTTCTCCGGAGCCTACGCTCCCGGAACCTACTCGATCCAGGTGAGTATGCCCGGATTCCAGGACTTCATTACAACCGTAAACTTGACGCAGAATACGGTCGTCGACGCCGCCCTGATTCCGCTCATGGCAAAGGTCGTCTTTGCCGTACCGCAGAACATCCAGGACGCGAGGATCCCGGGATCGATCAATCAGATCAAGATCTTCGTGGACGGAAAGCCGGCCAATCTCGGCCCGAACGACATCCCTCCCGGATCTCACGTGATCCGGATCACCTCGGGAGGCGTGGCCGCCGAACAGACGGTCGTCTTCCAGGCCGGACAGACCTACAACGTGGTTCTCAATTTCGGTTTCGTCATCCAGTAGATCCCATTACGACCGCTTCGGGAAGGACCCTCTCGCGGGGTCCTTCCTCTTTTTTCTCATTCCGCTCCATGTCGCCTTCCTGTTGCCTATGATTACCGACGAAAAAGAATACGAGATCCTCAAACTGATCCATCGCAAGAAGGAGCAGGTGCGCCAACGTGACATCGCGGAGATCGCGGGAGTCTCCTTGGGAACCGCCAACCTGATCCTCCACCAGCTTTCGCAGAAGGGCTGGCTCACCATGATGAGACTCTCGAACCGGAAGATCCTCTACGCGTTGACGCCCGCGGGGGTCGAAGAAGTGATGCGGAGGAGCTATCGGTATTTCAAAAAGACCGTTCGAAACGTCGTGGTATACAAGGAAGCGATCGAGAGGATCGTCAAGGACGTGAAGAAAAACGGTTTCACCCGGATCAGCTTGATCGGGAACAGCGATCTTGATTTCATCGTCGCCCACGCCTGCCAGGTCTACCATGTCGACCTGGTGAAAGAAGATGATGGCTCCCGGGCGGATGGGGTTTTTTCCCTCTATTCCGAGGGCTACCTGCCCGATCACGAGCTGAATTCTCGCGATAATTCCCTGTTCCTGCAGGAATTGTTTCTTTAAGGAGAAAACATGCTTCGTCATTGGCTTTCTACTGGCTTTATAAAGGCCGCGATGGTAGCCGCCGGTTGTCTCCTGTTCTTTTTTCCGCTTGGCGCGCAGGAAGGTGGAGATGCCGCGCAGGGCGGGCCGATTACAGCGGGTGTCGAGAGCGGCGCGGGTGGGTTGGGCGGTGCAAGCGGCGCGGATACCGGAAGCGCTAATGATAACGAGTTTTCTCTCTCCTTTCTCTTCGGGGGATATTTGGGTAATTTTAGATATAAAACCGGATTCCTTTCGGACGAAATAAGAGGGATCCTGGACTATGATGTCGGTGTCTTCGACTTTACGATCGAGTTCTCCCTGCT
>CAZPZF010000252.1:0-4764 GCA_964590705.1 uncultured Spirochaetales bacterium | reverse complement strand
CGGATAATCCGCGAGAAGGAGGAGGCGATCAAGTACGCGAATGCCAACCTCCTCGTCGACCTCATCACGATCATCGACGATTTCGAGCGGGCCCTCAAGTCCGCAGATGAGAGCGGAGACTTCGGGGCCTTCCATTCGGGTATCGCACTGATTGAGAAGCAGTTCGTCGGTATGCTGGAGCGGAATTGGGGACTCAAGAGGTTCGAGAGCGTCGGTCAGGAATTCAACCCGGAGAGGCACGAGGCGATCATGGCGGTGAAGAGTCGTGAACACGATACCCAGACCGTTCTTGAGGATTTTCAGAGAGGATACTCGCTTCATGATCGTGTCATACGGCACGCGAAGGTAAAGGTCGCCGTTCCCGAAGGAAACGGTAAAGGAATTGCAGACCCGAAATCGGCAGAACCGAAATCGGCCGCTGAAATGGAAGAAAACGTGAAGAAAGAGGAGAAACAATAATGGGTAGGATTATCGGAATAGATCTCGGAACGACAAATTCATGCGTCGCTGTCATGGAAGGGGGGGAACCGGTGGTCATCCAGAATTCAGAAGGCCAACGGACGACCCCGTCCATCGTCGCTTTCACATCGAAGGGTGAAAGGCTCGTGGGCCAGCCAGCTAAAAACCAGATCATTACGAACGCGGAAAACACGGTGTATTCGATCAAGCGCTTCATGGGGAGGAGATACGCCGAAGTCCCCGAAGAGATTCGGATGGTCCCCTATTCGGTCGTGGAAGGGTCCGGCAAAGAGGCCAGAGTTCGGATCATGGACAAGGACTACTCCCCTCAGGAGATCTCGGCGGCCATTCTCCAAAAGATGAAAAAGACGGCCGAGGACTATCTCGGGGAAACTGTCACGGAGGCTGTCATCACGGTGCCCGCCTATTTCAACGACGCACAGCGTCAGGCTACCCCGGACGCTGGGAAGATCGCGGGCCTCGATGTGAAACGGATCGTCAACGAACCGACCGCGGCGGCCCTCGCCTATGGATTCGGCAAGGACAAGAAAGAGGAAAAGATCGCCGTCTACGACCTCGGCGGAGGAACCTTCGACATCTCCATCCTCGAGCTCGGAGACGGTGTATTCGAGGTGAAGTCGACCAACGGAGATACCCACCTCGGGGGCGATAACTTTGACCAGAGAATCATCGACTGGCTGGTGGACAATTTCAAGAAGGACTACGGGATCGACCTCACGAAAGACAGGATGGCCTTGCAGCGCCTCAGGGAATCCGCGGAAAAGGCGAAGATCGAGCTTTCAAACACCCTGAGTACGGACATCAATCTCCCGTTCATCACCGCGGACGCTTCCGGGCCGAAGCATCTTCAGTACAACCTGACTCGAGCGAAATTCGAGCAGATGATCGCCGATCTCGTTGAGAAGACCAAGGGGCCGTGCAAGCGGGCCCTCCAGGACGCCAGCCTCAGCGCCGAGGAGATCGACGAAGTCGTACTCGTCGGCGGATCGACCCGCATTCCATGCGTCCAACAGCTCGTCCGGGAGCTCTTCAAAAAGGAGCCGCACAAGGGCGTCAATCCCGATGAAGTGGTAGCGGTCGGCGCCGCCATCCAGGGCGGAATCCTGGGAGGGGACGTTAAGGACGTCCTTCTCCTCGACGTTACGCCTCTTTCGCTCGGGATCGAGCCCCTCGGGGGCGTCTTTACCAAACTCATCGAGCGAAACACGACCATCCCGACGCGGAAGAGTCAGATCTTCTCCACAGCGGCCGACAACCAGACTGCTGTTTCCATCCACGTCCTCCAGGGAGAACGGGAAATGGCCGCCCAGAACAGAACCCTCGGCAGGTTCGACCTCGTGGGCATTCCCCCGGCGCCGCGCGGCATACCCCAGATCGAAGTAACCTTCGACATCGACGCCAACGGCATTGTGCACGTTTCCGCGAAGGACCTGGGAACCGGGAAGGAACAGAAGATCAGGATCGAGTCTTCCTCCGGTCTCAAAGAGGAGGAGATCAAGAAGATGGTCCGTGAAGCGGAGGAGCACGCCGAGGAGGACAAGAAGGAGCGGGAACGGGTCGAGGTTCGCAACGAGGCCGATACGATGATCTACACCACCGAAAAATCCCTTGCGGACTACGGCGATAAGGTGAGCGCAGGCGAGAAGGAGAGCATCAAGAAAGCCATAGAGTCTCTCAAGCAAGCGGTTCAGGGAGGCTCGATCGATGATATGCGGGCCAAGCTCGAGGAACTGAAGAAGGCTTCATACAAACTCGCGGAAGAAGTCTACAAGAACGCGGGCGCCCAGAGCCAGCAGAACGCGTCGGCTGGAGGGACCAAGCCTGGTTCCGACGGCCAGGGATCCTATGGGCAGGAAACCTACGGCCAAGGCTCGAACGGCCAATCCGGACACCAGAAGCAGACCGGAAAGGGCAATGTCGAGGATGTCGATTATGAAGTCGTCGACGACGACGACAAGAAATGAGCCTTTGAGAGCAGAGTGACGACCCTTGGCTAAACGAGATTATTATGAAGTCCTGGGCGTTCCCAAGGGAGCGCCCAAGGATGACATCAAAAAGGCGTACCGGAGACTCGCGATACAGTACCACCCGGACAAGAATCCGGGGAACAAGGAGGCTGAGGAGCGCTTCAAGGAGGCGACCGAAGCGTACGAGGTTCTGAGCGACGACAAGAAGAGGCAGACATACGACCAGTTCGGCTTTGCCGGCGTTGAAGGAATGGCCGGCCCCGGCGGTCAGGCACACGATTTCTCGTCGGTCTTCCGCGATTTCGAGGATATCTTCGGGGGAGATTTCGGGGGTATCTTCAACTCTTTCTTCGGCGGGAGCGGCGGATCGGGCAGAAGGCGCCAGGGGCAGTCCTCCGTACAGCGGGGAGCGGATCTCAGGTACAATCTGGAGATCCCGTTCACGGAGGCGGTCTTTGGAACCAAGGTAGAGATCTCCTTCAACCGCAATTCCTCCTGCGGCACCTGCGGCGGTTCGGGAGCGGAATCCGGGAGCGGCAGGAAGGTATGCCCTACATGCGGCGGAACCGGACAGGTCCGCAGAAGCTCCGGATTCTTCTCCATCGCCACGCCTTGCTCATCGTGCAACGGCGAGGGATACATCATCGAACATCCCTGCAGAGAGTGCGGCGGAAGCGGTCTCGTTCAGAAGAAGCAGAAGATAAAGGTGACGATCCCTCCGGGGATCGAATCGGGAAAACGGATCAACATACCCGGCCAAGGGGACTTTGGCCCGAACGGGGGCCCTCCGGGCGATCTCTACGTCTATATCTCCGTCAAGGCGCACGAATACTTCGAACGTGATGGAAACGACATCTACTGCGTCATCCCGATCTCCATCACCCAGGCAACGCTGGGCTCTGAGATCCAGGTCGAGACCCTGGACCAGAAGACGGTCAAGGTGAAGATCCCGCCAGGGACCCAAAATGGAAAGATCCTTCGCTTGAGAGGCGAAGGGATTCCCTACCTGCACAACGAATCCAGAAGAGGAGATCTATACATCAAGGTGCGTATCGAGATCCCGACGCGCCTCTCGGGAAGGGCGCGCGACCTCCTCAAGGAATTCTCCCAGATCCAGGGTGAAAACGAGAGCCCGAAACCCATCAGGCTCTCAGACCTCTGATTATCGCCTCTTCAGCTAATGAGCGGTATCGTCCGATAATCGTACAGAGCCTCATTCCCAGCGACACTCAAGGAGAATCCATTGAGCCATCCGAAAACAGTCTTCAGCGTGTTCCTATTTCTTCTAAGCGCCCTTCTTCCCGTTTTTCCACAGTCGGCGGCCATGAACGCCGGCGGCGCTTCTCCGCCGGCCGCAGCACGGGAGACGGAATACGAATACAACGGGAGAACCCTGAAACGGATCATCATCGATTCCGACGCAAACGGAATAATCGACTACATCATCATCCTCGACTCCGCCGGCGAAAAGCTCTCCGAGGAGAGGGATTTCAACGGGGACAGCGTCATGGACGATTTCTACTTCTACGCTTCCGGCGTTCTCATGCGCAGGGAGATAGACTCGAATTTCGATTCGCGGGTTGATATCTGGGTTCATTTAATCAAGGGGATCTACGTCTCCCGATACGAACGAGACACCGATTTCGACGGCGTTCCCGATCTTGTGAAGGAATTCGGGGAAAGATGAAAGCCTTCGGTATCGCAGGGCTGTTTCGGGCCTCCCATGGCTGAGCATCTGACGGGTCTGCACGCGGTGGAGGAAGCAATCAGAGCCGGCCGCCGCGGTACCCTCTACGTTGAAAAGCGGAACAAACGAACCTCGGTCATCATGGAACGCGCGGCAGCCGGAGGCATCGAGGTTGTTTCCTGCCGGCCCGGCGGGATCGTGAAGCGGACAGGCCTATCGACCGAAACCGGCATTCTCTTCGCCCTATCAGGCGAAAGGGCGCCCGGGGCCAGCCGATCCTTTACAGATGCCCTCGATTCCTTGCGCGGCCATAGTCAAACGATCCTCTTCCTCGACGGAATCACCGACCCGCAGAATTTCGGGGCCATTCTCCGTTGCGCGGACCAGTTCGCCGTGGACCTGGTGGTCCGGCAGGAGCGAAGGTCGGCAGGCGAGACCGACGCGGTGGCACGGGCTTCCGCCGGGGCTGTCCAGTACGTGGATATCGTTTGCGTATCGAACCTGGCGCGCGCTATTCTCGAGGCAAAGGAAAAGGGCTTCTGGATTTTCGGCGCTGATATGGACGGCGAGGATGTCGGCCTGGTGGACATGCGGGGCAAGGCGGCCGTTGTGCTTGGGAGGGAGGGGGAG
>CAZPZF010000251.1:0-4771 GCA_964590705.1 uncultured Spirochaetales bacterium | reverse complement strand
CACCTTCAAATTTAAATGGTTGTGGCTTAGATGGTGCGTCTTGACTAATTACTGGATAATCTTCCCGCACAAGGCTCCATCCTTTTTCCAAAAAAACCAAAAGCTCATTTGGGTCAATTTCATTTGAGTTCTTAATAATCAAATCAGGAGATTCTATTTTATTGTATTTACCAATATCACCATCAAATTCCATTGGTGTATATAACGGT
Source organism: uncultured Spirochaetales bacterium (assembly GCA_964590705.1). Classification (GTDB taxonomy): domain Bacteria; phylum Spirochaetota; class Spirochaetia; order CAZPZF01; family CAZPZF01; genus CAZPZF01. The sequence continues at coordinate 4,562 of CAZPZF010000251.1, read as the reverse complement.
CGAAATTTTAATGCTGATTTGTTCTTTGCTGACCATAATAAATAATCATTAACTGGAGCTAATGTTGAAGCGTCTTGATATGCCTTTTTTTGGAAAGGAATTGTAATTATAAAATTGCTATCTCCAAAAACTTCTAGTATCAACTCCTTTATTTTGCTTAAATTCTCGTCCCCGATCTGCACGAAGACCGAACCTGAATCGGTTAGCAGCTCCCTGGCGATCTCCAGCCGATCCCGCAGGTACGAGAGGTAGGAGTGGATCCCGTCGCGCCAGGTGTCACGGAAGGCCTTCACCTGCTCCGGCTCCCGCGTGATGTGCTCCCGGTTCCCGTCCTTCACGTCCCTGCTGGTGGTGGACCACTGAAAGTTGGAGTTGAACTTGATCCCGTACGGCGGGTCGATGTAGACGCACTGCACCCTGCCCCGCAGCCCCTCCCTCTCCGCGAGCGACGCCATCACCTGCAGGCTGTCGCCCAGGATCATCCGGTTGGTCCAGTTAGCGTCGTGCCGGTAGAACTCGGTCCTGGCGTTCCCCTCCGGGATCCCGTTGAAATCCGCAAAGAGATCGATCTGCGCCTCCGCGGCTTTCCGCCCCTCCCGCGACCTCCTGATCAGGTCGTCGATGAGGACCTTGGGATGCACCTTCTCCTGGATGTAGAGGGGAGGGGCAAGGACGACCAGCTCCGACCTGTCCCGCTCCTCCTTTCCCCGCCAGACCAGCTGCGGATCGAGGTCGCGGTTCCGCCGCTCGATGGCGACCCGCACCGGCGCCTTCTCCGCGCCCTCCATGACGGAGCGGTACTCCGCGGTGGGGATGTTCTTCCGCTTCGCCTCTGAGTGGGTGATGGTTTCGACCTTCTTGCCCTGACTTTTTTTCGCCATGATCGTTTACCTCTGTATTTTCTCGTCAGAACCCGCCGGAGCTCGCCAGTTCCAGGAATTCCCGCGCGGTAAGGACCGGAACCGCGCAACCACGGTATTCCTTCTTGTTCCTCGTTATGATCAAATCGACTTTTCCCGCCCGAGCGGCCGCGCACTGGACCGCGTCCTCGAAATCGCGCAGATCGGAACCCAGCGCCGCGTCTACGATCTCCTCGTCGACGGGAAGTACGGACAGGACGCTCCGCAGCTTCCGGATGTTTCCCATCGCCTTCCTCTTCCCCGCGAACCGCGCCGCTATGTAATGAATATTCGCAAGAACGATCGGCGATGTGCAGCCATGGTACTCTCCACCGACAATTCCGGTAAAAAGGGCCGCGGCCGCGTCGTATTCGTTTCTCTTCAAAAGCAGGTCGAGGATGATGCCGGAATCGATGAAAAGACTAATCATGGAGATGTTTGCCCTCCAGATACTCCCCTTTCGCCTTGTCGTAGTCGAAGTCAACGGGAACTCTGACTGAACCGAGAAGATCGCGGACGACAGGCGCAAGGCCCTTTCCCTTGCCGGGCTCCGCGGATGTGATGAGCCTGAAATAGTTCTCCACGATGCCGGAAAGGGAGCGCCCGCGCTCACCCGCGTAGATTTTTGCCCGCTCTATTATTTCATCATCGAGCGACAATGTCAGTTTTCTGTTCATGATCCTCTCCTATACGTATAAAATACAACTATTATTATACGTATAATCCGCCACTGAATCACCGGAAATCCCGGTCGCCATGATGACGTCGATCGTTCTACGAATGGTGATCCCCCTTTTCGGCGGCCTCCGTTATCCGCTCGGACACCCGGGCGGCGAAGCCGCTCTCCATTTCCATGATGTCGCAGAGCTCCAGGAAATCCCAGCGGCCAAAGCGGCCGAGGTTGTTCACCCCGGGAACCCAGCAGGTCTCCATCGTCTCCTTCTTGGCCTTGGCGTCCTCGCCTCGGTAGCCCTTGATCTCCACCACAAGATTGAGGGGGTCGCTCCTGCCGTCGTCCACCCGGACGATGAAGTCCGGGATATAGGTCCTGGTGGTCGATCCGAACCGGTAGGGCACCTCGAAGCCGAGGTTCTGGTTCTTCACGTAGCAGATCACCCGGGGGTGAGCCTCGGCTATCCTGCAGAACTCCGCCTCCCAGCCGCTGTCCGTGATGACCCAGTTGATATGGGACTTGCGCGGGTCGGTTCGGTACCTGTTCGTTTTGGCAGTGGTGAAATTGACATGCATGGTCGATCCTGTGGGATTGAACGGGTCGAGAACCGCCTTGACGGGCCTGTTACCCGCCTGCGACCTGGTGATCGCCGCGGTAATCTTCTGGCAGGCCATGTCCATCAGCTCCTGGTAGAGAAGCTGGGCCGGGTAGGTGCCGCCGGAGCATTCCAGGCAGGTATCCATCCATTCCCGCACGATACGTTTGAGCTGGCCGAAGAGATGGAATTTCGGCGTCTCTTCCGGGTCCTTCCATTTGGTCACCAGGAGGCGGTGGGTGAGGTGATAGACGATGGAAGCGGTCCGGTTCCGCTCCAGGTGGGAGAGGTCGAGGGTGACCTCGGACCCGATGATCCCCGCGTCAACCACCCTGGAGGGGCCGACCAGTTCGGGGGTGAGTTTCAGGACGGAGTCTTCCGTGAAGGCTGCGGAGATCCGCTCCTCGGGCAGATCCACCCGATACCCCGATATCCGCGGAAAGGTTATTTCAAGGGCGTCCCGTTCCGGGCTTACCGCCATGACCTGGACGAGCTCTACCGGCGGCTGGGCGGGAGCCGGTACCGGTTTTGCGGTGAAGTCGAACGGTATACCCAGGACATCGGCATACTCGACGGAAAAAAGCCCTGTGTCGTTCAGGTCGTAGGACTGGCGGCGCAGGGCTCTGCCGATCACCTGCTCGCAGAGGAGCTGGGTGCCGAAGGCCCGGACCCCCAGAACGTGAGTCACGGTGCTGGCGTCCCATCCCTCCGAGAGCATGGAAACGGAGACCACGCAGCGCACGGAATCCCCAAGGCGCCCAGGTTTGCCCACCGTGTTCATGGCCTCCCGCAGAAGGTCCTGGTCGGTGAGGTTTTCCGCCTGCTTCCAGTCACGTGTCCGTTCGCGGATTTCCCTCTTGAACTGCTCTATCTCGTCCGCTGCCGCGGCGCGGAAGTTGTCGTCAAGGGCTTCTCCGGATTCGAGCTGGGCGCTGTCGATGAGGATGGTCCGCGGCCTGGGGTACCTGATCCCGTTCTCGTCGAAGTTCCGGAACAGGGGGTGTTTCCCGTTCTGCACGATGGTTCCGCCGTCCCCATTCTTCATGGTGAATCCTGAAACGTAGTCGTACACGAGCTTGGAGGAGGCGGTGTTGCTGCACACGATGATGAAGCACGGATGCGTCTGCTTGTCCGCTCTTTCCCAGAGCTCGAAGGTTTTCAGGTAATGGCCGTAGAGGATGTCAAGGGCGGTTTTCAGTTCGGTGGGAAGGCTCTCCGGGTCGAGGTTCGCCCCCTTGGCCCGCCGTTTCTTGGGCATCCTGCTTCCGATGTGCTCCCAGAGATTGCGGTAGGTGGGCATGTCCGTTCCCGGGACGTTGTCGACGACAGGCACCCGGGGAAGCTTCACGATACCGCACTCGATGGCGTCCATGAGGGAGAAGTCGCACGCGGTCCAGGGGAACAGGTAGCCCTCGGGGTACCCCGAACCGCGGAGAAAGAAGGGGGTCGCGGAGAGGTCGAAGACCCGCGATACGCCGATTTTCCGGTTCACCATGTCTAGGCCGTTGATCCACAGCCGCGCGGCCTCGCTGTTCACCTCGGCCTCTTCTGATTCGTCTCTGGAGATCTCGCCCTCATCCGCGTGGTCCGGTTTCTCCCGGTAGCAGTGGTGGGCCTCGTCGTTTATCACCATGATGTCGCGCATACCGAGGAGTCCTGGCATGACATCGCGGAGCCGCTCCCCCTCGGTCTCAAGGGTGGACACTTCCGCGCCCGTGCGTCCCTGAAGCAGGGCTCGGCCTCCTTTTGAAATCTCCATCCGCTCCCTGAGTCTGAAGGCGTGGTAGTTGGTGATGACGATGACCGCGCGGCCGATGTCGCCGAGCATGTCCCGCGGTACCAGCTCGCGGTGTGCGTAGTAGTTATCGGGGTCGTTGGGTTGGAGTACCCGCAGGCGGTCCTTGATGGTGATTCCCGGAGTCACCACCAGGAACCCCCTGGTAAACAACTTGCTCCCCGGTCTGCGCACTGCGTTCACCGTCTGCCACGCGATGATCATGGCCATCACGGTCGTCTTCCCCGCTCCGGTTGCGAGCTTCAGGGCGGTGCGGAGGAGCCCGCCGTTACCGGAGCCCCGGTTTGCCGCGTCGAAGTAGTCGAGCAGCCTCTTCCCCTCGGCGCCGATTTTCGGCGCTACCTCGGTGAGCCAGATCGCGGTCTCGACCGCCTCTATCTGGCAGAAGAAGGGGCGAATGCTGGAAAACTCGTGGTTCCTCCAGTGGGTGAGCAGGCGCGCCGTCTCCGGGGTCACCTTCCAGTCGTAGGGATCCTTGAGCTTCCGCCAGCGGTGGACATGGTTTCGGACCTCGTTGATGATGGACATGGGAGCATGATCCCCGGCGCCGGAGGCGCCGAAAACCGACTTCATCGCCCCGGCGCCGAAGGCGCCGCCCGG
>CAZPZF010000250.1:0-4839 GCA_964590705.1 uncultured Spirochaetales bacterium | reverse complement strand
CGCGCACTGGGGAACTCCATGAAGCAGCGCGATCTTCCCAAGGGCCCTATGAAGACCGACATTTTCATCAGCCACACCCATTGGGACCACATCATGGGTTTTCCGTTCTTCACGCCGATCTACATTCCCGGAACGACCATTAATATCTACGGACCCGTCACGTATGAGGAGGAGGGGCTGGACAGGATCATCGGGGACCAGCTCTCGTATCGATACTTCCCTGTCAAGCATAGCGAGCTTTCTGCCAATATCACCTATCACGCACTGAAGGAATGCGAGATGGATCTTGGGGACGGAATCACCCTGAGGACGAAATATCTGAACCACCCGATCCTCTGCCTGGGATACCGCTTCGAGCACGAGGGAAAGGTCTTCTGCACCGCGTACGACACGGAACCGTTCCGCAACCTCTTTCCCACCGATCCCTCGGATCCCGACTACGACGAAAGCGCGGCCGTAGAGGGGGAATCTGCCGCGAAGGAGGAAAACAAGAAATACCTCTCGTTCATCCATGCAAGCGATATCCTCATCCATGACACCCAGTACACACATAAAGAATACCTGGACTCGAAGCTCGGCTGGGGCCATTCAACATTTGAATACGCGATAAACGCCGCTCATAAGGCCTATGTCAAGAAGATCCTCTGCTTCCACCACGACCCTCTGCGGACGGACGATCAGCTGGACGCGCTCGCGGAGGAATACAGCAATCTGGTCAAGGGGAAAACGGATCTCGAGATCGAGATAGCACGGGAGGGTATGGAATACACCCTGTGATCAAGCCGCGTGGATTGAGCCGTGGCAGCGCGGCTGGAGGGGCGTATAAAAAAAGCTGCCCGCGGCTATTCCGCGGACAGCGCTGTGTGGAGGATATGGGAATCGAACCCACGACCTATTGATTGCGAACCAATCGCTCTAGCCAGCTGAGCTAATCCCCCAGACTATGTATATCTATAACATAAAAACGATGTTTATTCAATATGGAGGCTGTCATGTATATCAACGGTGAGTGGAAGGAAGCCCATGGAGGAAATCGCTTCTCCTCCTTCAACCCTGCGACCGGCGCGGAGATCGGATCGTTTCCGGACGGCGGGGCCGCGGAAACCGCGGAGGCGATCGGAGCGGCGGCTTCCGCCTTCCCCGCGTGGTCCGGAAAAACGGCGTACGAGCGGTCAGAGATCCTCTCTCGGGCATACCGGCTCATGGTCGAGAGAAAAGACGCGCTCGCGCGAACCATGACGGAGGAGCAAGGGAAACCGGTGAAGGCGGCCCGTGGCGAAGTGGGTTACGCCGCTGATTTTCTCCTCTGGTTCGCGGAAGAGGCCAAGCGCGTATACGGCCGCACGATTCCCGCGCCCAGGGCAGACCAGCGCTTCCAGGTTCTTCACCACCCCATCGGTGTCGTGGGGGCGATAACCCCGTGGAATTACCCGATATCGATGATCACAAGAAAGATCGCCCCCGCTACGGCGGCCGGATGCACGGTGGTCCTGAAAGCCGCGACCCTGACTCCCAAATGTGCGGTAGAGACCTTCCGCGTCTTCCATGATGCGGGATTCCCGCCGGGGGTGGTGAACCTCGTTACGGGAACCGATCATGCTGCGATCGGGGACGCGCTCATCGGGGATCCGCGGGTGAGAAAGATCACCTTCACCGGTTCCACGGAGGCGGGGAGAAGCATCGCCTCCCGCGCGCAGGAAAGACTCAAGAGGGTCTCCCTGGAGCTGGGCGGACACGCCCCCTTCATCGTCTTTGCGGACGCTGACCCTGTCCGAGCGGCAAAGGGGCTCGCGCTCCTGAAATTCCTCAATTCGGGACAGGCATGTATCAGCCCAAACCGGATCTACGCACATGAGACGATTCTTCCGGCGTTCCTTACGGAACTGACCTCCCGTGTCTCGAAGCTCGTCGTGGGCAACGGACTTGAGGAGAGTGTTTCGGTCGGGCCCCTGATGACGGAAGCCGCACTTCGAAAGGTGGACAGCCAGGTCACGGACGCGCACGAGAAGGGCGCAGTCCTGCACACGGGAGGCCGGCGGCTTTTGGAAGGAGCGCTTGCCAAGGGATTCTTCTACGCCCCAACGGTGATCTCCGGAGTGCGGCCGGACATGAGGATCTACCACGAGGAGACCTTCGGTCCGGTCGCCCCAGTCATCGCATTCGGCGATGGGGACGACATCCTCGCGCTCGCCAACGACACCTCGTACGGCCTGGCGTCATACGTCTACACGAACAGGCTCGATACTGCCCAGCGGATGATGGAGGGGCTCGAATACGGCATCATCGGCATCAACGATATTAACCCCACTGCCGTGGCCGCCCCCTTCGCGGGGATCAAGGAGAGTGGTCTGGGGATCGAGGGAAGCATCGAGGGGATCGAGGAATTCCTGTACAAAAAAACCGCGGCGATCTCGCTGCAGTAGAGCGCCCCGGCGAACACTCAGAATAGCCGAAGCTTCCGGAAGACGAGGAAAACCAGAACCCCGAAGGCGGTACTGCCCCCGGCGATTACGGGGAAAGCCCACACTTTCTCCTGGAGGGGAAGCCCGATGTTCATTCCGTAGAAACTCGCCACGAGAGTCGGAATCATGAGGACCAGGGACACGACGGTCAGACGTTTCATCACGACGTTGAGGTTGTTCGAGATGACCGAAGCGAACGCATCCATCATTCCACTCAGGATGTTGCTGTAGATGTTGGCCATTTCGATGGCCTGTCGATTCTCGGTGATCACGTCCTCCAGGAGATCGGCGTCTTCCGAACCCAGCTTGAACGCCCTCGCCCGCATGATGGTCTCCAGGACCAGCTCGTTTGACTTCAGGGCGGTGGTGAAGAAGACAAGCGACTTTTCCATGCGGAGAAGCCGGATGAGTTCGTTGTTTTTCACCGATTTCTGGAGATCCTGTTCAATGCTCGCCGTTTTCCGGTTTATTTCCTTGAGGTGCCTGAGAAAGTACACCGCCGAGTAATAAAAAAGGTTCAGGACGAACGATGCAGCGCCGGAAAAGTGAATCACCCTGCCTCGGGAACTCTGGAAACTTCCGAGGATCTCCACCTCGCGCTGGCACACCGTTATGATACAATCTTTCGTGACGATCACTCCCAACGGAACGGTGAAATAAGAAATTTCCTGCTCCGGATCATGGATCGGAAGCCGGAGAATGATGACAACCTGATCCCCGTCTTTTTCGATGCGGGAGAGTTCGTCGATATCGAGAATATCGGTAAGAATATCAGGGTCGATGCCATAGGTGTCCTGCAGGGTGCACAGCTCGTCCCTGCTCGGATTGACGACATGGATCCAGAACCTGTTTTCCCCAGAGGTGGGTTCGATCACGTTGCCGTTGTTCTTGAACATCATCACCATGGGTTTGCCTCCTTCCTCCTTCCGGCCGAAGGGTTGGATCGTGAAGGCCGTAAACCCAGGTCAAGGGATCACGGTTCCGTCTTCCGGGCGGCCAGTCGGAGTGCGTTTTCGGTTTTACTACGACTATATGGGTCGGACACGGAGCCTATCCCTCCTTCTCGGCCTGCCTGGCGGCGACCGCTTTGCTCTTCTCCCGCAAGGGGAGAAACGCACGTACAGTCTCTTGATACTCCTTTTCACGAAACGCGTCAAGGGAAATATTCTCTGTGCGTGCCGTACAATGTCGATTCCTCAGGAGAGTGGGTATTCCACTCCCTTCTCCACGATCACGACTTCTCGTACCCCCAGGGACAAGAGGTACGACTGAAGATGCTTCGTTGCGGATGCTTCCCCATGAACCAGGAACACCGTGCGCAGGATGTCCAGGTCCAGATGCCCGATGAACTCGCCGATTTCATGGTAATCAGCGTGAGCGCTCAACGCCTTGATCTCCTCGACCCGCGCCTTGAGAGCCACACTCTCTCCCAAGATCCTGACCTCCTTCCTCCGCTCCTGAATCTTGCGGCCGAGCGTGTCTGCGGCCATGTACCCGACGATTAGCACAGTATTTTTCGGATCGGGGAGGTTGTTAAGGAGATGGTGTTGGATCCTTCCAGCCTCGCACATACCGCTCGAGGAGATGATCACCGCGGGACCGCGCAGCGAATTCAGTTCCTTGGACTGGGTGGAGCTTTCGATATAACGGAGGGAGTTGAATCCGAAGGGGTTCGTATGATGCTCGATGAAGGCCTTCTTGGTGTCATCGTCGTAGCATTCGGGGTGGTTTTTGAAGATGGCGGTCGCGTTGACCGCCATCGGGCTGTCGACGTACACCGGGATATCGGGGATTTTCTTCTCGTCGGTCAACAGATGGAGGTAAAAAATGAGATCCTGCGTGCGCTCCACGGCGAACGCAGGGATGATGATCTTACCGCCTTGGGAAGCGGTTTCTCTGACGATCCGGGCAAGAGCGGCCAAGATGTCGCCGGAGATTTCATGGAGCCTGTCCCCATAGGTGCTCTCCATCACCAGGTGTTCGACCGGAGGAATGGGCACGGGATCCCGAAGAATGGGTTTTCCCTTTCTGCCAAGGTCACCGGAAAAGCCGACCCGTAGTTTTTTCCGGCCGGAATTCACCGTGATATGAACGGTGCTGGAACCGAGAATGTGCCCCGCATCAAAAAAACAGGCCTCCATTCCGGGAACAGGCAGAAAGGGCCTTCCGTAGGAGATGGTAACGAACTGCTCTATGGTCTTCATGACGTCCTGTTCGTCGTACAGGGGTTTCCACGAGAAACGCTCCCCTCGTTTTGCCGCCTGTTTCGTGAGGTATTCGACGTCTTTTGCCTGTATCGAGGCGCTGTCCATCAGGATGATGTTGGCGAGATCCCGCGTCGGTGGAGTGGAATAGATGTTTCGGTCATCCCCCTTCT
>CAZPZF010000249.1:0-4849 GCA_964590705.1 uncultured Spirochaetales bacterium | reverse complement strand
CCTGCGGGAGGGGCGGGAAGAGGAGAAGGGGTAGAAGCGAAGGGCCGAACGGCCAGGATGGTCAAAGCTGCAACGGAGATCTTAACGATCATGGAGGATACGGCGCTCTCTGCTATGTCTATCCCTTTCTAGTATTCTCGTCGTCACCCTGGCGACCCCGAGCATCAGCCGGGTAGCCCAACACCTGCGCTCTAGAATTCTCCCTGATCGCTGTTCATTACTCGTTCGCCATGATCCTGCTGTTCGCTTTCAGGGGGCGGCGGATTGCGGTGGATTTGATGCGGGACAGGATCGCCGTTCTGATCCCTTCGGTTCTTCATTTCTACGATCTGTTCATCGGTATCGCCTGCGGAGCAGGACAAGTCGGCCGCGGCGAAGGGGTGAAAGAGGGTATCTCAGTTGATGAACTGATACAAGGACATCAGCGTGGCCAGGGCGACGAATCCGATGGTGATGAAGGTGAACATCATGGAGAATCTTTTATTGACATCGTCGAAGCGTTTGTCGACCGCCTCGAAACGCTCGTCCATCCGCCTGAAGCCCTCGTCTATCCGGGTCTCGATCCTGACGATGGCCTCACGGAATTCGGAGTGCTCCCGCTCGTTACGGTCCGGACGGACGAGGTTTTCGGTGAGGATGGCGATGTAGCGGTGGAGAGACTTCTTGTCTTTAACCTCCACTGCCCCTTCGAGTTCCTGTTCGAGGATGTCGGCAAGCGATTCCACGGTCATGACTCCTTCATTATACCCTATTTCAGCTCTCAATACATGGAATTTTCGGCCGCGCTTTGCTGTTCGATGCGTTTTGGGGATGGCCGCTTTATTCGGAAAACGATATATTGTAGTTACCATGAAATGCGCAGAGCGGAACGGCAGGATGGTCTGCCGGGCGGATATTCTCGGCTTCTGTATGGGTGTCAAGCGGGCCATGGGTATGACCCTGGCGTTGGCCGCAAAGAACCCCGGAGTCAGGATCCGTACCATCGGGCCCCTTATCCACAATCCGGTGGCTCTCGCCTGGTTGGCCGAGCGCGGGGTAGAGGTTTTGGAGGACGCGGAGACCGTAACGCGTACGGCGGTTACGGAAGCCGGCGGGGTTGCGGCGGACCGCGAGGCTGCAGGACCAGCGCCCGGCATCCTCGTCATCCGCGCGCATGGGATCGCCCCGGCGATGCGCGAGTCCCTTGCCTCGGGCGGCGCGAGAATCGTGGACGCCACCTGCCCGCGTGTCCTCAGGTCTCAGAAGATCGCGGAGGAGTACTCGGCTAAAGGATTTCAGGTGATCATCGTGGGGGACAAGTCACACGGCGAGGTCCAGGGGATCCGGGGGTACGCAGAAGGAGCCACGGTCATCTCATCGTACGAGGAGGCGGAGGCGCTGGCCGTGCCCAGCCTGGTGGCGGTCATCGGGCAGACCACGTTCAGCAAAAGCGAGTATAGGCGGATATGCTCCCTCATCCGCGAGAGGAACGGAGAGGCGGTGATCTTCCGGAGCATCTGCCCGGCGACAGAGCAGAGGCAGAAAGCCCTTTCCCGGCTCATCGCCGAGGTCGACGGCGTTGTGGTTGTAGGGGGGCGGAACAGCGCGAACACCACGAGGCTGTTCCAAACCGCGGCCGCGTCGGGGAAACCTGCGTGGTTCGTCGAATCCGCCGCTGAAATCGATCGTAACGAGCGCTTTCCCGTGAGGGTGGGGCTTACCGCCGGCGCCTCGACCCCGGACTGGGTCATCGACGAGGTGGAGGAGCGGATCCTCGCCATGGATCTCTAGTAAAACGGCGGGCGCGGGTAAGGCAGCTGCGCCCGCAAAAACGCGGATACGGGAGGAAGGATATGAACGGCACGATCCTCAAGGAGATCGACGCGCGCAGGGCGCGAAGGGCATACGATGAACGGCCGGTCGGTTCGGATGTCGTGGATCGGATCCTCGCAGCCGCCACGCTGGCGCCATCCTGTTCGAACAAACAGCCATGGCGCTTCGTGGTCGTCGATCGGGAGCCCGGGCTCGGCAGGGTCAGGGAGAGCCTTCAGCCCGGCAACTACTGGGCAAAGAAGGCTCCGCTGTACGTTCTTGCCGTCACGGATAACAGCCTCGACTGCATGCTGGATGATGACAGGAACTACGCCCTCTTCGATACCGGACTCGCCGTGATGAATCTCATGCTTCAGGCAACAGCCGAGGGGTTGTACGCGCATCCCATCGCCGGATTCCAGCCGGTCCCGATGAAGGAGGCGTTCGGCATTCCGGCTGGCCATTCTCTCATCGCCGTTGTGGTTCTGGGGTATCCGGGAGACGAGACCGGTCTCAATGAAAAGCACCGGGCCGCGGAGCACGAGGGGCGGATGAGAAAGGCGATTTCGGAGGTTGTTTTCCGGGGCGGGTGGCCCGCCGGAAACGGCTGAGCGGCCGCATCTAGGCCGGTTACCGCCGGCCGCATCTAGGCCGGTTACCGCCGGCCGCATCTAGGCCGGCGGCTGTTCCAGCCCATGCCGGCATCCCGCCTTTCTTCTTTACTCCACCCTGATGACGACTCCCGATCCCTGGATTTTCCCCTGGGTGGTCATTGACCCGCTGCCAGAGTACGGCCTTGTGTCCAGATAGACTTGCACGTAGTAGAGGCCCCGCTGTTTGAAACTGAGCTGGATGGTCACAGCGCCGGAGGCGTCAGCCGTGAACTGGTGCGGCCACACCATAAGGGCGGTGCTGCTCGTATAATCGGGATAGCTGCCCATCCGCTCGATCTGGGCGGCCGACATGGGCTGGGGGAAGGTCTCGTAGTAGGCGACAAAGGCGTAGATATGATACCCCTGCCGGCCGGGCCGCACCGTAAGGCTCCCCTGTTCTCCCGGTTTCAGGGAGCGAGGTACGTTCACGAACTCGATATACCTGTCAACGAACTCCTCGTAGTAGCGGAACTCCCCTCCGATCCGCGCGAAGCCAATCCCGATGTGTGTATGGTGTCTGCCCAGCACGTTCTGCCTGTGGCCGTCTTCTGGCGGGCGTTCGGCCATGAACATGTCGTGGAGCTGGCGCATGAGGTCCGGTTCGCTTCCGGCCTGGATGGCCGCGCTCGAGGAGTACGAGGCGGCGTTCTCTGAGACATGGTCGACGCCGCCGGCAAAGGCGTAACGGTGGTATGGCTTTTCGCCGCGCATGTTCCAGTGACCCGAGAAGCGGTTCTTGGCAGCCTCGACGCACTGCATATTGGCTACCCGGCTCGCCAGGATATCGAGTTCCAACGGCCCCAGGCCGTTTTTCGACCTGCTGGCGTTGATGTAGCGGAGCTGTTGGATCTTGAGGCGGACGGTTTCGTCGCTGTCGCGGTAGTCGGCCAGCCGCGTTTCCTGTCGGTTCAGGTTGAGGTAGTAGGCGAGCTCCTGTTCGGGCGTTCCCTGGAACGGCGGTCCGAATGTGGGCGCGGGAACGCCGGTTGCGGTCGAACCTGCAACAGGAACCGGGACAGTCGTTCCGGACGAAGCCGGCGCCGCCGGTAGGCTCGATCCGCTTCCGGACGCGGAGCTGGGAGCCGTTGGCGCGCTTGTTCCCGCGCCGCCCGATCCGCCGGAGCTTCCTGTGTTCTTTCCGGCCTTCTGAGCGGCAAGCGGAGAGACCACGAATAGGAGGATGAGGAGAAAGGCACAGAGAGACCTGAATTTTTTCATGATCCGTATAGTAACGGCCGGGAGCGGGTATTGCAAGCGGTATCGAAATCTATGCCGCCCGACGCCGAGGTCCCGCGGCTCTCCTTCCTTGACATTTCCGCGGCGCTTGGGCATATTATACCGGTAACGGCGTAGACGGAGACGAGTATCCGGGAAACCAGGCATCCAGAGAGGGCGGCCCGCGGCTGAAAGGCTCCCTGCCGGGATCCGGAGAAAACCCCTCCCGAGCCGCGGACGGAAATCCGCGCGGGTACCGATGCGGGCAGGCGAACAACGCCCGGTAGGATCTTGCGCGGAGAGTATGCTCCGCCGTTGTCCCCACGTAACGGGGAACCGGAAAAGTTGCCGGCAGCGCGGTCTTGAGGCCCGGATGCCGGAAGTAAGGTGGAACCGCGGAGAGCCTTTGCGCTTTTCGTCCTTACGATCGTAGGGACGGAAAGGACAAAGGCTTTTTTATTTGCGATTTTGGAACAGTGCCGCGACAGGGGCGGGAACGTACCCGAGTCGGCTGGAACAGGAAACGGTATCGCGGACAGGCGCCGCGGAAGGAGTATTATATGGCAGTTGAGGGAAAACTGGAGCTGATCAGGCATTCGATGGCGCACGTGATGGCCGAGGCCGTTCTGCAGATCTTCCCGGAGGGCAAAGTCGCCATAGGTCCGGCTATCGAGAACGGATTCTACTATGACTTCGACCTTCCCCGAGCCCTGAAGCCCGAGGATCTGGAGGATATCTCGGAACGGATGAGGACCATCATCAAGGGGAAGCACGATTTCACCAGAAAGGTAGTTTCACGCGATGAAGCGCGGAAGATGTTCAAAGGCCAGGATTTCAAGATCGAGCTCCTCGACGCGATTGGGCCGGACGAGGAGGTGAGCGTGTACAATCAGGGTAATTTCATTGACCTCTGCCGGGGACCTCATGTGGCGAATACGAAGGAACTCAACCCCGAGGCCTTCAAGCTCCTCTCCATCGCGGGGGCGTACTGGCGCGGTGACGAGAAGCGGCCCATGCTCCAGCGGATCTACGGGACCGCGTGGGAGAATCCCAAGGATCTGCGTCTCTACCTCCAGAAGCTGGAGGAGATCGAGAAGCGCGACCACCGCAAGCTCGGCAAAGAGCTCGACCTCTTCTCCACTCTCGAGGAGGCGGGAGCCGGGCTCGGCTTCTGGCACGCGATGGGGGGC
>CAZPZF010000248.1:0-4876 GCA_964590705.1 uncultured Spirochaetales bacterium | reverse complement strand
CACCGACTCGTATTTTTCCCTGATCTCCTCTTTTTGCGCGGTGGGACGGTGAATGAGAAAGCCCTGCACATAGTCGCATCCTATCTCCCGGCAGACGTAGAACTCATTAAGAGTCTCAATCCCCTCCGCAATCACCTTTATTCCCATTAGATGTGCCATATCAACGATATTAGTCACGAAAAGCCGTTTTCTCCTGTCTCCGTCTATGGAGTCTATGAAGAACCGGTCTATCTTGATCAGATCCGGTTCGGAGAGGTAGAGGAGCTTTAGGCCGGAAAACCCAGTTCCGAAATCGTCGATGGTTATACGGAACGCCTGCTGTTTGTACTTTCCAAGAACGGCGGAAACGTCCACGCATCTCCCGATCTCCTGTCTCTCCGACAATTCGAAGCAGATCATGGCGGGATTGATCCCTGATCCTTCGAGAAGCCTGACGGTATTGCCCGGGACGTAGTCGGGCATGTCCAGAACCCGGTTGTCGAGATTGTAGAAAAGACGCGTCCCGTGTTTGAGGTTCAGATCAAGGAATTGGCTTATCGCCTTCTCCCGCAGCGCCAGATCGAGCCGATACAGGATGCGCTCCTCGAACGCGCAGTCGAAGAGGGAGCCGATCGAGCCGAAACCAGCCTCCTCCGTTCCCCTCAGCAGGCACTCCAACCCGTATGTCGTACCCGAATGGATGTTTACAATGGGCTGGAACGAATAATATACTGTAGACAGAACACGAGTCCATCTCGCGTTCAGTGTCAGTTCAACCATCGGGACAGAGGATAAACGGGGATTGTCAGAATACTGTCAGGATTTTTTCAATCTTCTGTGATAAGGAGAGCGGTCAGTAATCGGGGAGCATACATGGAAACAAGCGCGCAGATACGAAACGGAAGGAAGGTCTTCTTCCTCAACCCCTCCGCCGCCGTCGTGGAACAGCTCGTCCTTCCCCTTGCCCGGGACGAGATAGAGGCGTATTCAGTCGATCTTCCCGTTCACGCCCTGCGTTTCTTCGAAGGTTACGCCGATCCGCTTCTTTTCGTGACCCTGCCCGTGCCCGCTTCCAGGGAGAAAGGAGGAGAACCCCCCTCGTTTTTAGAAGCGCTTTCACGAGCCAGCTTCCGATGGGGTGGCATCGTCGAAGGCGAACCGGCCGGCAATGGATTTCCTCCCGCCGACCGGATTCCGCTGGGGACGTACCGGATGGGGGGGAAGCCCCAAGAGGCGCTCCAGGATCTCCGCGCCCTGCTCGAATCCCTCTCGGTGCGCGGCCAGAGACACTACGTCAGATTCGGTTCGCAGGGCGCGGAGATAGCCACGATGACCGCGACGTACAGGGGCGAGGAGTACAGGGGAATCGTCCACGACATCAGTTCGGCGGGAATCTCCTGCACCATCGGATCCGAAGCGGGCGGGGCGGAGCTCCCGATCAACGGGATCCTCAACCCGCTCCACATCAGCTGCGCCGACTGGGGCATCGTCGTTCCCGGCAGGATCGGGATCAAGCGCTCGCTTGGAGGACAAACGGTCTACGTCGTCATGTTCGATCAGGGGAACGCGCGGAGTCGGTCATCGGAGATAGGCGTCTTTGTCCACCGTTCCCTGCAGGCTCAGCTGAGCGAGAAGGTATGCGCCTATCTCCGATATTGTAACGGCTGATAAAGCGCAGTATACTGTCACCGGAGGTCTTGCCGTGGAACCCTGCGAGTATACATCGATCTGCCCCTTCTACGCGGGAACGCTTTCCGGCAGGGACGACGCCGAGGAACTGAAAAGAAACTATTGCCTCGCCAACGCCCTTCGCTGCGCCAGGTTCATCATCTACCAGGCCCTTGGTCCGGAAAGGGTTCCGGCCGATCTGTATCCGGATGAAAAGGCAAAGGCCTACGAGGTCATCGCACAAGGATGATCCCCTCCTCCCCATCGACCCGCGAGGAATCGGCCGGACCGATCCTGTTCCCGTTCCATCAGGATCAGCTGCTCCTGTCAGGCTCCGAAGGTAATCTCTCCTTTATCACGGAAACGGAATACGCACATAGCGGATATCCGGAAGGAAATCGCTACGCCGTGTCCATTCCCGGGCTCGGCCGGACAATCATCGCGGATCTCGCCTCTATTCCCGAGAATGGCACGCTGACGCAGAAGCCCCTACGCTCCCTGTTGGCCATCCTCCCCCAGGATGAGATACGCAAGGCAGTGGCGGCTCTGACTCTCCTCAAATGGTTTAGGGAAACCCGCTTCTGCCCGAAATGCAGAGGTTCCCTTGGGGAACCTCTCCCGGACAATTCGCGCACGTGCGGAGATTGTGGTATCCAACTGTTTCCTCCGATAACGCCCGCGGTGATCGTACTGGTGCACAGAGACGGAAAAGCCCTCCTCGCGCACAACGTGAATTTTGCCGCCGGAACGTACAGCACCATCGCAGGTTTCGTGGAACCGGGGGAAACCCTCGAGGAGTGCGTGGCTCGCGAGGTGCGGGAGGAAACCGGGATAGAGGTTACCCGCATCTCCTATTTCGGAAGCCAGCCGTGGCCCTTCCCGCACTCTCTCATGGTCGGTTTCACGGCAGAATACGCGGCGGGTCAGATCACGCCGGACGGAACGGAAATCGTGGAGGCAGGGTGGTTCCCAGCAGACGCATTGCCGACCATTCCGCCGCCCGGAAGCCTTTCGCGCAGACTTATCGACTGGTTCAGAGAGACGCATGGACGACACAAATAAGGTCCTCCACATGATGGTAGACGCCGGTCAGATCGTTCTCGAAAACGGCGGAGAGACATCGAGGGTACAGGAAACGGCGAGGAAGATCGGCACCGCCTTCGGGATGAGCGAGGCCGACTCTTTCGCCATGCCCACCGGCATCATGGCCTCGGTCACGGACCGGACCGGCAGGACCGTATCGCTCATCCGCAGGATCACCAAACGCTCCATCAATCTGGAGAAGATCTCGAGGATCAACATCCTCTCGCGTGGGGTGCAGGCCGGCTGCATGACCATAACCGAGACTGCGGAGGAGCTCGAACGGATCTCCAGGATACGCCACTACCGGAAGATCACGGATATCGTGTGCGCGGGCATGGCAACGGCGGCGTGCACTCTCCTGTTCGGCGGCTCGTCCGCAGACGCACCCGCCTCGTTCGTTATCGGGGCCACGATAAAAGCCCTCTCCTTTGTCATGAGCAAAGTCCGGTTCAACGAGTTCTTCACCTATATTCTCGGCGGGGTGATCGCGGCCCTGCTCTCACTCCTCGCGGTCGACCTCGGTCTCGCGCTTCACGCGGACAAGGTCATCATCGGGTCGATTATGATCCTCGTTCCGGGAATCGCCATCGTCAACGGGATCAGGGACATGATCATGGGGGATCTGGTGGCAGGCATCTCCCGTATCGTGGAGGCTTTCTTCATCGCCGTAGCGATCGCGGCTGGTTCGGGCATCGTGCTGAGCCTCTTCCATACATTCGGGCGCTGATGCGGAGGACTGGGACGGGGTATCGGATATGGGCATGATCATTCAAGCTGCGTTGGCCGGCCTGGCCACCCTGGGATTCTCCGTGGTTTTCAACATCCACGGAAAGAAACTGGTGCCCGCGGTTATCGGGGGTATGCTGGGATGGCTCCTCTATCTGCTCGCCTTCAAGGCAACGGGATCCAAAGCCATCTCGTCCCTGCTCGCGTCCACGTTCATCGGTTTCTACGCGGAGGGAGCCGCGAAGCTCTTCCGCGAGCCTGCGAGCATCTTCATCCTGCCCGCCATCATCCCCCTCGTGCCGGGAAGCGGCATGTACTACACCATGGCGGCGTCCATCCGCGGAGAGGTGATGGGAACCTTGATGCTCGGCATGGAGACGGTCTACGTTGCGGGAGCCATCGCGGCCGGCGTGGCGGTGGCGGCATCGGTGCGCAAGATCTTCCTGCACATAGGCGCAAAACCGAAGAAAAGCCCGTAATCAGTACAGGTCGGGCCTGCGCATCGGGAAACAGGGAAGCTTTTCCCTGACCGCATCCACCAGCGGAAGGTCGATTTCACAGAACCCGACACCCTCCTCTTCGCCCAACCTGCACAGCGTCTCCCCCCAGGGGTCGTACACGACCGAGTTTCCGAAGAAACTGCTTGACCCAAAAGCGCCCGTCCTGTTCACGGCCGCGAAGAAAACCTGGTTCTCGATCGCCCGTGCCCGCGTCAGCGTCTCCCAATGCTCGAGCCTCGGTTTGGGAAACTGCGCGGGCATCACGATGAAGCGGGCGCCTTCAAGGGCGAGTCTCCGCGCGAGTTCAGGGAAGCGGACATCGTAGCAGATCATGACCCCGATTCTCCCGAGGGGGGTATCAAACACGCCGATCCCGTCGCCGGGAGTCAGGAACGCGTCTTCCTCCATGAGAGGAAACAGGTGAGCCTTCCGGTACACGCCGGCCATGGAGCCGTCCGGCAGGATGACCGCGGCGGTGTTGTACACCCTGCCCCCGCGGGCCTCGGGGATGCTGCCGGCGATCACGACGCACCGGTTCCTGGCGGCCCGTTCCGCGAGCGTGTCGATGATCCGGTTGGGGATGGGCTTCGCGATACGAGTCATATAGGGATAGTCGAATGCGGTCGTGAACATCTCTGGAAGCGCGGCCATCCCGGCGCCCTCTCCGCACGCCCTGTCCAGCAGGGACACCGCCCGTTCGAGGTTCGACTCTTCGTCTCCCGACCGTACCGAAAGCTGTATGCAAGCGAACGTGAACCGGTCCATCTCCATCCCCCCTCTTCATTCGTCTGCCGGAGCCGTGCGACTCTCGCCATACTATAGGCGCGGCGGGCCGTAATGTACATCCCGGCCCGTATCGCACCTTTTGACGTCCCGGCCCCAGCCGCTTATTCTACATGATGAGGCAGTCATGGTACAAC
>CAZPZF010000247.1:0-4889 GCA_964590705.1 uncultured Spirochaetales bacterium | reverse complement strand
GGGTATCGCGAAGCTGTTCCTCGAGGGGATCAAGCCACTCTCCGATTCGGGGAAACTGGCGATGGTCCTCCTCCAGTTTCCGTTCAGTTTTCACTATACGAACGAGAATCGCCGCTACCTCTCCGATCTTACCGGGCGCCTCTCCTCCGTTCCTCTCTGCGCTGAGTTCAGGAATCGCGAATGGCAGAACGAGCGGGTGTACGGGGAGCTGACCGATCGGAGGATCGGCTGGGTCATGACCGACTCCCCTTCCCTGGAAGGACTTCCCCTGCCCCAGACCCTCTCAACGGGGCCGTTCGCCTATCTCCGCTTCCATGGGAGGAACAGCGGATCGTGGTGGAACGGGGATGCGGTTTCACGGTATGACTACCTCTATAACGAGGGGGAACTTTTCGAGTGGGTTCCGCGGATCCTCTCGCTCCAGGGAAAGACTTCGGTTCTCTACATTGCCTTCAACAATCATCACAAGGGGCAGGCCGTCAAAAACGGCGTTCAGATGAAGAACCTCCTGGTCGCACAGGGGGAACTGGAGATCGCCTGAGCGCGCCTCCGCACTTGATATTTGTCCTACCCTCTATTACCCTGCTGAAAAGAAAGGCGGAGTACATGGACAAATACTATTTCACCTATGACGAGATACACACCACCATCCGGGATCTCTCTCGATCCATCCTTTCCTCGGGCTTTTCCCCCGACGTGATCGTGGCGATCGGATCCGGGGGATTCATTCCTGCGCGGATCCTCAGGACCTTCATCGGCAAACCGATCCTCACGGTCGGAATCGCCTACTACGACATCGACAACAAGCCGACTACATCGCCACGAAAGATCCAGTGGATCGACGAGATCGAGAAGAAACTGAAGGGGAAGAGGATCCTCCTGGTCGACGAAGTCGATGATACGCGCGTGACCCTCGAATATTGTTTAGGGGAGCTCGGGAAATACGGCCCCGACGAGATAGCTGTTGCGGTTCTTCACAACAAGAACAAGGAGAAGAAGGGAAAGATCCCCGCGGGGGTGCGCCACTACTTCGCGGGGAGAAACCTCGAGGATCGGTGGATCTGCTATCCATGGGACGCGGAGGATATCGCCGCGCATCGGCGGCTCGCGGAGGGGAGATGACCGGATCGGGGTTCCTCGAGGTTCTAACCGGCTTGCCGGCGATCGCCGCCGCCATGGCCGTCGCGCTTGCTGGAATCGTTGCGCTCGCGATTCTTGCAGCGATAACGCTGCTCTCCTGGTGCCTTACGGTCAGGCGCCGCACGATCTCCGCGCTCAGGGCGGGGAGGGAGGACGCCGGCGTACGCATACCGCCCGCGTTCCTCTTCTTGTTCACACCGATTGCCCGAAGGATCGGGGAACGCTTCGGCCCCGAGGCCGTGAGGCTCATGGGTGTGGACCGGCTCTGGACTGCGTCTCTTTCCTCGCGGCCGCGGATCAGCTACCTCAGGCTCGCCCTTCGCTATGCCCCGGATACGGCTCTGTATCCCGCGCTGGAAGCCGCGGCGGGAAAGCCGGCCCTACGGGTTCCCTATTCCGCGTGCATCGCCTCACGCAAAGACCCCCATGTCATCCTGAAAACGGCCATATCCGCTGACGGGAGGACCGTTCCCGGAAGCCGGATCATCGAAATGCTCACGCCGAATCTCCCGGAAATCCGGGCTCTCGCCGGGAACCCGGACTGGAAAATCAGGTTCTTCGCCTACCAGATCCTCGTCCACGACCCGGATCCTGTGTCGCTACCCCTCTGCGCGGACGGGCTTGGGGATCCGGATTACCGGATCCGGACCATGCTGGTCTCAGGAATCCGCCAGTCGAATCCAAAAGAGCTCTTCGGCGTTCTTTTCCCGCTCCTTGCCTCCGACCCCGTTCGTTCAGTCAGATCCGCGGTTAAAAAGCGTCTCCTCGCGGAATGCCCCAAGGAATACCGGATCATGGAACGGGATCTCGTGCCTGAACAGGCTGCCCGAATCCTTGAGAACCTCACCCCCGGCTGCGTGGAGGACGAGCGTCTCGCCGTCGCGTACCTCGCGTCTGACGATCTCGAGCTTCGCCTGCCCGCCGCCCTCTTTCTCGACTCCACGGGCTTCCTCCTCTCCCTCTTTCGGAAACCGATCATCACGGACAAGGGAGAGATGGACAGGGTCCAGGACCTTCTTTCCCGTGCCGTAGATGTTCACGCCTGCCGCTTCCTCTCCGGCATGGCAGAGGCGGTGAATCCCGGAACGCTCCTTCTCGCCTCGAGGCTCGCCAAGAACCATCGGGGAATCGTTACTATCCGTACCCTGGCGGAGAAGGTGTTCCTGTTTTTTTCCGGAAAGGGGATCCATGGGCCGTACGAGGAGATCTATCGGAACACAATAGAGGTCCTGGGAATGGATGGCGACGCGGAGTCGCTCTCTCTTCTCGTTGCCGAGCTGAAGGCGCGGGCGGCACGGCGAGAAGAGATCTCCGAACTCCTCGCGGCCCTTCCCCCCCGGCACGGGGAGGTGTTCGTTCCGGCGCTTCTCTCTTTTCTCAGGGATCCATCCTTCCCCTGCCATGACAGCCTCCGGGCCGCGCTCGCCCGGCTTCCACTCAACGCCATCCTTCCGGAGATCCTCTCTCTTCTCGTGGACCAGGATCCCGCGGCGCCTTCCAAAACACACGTTGAGGCCGTCAAGCTCCTGGCCGAGTTGCGTCTGCCCTATTGCGTCAGAATCATCCTCGAGAATCTACGTTTCCTCTCCCCTGACGAGGCGAGGCGGACCATCGCCCTTGTGGTTTCCTCCGCGCCGGCGGAACTGGAAAAGCACGCGTTCTCCCTTCTTTCGTCTTCGGATTCCCTGGTTCGCGCCGCCCTTCTCTCCGCTCTTCCAGCGAGCGGCAGGAAGAGTTTCGTTCCCGCGATCAGGAAAGGGCTCTCCGATCCCGATTCCCGGATCCGGATCGCCTCGATACAGGCGCTTGCGGACTATGGAGACACCCGCCTCGTGCCGCTTCTCCTTCCCCTGCTTCGGGACCAGTCCGCGGAAGTCAGGAACCATGCGGCCTACGGTCTCGCGGTCAACGGAAACTACCAGGGGCTCGCGGGAATCAGGATGATCCTCTTCGACAAGAACGAGGTCGAGCCGGTCAAGGAGGCGGCGGTTCTCGGGCTTGGAAAATCGGAGGATCGAGAGGCGGTCGCCATCCTCATGGAGAAGCTCGCGGAGGACTCCGAACTGCAGGACTGTATCATAGCCGCTCTAGCCCGAAAGACAGACAGGAAGGATCTGGAACGGATCATGGAACTCTACCCCGACCTTCCCCTGGGCGCCAGGAAACGGCTGTCAGCGCTGGCCGCGAATCCCGGTCCGGTTCTCGAGGCGAATCTCCTATCGCTCCTCTCCGAGGAGCGTTCGAACCTCCGAGAGTCGGTCATATCCTTTCTGGAGTCGGGAGGATTCACGGTAAGGCAGGTGACCAGGCTCAGCCACAGGGAACCGGGAATCCGGAAACAGGCGGCCGAGATCCTTTCTGTCCTGGCGACCCAGGACTCCTACCGGGGCTTGGTGATCGCTGCCCGGGATTCGGTGCAGGATGTGAGCGACTCCGCCATCGAGACCTTCGAGGGACTCCCCGTCGCAGAGCGGGAGAGGATCCTGGAAGGATTGTCCGAGGACCCTGACCGGCGCGTGAGAAAGAACGCCCGCTGGCTCGTCGAGCGGCTCGCCACGAAAGAGCGCTGACATGGCGTCAGCCGCGTCGCGCGTTCCTGCCGCGGGCAGGTCGCCGCGCAACCGAACGATCGTTCTCTCGGAGGAGGAGAGGGAACGCTATGGGGCCAGGCTGATACGCGACGCCCGAACGCTGCGAGCCGTCGAGGCGGTCGACCTCACGATCCAGATGGATCTCTTCACGGCGTTGCCGCTCCTCCCGCCGCGTTCCGTGGATCTCCTCTTTGCCGATCCTCCGTACAACATAGCTAAAACCTTCGGGGAAGCCCGGTTCTCCGCCATGGACGACAGGGAATACCTTGGCTTTCTCGAATCATGGCTCGACCTCGCCGCACCCCTCCTCAAGTCCGACGCATCCCTGTACGTCTGCGGGGACTGGAGATCGTCGGGCGTGATACAGGAGGCGCTTTCGCGACGATTCATCGTCCGGAATAGGATCACCTGGGAGCGGGAGAAGGGACGGGGCGCGGCGAGGAACTGGAAAAACGTAAGCGAGGACATCTGGTTCGCCACGGTGTCCGGCTCCTACGTGTTCAACGCCGACGCGGTGAGACTCCGGCGGAAGGTGATGGCCCCCTACCGCGACGGATCCGGGGCGCCCAAGGACTGGACCGAAACTGCGGATGGTCCTTTCCGTCTCACTGCGGCGTCGAACCTGTGGACGGATATCACCGTTCCATACTGGTCCATGCAGGAGAACACGGAGCATCCCACGCAGAAACCGGAGAAGCTCCTTGCGAAGATCATCCTGGCAAGTTCCCGGCCTGGCGCCCTCGTTCTCGATCCCTTTCTGGGTTCCGGGACCGCCAGCGTCGTTGCAAAGAAGCTCGGCAGACACTATATTGGAATCGAGACGGATTTCACGTACGCCTGCACGGCGGAAAAGCGTCTTTTCATGGCTGATGCGGACAGGCGTATCCAGGGCTACGAGGATGGTGTCTTCCTGGAACGCAACACGCGGCGTACTGGTTTGTGACGGAGACAAGTACATATGGAAGAACTGCTCGCGGCATGGTTTTCGAACTTTCCGCTCGTCGCGCTTTTCGGCGTCATCACGCTGTTCCTCTTCACGCTGACCAAAGGCGCGGATCTCCTCGTTGACGAAGCGGTGAGCCTCTCCGTAAAGGCCGGCATCAGCAAGGTTGTCATCGGAGCCACCCTGATCAGTCTGGGAACCACCCTTCCGGAGGT
>CAZPZF010000246.1:0-4900 GCA_964590705.1 uncultured Spirochaetales bacterium | reverse complement strand
TGAATCCGCTCGCCGAGAATTCCCATCTCCTGGTCCATACCGACTATACCCCGCGCGGCATCGTATAGGTGATTTTGGTTTTATTTGCGTTCTGGCCCCGCAAGGGGGCTTTTTTATCCCCTCGGACTTACGCGGCCGCGCCGTCATGCCAGGCCATGCAGTCAGGAGGAACCCTGCTGTAGAGCCTTCATGAGTGTCCGGAAGATTATGGGCGGTCCTATATATTGTTCAGTTTCCTGATGTAATCCACCACATCTAGTGTGTCTTTCCGTAAACCAACAAGCTTCCGAGCGTTGAGAAACTTAAAAAATCTGTAAAAAACTGCAAAATGTAAAAAAACTTATCACCTTATGTTTTTAGTCTGGTATAATGGAAAAAATCAGCATAGGATTACGTATCTACGAGGCTTTAGTGAGTGACCGAAAGAAAACGGAAGGTTCCCCGATTCTCGTTGCCTTCATGGCTATCACCCTGTCTCTCTGTCCCGTTCCCCTTTCTTCTCTGGACATCGACGTCAGGATCGATCCGGACGTCACCATACCATTCGGCGACCATACGACAACCTTCTATTCGGTTGGAGGCGGCGGTTCGCTCAGCGTGAGCCTCCGCTTCTGGGATCTCCTGAATGCCGGCCCCGTGTTCGGATTTTTCCTGAATCCCCTACTGAATACGGGAACTTCAGCGCAGTTTCTCTCCGTCGGCCTTGAAACGAGTATGTTCGGTTTTCCCCTCTCCCGTCTCGGCCTTGGATTGGGGGTCTCGGGCGGCGTGTACCAGGTGACGTACAACGAATTTATATACAGCGATCTCTGGTTCAAGGGATACGGGGAGGTCGGTTTACGCATCTCTCCGGCCTTTACCCTGGCCCTCGAGGGGGGGTACCTCTAATTCACCGGAACCTCCGGCCCCTTCCATACCGGAATCACCGCGGGCCTTTCGGCGCATGGGACTCTCAATACCTCGCCGATCGCGGACAACATCGACGCGGTCCTGGACCAGGCGGAACCGGTGTTTCCGCTCCTGTACGGCGTGTACAAGCAGAACAGCATCGGGACGCTTCGGATTATCAACAACGAATCAGCCGAGATACGTAATGTCTCGGTCAGTTTCCAGGCAGGAAACTACACCGCTTCACTCATGGCCTGCGGTTCCGCGGCGATCGTGAAGAAGCGTGGCTCCATCGAGCTACCCCTTTACGCCGACTTCTCCAAGGGGATCCAGAGCTTCACCGAAAACGGGAAGATCCCCGGGGAACTGGTCATCCGGTACGAGTTCCTGGGAGCGGAGCGCGAGATCACGAAGACCCTGGTCGTATCGGTGTACAACCGAAACACCCTGCGCTGGACCGATGCCGCCGCTCTCTCCGCCTTCATCTCACCGAACTCTCCCGAGGTGCTTGACTTTTCCAAGTTCATCGTCGGAATCGCGCGCGACAGGCTCCGATCCGGTTTGAACAGGAACATGCAGTTCGGCATGTTCCTGTTCGAGGGGATGAAAGAGGGGGGAATCATCTTTACAGAGGATGAAGCCACCCCGTATCGTACCTATCATCTCGATCCAACGCTCCTCGACTATATCCAATACCCCTTCCAGACTCTCTCGTACAAGATGGGAGACCTGGACGATCTCGGGATCCTCTACGCGGCAGCGTTGGAATCGGTCGGCATCGAGGCTGCCCTGATCCCTCTGGCCAACGATTTCCTCGTGGCCTTCTCCCTCAAGGTGCCCCCTGAGGAGGCGGATACCCTCTTCGACAACACAGATCTCCTCATCACCATCGGAGACGAGATCTGGATACCCGTTTCCTTTTCTGTGCTTCGGGAGGGATTCATCAACAGTTGGTACGCCGCGATAGACAATCTAAACGCCGCCGTCGCTGCGGGGGAGGCGATCAATTTTATCGTTCTGCAGGACGCATGGAGGTCGTATCCTCCGTCGGGGATCAAGGGAGACGAGCCCCCGTTCGCGAAACCACGCGTGGAAGTCGTGGCGCAGGCGGTCGAAACCTCGCTGCAGCGGTATATCGCCGCTGAATTCGGGCCCAAGATCAGGGCTGTGCGCGACGAGATCGCGGGTAAAGGGGGCAGCGCTCAGCTGTACAACCGTCTTGGGCTCCTCTACGTCAGGGCCGGAATGTACACCGAGGCGAAACTCGCATATAGGAGAGCGGCGGAACTCAATTCTATCACCGCCCTCGTCAATCTTGGGAATATCGCGCTTGTTCAGAAGGAGTTCACGGTGGCGGAACAGTGGTTCAGGCAGGCGCTCGCCGCGCAGCCGGACAATCGGGCCGCTCAGACGGGGTTGGATCGGGCTCTGGCGGAAACCGCCAAGTAGGGTAAGAATCTATAGAAGGAAACCGTGCGAAAGCGTGATATATTACAGCAAGGGAGGAGTATGGAATTCCGTAACCTCTCCCCCGGCATCCAATACAGAATAGCTATCATCGTCATTGCCGGAGTATTCACCGCGGCGCCTCTATCCGCGGAATCCTCATTCGCCACCAGGGCCATGCCCGGGTACTACTTCCCCTTGGCTGATGACCTGTTTCAACCGGGTTTCGGCGCAGCCGCCGCGTTCGATTTCATGCTCACCCCCGTCATCGGGTTTTTCGCACAGGGAGAGTACGTCGGCGTGGGGCTTTCAAACGTGGACGACATTCCCCTGATCGACGGGAGCGTCGGCGCTGGATTCGTCTGGCGCTTCCATGACCGGATGAGCCTGCGGGCCGACCTGATGGGCGGCGTCTATTCCGTCACGTTTGATGACATCACCATTTCTGGGATCTCCGCGGGCGCCCGTGTCACCGGCGACTTCCACCTCTCGCCGGTTCTATGCGCCTCTCTCTACGGCGGCTACCGCTACTTCGCCTATACCCCGGAACCCTTCATGCAGTCCCTCAGTGTCGGCGTGTCCCTGACCCTGAACCTGAGCGAGGCCTTCAACCCACAGACCAATATCTCTGCTTCGATAACCGAACAGGAACCCGTGTTTCCCGTTCTCTATTCCTGGTACGACGATAACAACTTCGCGGTCATCCAGGTGACCAATAACGAGAGGAACACGATCACCGACGTGAAGGTCTCCTTCTTCCTGGAACAGTACATGGGGCAGCCGAAACTCTGCGCCACCGTTAAACGCCTGGGTCCCGGGGAAACGATTTCGATTCCGGCAACGGCCTTTTTCAACGAGGCGATGCTGGAATTGACCGAGAAGATCGACACAGAAGCCCGGGTGATCGTGGAGTACCGGCGGCTCGGCTCCCGTAAGAGGGGAGAGATCCCCGTCTCGTTCCCCGTTTTCCACAGAAACGCGATGTCTTGGGAGGACAACAGGCGGGCCGCCGCCTTCGTATCCTCCAAGGATCCAGCGGCTCTGTGGTTCTCGAAGTATGTGGCCAGTATCGTGGCCAGTCATTTCAGGGATGGGATCAACCGGAACATCCAGTATGCCATGGGTCTCTATGAGGGGCTCAACGTATACGGAATCAACTACGTGATCGACCCTTCCAGCTCGTATCAGGATATGTCGGGAAACGCGGCCGCGATCGACTTTCTCCAATACCCTTACCAGACCCTCATGTACCGGGCCGGTGACTGCGACGACCTCTCCATCCTCTACTGCTCCCTTCTGGAGGCGATCGGTATTAGAACCGCTTTCGTCACCATACCCGGCCACATTTTCATGGCCTTCGACTCCGGAATGACTGAGGAGGAGGCGAGGGAGACCTTCTACGCCCCCAATCAGCTCGTGTACCATCAGGGTAACGCCTGGGTTCCCGTCGAGATCACCCTGATTAAGGAGGGATTCAACAAGGCGTGGCGCATCGGCGCCAAGGAGTGGAACGACGCCGCCTCCCGCGGCACGGCCGAGATCTTCCCCATGCGGGATTCTTGGACCGTCTACAAGCCGGTCAGCGTGCCGGGAGCCGGATCCCGCTTCAACCTTCCCGACGAGGGCGAGATGGCAATCGCTTTCGATACCGCCCTTGACGCGTGCGTGGAGTCCATGATACGCCCCCAGATCAGGAGCTTGATGGCTTCCCTTGCACAGAACGATACCCCGGAGGCGAGAAATCAGCTCGGCATCCTCTACGGCGAATACGGGATGCTCGACGAGGCGCGGGAGGAGTTCACCCTCGCGGCCCAGCGGGGGTACGAACCAGCGTGGACCAATATCGGGAACCTCCTCTTCATGGAGCAGAGGTATGCCGAGGCTCTCGACTATTTCACGTACGCCCTCTCCCAAAACAAGAACGACAGCATCGCCATCCTCGGCGCCGCCCGCTGCTGCTACGAACTGGATGATTTCATCGGTTCCGACACCATGTATAACGCTCTCCTGGAACAGAACCCCGCCCTGGGAGAGGAATACGCCTACCTCAGTTCATTCTTCTCGAGCGAAGGACGGGCGTATTCGCTGGCCGATCGGCTTTCTACCACGCCGTGGAGTCCGCAGGGGACCAAGGGGAAGCGGGGAAACAGGTCGACTGATAGGATCCTGACAGCTTCCGCGGATCCCCGACAGCAGAGCGCCCTTTCCAAACCAGCAACTCGGGCCGATGTCCCGGTTTCCACGGAACCGACGGCTGCGGCGCCGCCCAGCATCGCAGCCCCTGCAAAACCCGAATCCGCCGGAACCGCTTCTTCCGAGGGATCGAGAAGGGCCTGGACCGGCTCCAATCTGAGCGCCATGCTGTCCATTTCCGGTGAGGCTCCCGCGGAGGTCTTTGCCGGTGTGAAGATCAGCGAAAACGTGGAAGCGCCCCGGCTTGACCTTCTGGCTCCTCCCAAGGAGGAGGTCCCGGCTCTCGCAGCGTACCCGCCTATACCCACGGCCGCCCAGACAGCTTCCGTGGCCGTGCCGACGGCGCCGGCAGCCTTCAGTCGCGCGGTTGTCG
>CAZPZF010000245.1:2977-4922 GCA_964590705.1 uncultured Spirochaetales bacterium | reverse complement strand
GGGGTCGTGGCTTGCCTCGAGGTGGGCCGGGCGGTGGGGGGGGCGGCAGATGCGGGAGGCGCCGGGATTGCATTGACCGAGACTGTGATGAGGGACGGGGCAGCCGCCGATGAAGCCGATTCCACCAAGGCCGCCGCGGGATACGCGCTGGATAACTATGAGGCCTCGCTTCCCCTTGGGTCTCCAGGTCCCGTCCGCCTGCCGGCGGTTCTTGCGGTTGGGCCGGAACGAGGCTGGTCGCCGCGTGAGCGCGATCTCTTCAGGGACAAAGGTTTTACCCTTTCTCATCTGGGTCCGCGGGTGCTCAGAACGGAAACCGCCTGTATCGCGGGAGCGTTTCTCCTGCTCGCCGCGGCGGGGCGGCTCTAACGCACGCTGGCTGAGAGAGGAGGCATGCCGACTCCGGCGTCGGGCTGCGGATTATCGAGGAACCTCGCCAGGAGCCGCCCGCCCTCTTCCAGAATCCGGGGGAGGAGGATCTCCTCGTCCGATGAAAAACGCGAAAGCACGTATGAGGATACCGAACCTCTTTGCGGGCGCGAGATTCCGATTCTCAGTCTGAAGAAATCCGGGGTGCCGGCGTGTTCCACGATAGAGCGCAGTCCGTTATGACCCGCCGTTCCTCCGCCGAGACGGAGGGAGAGCTCCCCGAAGGGAAGTTCGATTTCGTCGTGAACCACGAGAGTCTCGCCGGGGGGGATACGGAAGAAACGGGCGGCCGCGGAGACGCTCTCCCCGCTCCGATTCATGTACAGGCCCGGTTTGAGGAGATGGAGCTGCCGGTTCCACAGCTCCGCCAGGACCCACTCCCCGTTGAATTTCTCCCGCCACTCGACCGTACCAGCGATTTTTTCCGCGAGGAGCCAGCCGACGTTGTGCCGTGTCCTCCGATACGAGGTCCCTGGATTTCCAAGGAAAACGATAAGCCGTACCATGGGCCATGGTACATCCGGCGAGCCCTCTTGGTAAATCAGAGTTCTCTGTTGCGTAAAGGCCCTGTTTTTGGCATAGTGAAACGATCATGAATCAGGACACCCCCCTGCCGAACGGGAAGCTTCCCCCCGAATTCCTTGCCGAACTCATATCCGCATACGTCGACGAGGACGCCTCCTTCATTGTGAGGCCGGGCGTGGGAGAGGACACGGCGGCGGTACGTGCACCAGACGAAGGGGTTCTGGTGCTGAAGAGCGATCCGATCACCTTTGCCACGGATCGGATAGGCTACTACTCGGTACTCGTGAACGCGAACGATATCGCGACTTCCGGCGCCGTTCCCCGATGGCTTCTCGTGACCCTCCTCCTTCCCGAGGGCTCGAAGGCGGGAAAGGTGTGGGAGATCATGAGGGATCTCCACGACCTCTGCGCGAAACTCGGCATAGCCCTCTGCGGGGGGCATACGGAGATCACCGACGGGGTGACCCGGCCGATCGTATCCGCCACCCTCATCGGGACGGTGAAGAGGAAGAGCCTGGTCAGGAAGGCGGATATCGCTACGGGAGACGCTGTGATCCTGACGAAGGGCGTCTCGGTCGAGGGAACCTCCATCCTCTGCAGGGAATTCGGGTTCCGGCTCATCGAGCTCGGGATGAGCGGAAAAATGGTGAAGCGGGGGGCGGAATTCCTCTCCCGCATCAGCGTCCTCCAGGAGGCCAAGGCAGCGGTTGAATCGGGGTGGGTCACCGGCATGCACGATGTCACGGAGGGGGGACTCGCCACCGCGATCACCGAGCTCTCCGAGGCCACGCGGAAGCGCTTTCTTATCGATATCGTGAGGATCCCCTTCTATCCCGAAACCGTGACAGCCTGCGACCTCCTCGGCATCGACCCCCTCGGGCTCATCGGGTCTGGAAGCCTCATCATCTGCTGCGTGGGAGACAAGGCGGACGCCCTCCGCGCCCTTCTGGAGGAGCGGGCCCGGACGCTGCGCCAGATGGGCATCGAGGAA
>CAZPZF010000245.1:0-2967 GCA_964590705.1 uncultured Spirochaetales bacterium | reverse complement strand
CGCGGTCATTGGCGTGGGCGGCGAAGCCGGAACCGGGGTGGCCGCGACCCGTAAAGGAAAGCCGGTTCCGTGGCCCGTTTTCCCCGCGGATGAGCTCACCCGGCTCTTCGGAAGGAAGGGTGAATGAAGTTCGTCGGTGCCCATGTGAGCGCCCAGGGCGGGGTTTTCAACGCGCCGCTTTTCGCCCGGGATATAGGGGCCGGGGCTTTTGCCCTGTTCACGAAGAGCCAGAAGAGGTGGCGGGACAAGCCTCTCACGCCTGAGGCCTCCGCCCTGTTCAGGGAGAACCTGGAAGCCGCGGGCATCACCGCAGGGCACGTCCTTCCCCACAGCGGGTATCTGATCAACCTTGGCAACCCCGATCCCGAGAAACGAAGGATCTCTCTTTCCAGCCTCATCGACGAGGCCGAGCGCGCGAGGTTCCTGGGCCTGGCAAGCATCAATCTCCATCCCGGTGCGCATCTCCACGGCTATTCGGAAGAAGAGTGCCTCGACACGATCGCCGGCTGCCTGAACGAGGCGGCTCGCGCCGTAGCCGATGTCGTCTTCGTGGTCGAGGGAACGGCGGGAGCGGGAACGAACGTTGGGTACCGGTTCGAGCACCTGCGCCGTGTCATCGACGGAATGGACGACCGTAGGAGGATCGGCGTGTGTCTCGCTACCTGCCATCTCTTTGCTGCGGGTTACGATTTCGGGACGGAAGAGGGGTGTCTGGGCGTCATGGAAGAGTTCGAACGGATCGTAGGGTTTTCCATGCTGCGCGGGGCGCACCTGAACGACGCGAAGGCCGGGTGCGGAAGCAGGGCGGACAGGCACGAATCGCTCGGCAGGGGAAGCATCGGGATGGAGGCGTTCGGGCTCATCATGCGCGACTCCCGCTTCGACGGCATCCCGATCATCCTGGAGACCCCCGATCCGTCCCTGTGGGCTGAAGAGATCGCGCTTCTGTACCGCCTTTCGGAGGGCTGATGAGACTACGAGCGGCTGTCGTTTTTTGGTTTCTCCTTACGCTTCTCTCCTGTTCCAGTGCGCCGGAAGAGGAGCCGGGAAAAATCGTGAAGGGATCCACTGAGAGTACATCTGTAGGCGGCGGAGCCTCCGGCGCCGAATTCCCCTGGGATATCCCCTCCGGCGAAACGAACCGGTACCCGATCGTTTTTGTCCACGGATTCATGGGCTTCGGCCGTGATGTGGTTCCCGGGTTCTGCTACTGGGGCGGCTTTACGGATCTGGAGAAGGAACTGACCGCGGCCGGCTTTACCGCGTACACGGCGGTTGTGGGCCCCATCTCCAGCAACTGGGACAGGGCCTGCGAACTGTACGCCTTCATCAGGGGCGGTACGGTGGATTACGGGGAGGTCCATTCCCGGAACGCGGGCCACGCCAGATACGGCGCCACGTATCCTGGGGTCTTTCCCCAATGGGGCCAGACCGATCCGGAGACCGGAACGGTGAACAAGATCCATATCGTCGGCCATAGCATGGGCGGGCAGACCGCGCGCGTCCTCGTCCACCTCCTGGAGAATGGCGCTCCCGAGGAGTTTGCCCTGAGACTCGAAACGGGAGGCGTGAGCCCGCTCTTCACGGGCGGTAAAAGCTGGGTTGAAAGCGTGACGACGATCTCCACACCCCACGACGGCACCACCCTCCTCGAGGAACCAAGCCTCTTCAACAACACCCAGAGAGGGATCGTCGGGTTTCTGGCCAGTCTCAATGCCCTCCAGCTCATCCGTTTCGATTTCAGGCTTGAGCACTTCGGGGTCGTTCTCGATCCTGGCGAGTCGGTTTTCATGTACGCGGAACGCGTCTACCGGTACATCGAGGGATCGGGGAAGACGGATATCGGGACCTGGGACGCGTCGGTGGAGGGGGCTGCGATCCTGAACCGATGGGTCAAGGCCGCGCCAGATGTCTACTACTTCTCCGTGGCGAACGAGAAGACCTATCCCTATGAATCCGATGGATTCCAGTTTCCGGAACTGGACATGCTGTTCGCATTCCAGCCCGCGGCGCGGTTCCTCGGATCCTATACGGGAAGCAGCGGCGTGGAGATCGATTCGTCCTGGTGGGAGAACGACGGGGTCGTGAACACCCGTTCGATGAAGGGACCTGTCAATGGATCCTCTGATGTCATCGTTTCCTATTCCGGAAGGCCCGAAAGGGGGGTCTGGAACTATATGGGAGTTCTCTCTTCCTTCGATCACGGGAATACGATAGGGGTTCCGTATTTCAGGATGGTAAGACCCGGTGTACCCGAAGGGCCGCTCAAATGGTACCTGGATATGGCCGCGTTCCTCCGCGGGCTGCCCGCCGATTGACGGCGCCGGAGGACCATTAGTGGGCCGCGGCGGCTCCGGCGCCTGGAGTTTAGTAGGCAGCGGCGAAGCCGCCGGACTCACGAGAGCAGGCGTATCCGCGTGAAGATGTAGTCGAGGAAGTCCTGTTTCAGCACCATCCGGCAGTACGAGGTCCCCTCGAGGCGCGTGGGGTACGTAGCCGCGTACGGGGCGTGCTTCCTCCCCCTTCTCCTGTCGAACCAGTGGACAAGGGCGATCGTTCCGTCGCTGATCTCAAGTCCGGTGATTCCCCGTTTACCCATGACGCAGCCGGAATTGAAGATGGAGGGGATTACGATATCCTGGTCGTAGAGACTGCTCCTCTTGCCGAACGCGTTTTCCTCTTCGCGGAGGAGGAGAAGCTCGTCCCGATATTTGAGAACGAGATGCTCGATCCGCGCCTGTTCCTCTTCCGAAACTTTCGGGTACTCCCTGAGGAGGTACTCGATCTTGAACCGCACGAAATCGTATTCGGAAAGGGATTCGAACAGAGGCCGGTGGGTGTGGCCGATCACCGCGATCAGGTTCCTCTTCCGAGCGAATTCGTAGATCAGTCTTTCGGTACGGTGGATGCGGGTATTGTCGTGCGAAAGCGAGAGGTTTTTTATCCAGAGAGGATTGGCCACGTACT
>CAZPZF010000244.1:0-4953 GCA_964590705.1 uncultured Spirochaetales bacterium | reverse complement strand
GACCGATGCCCAGTGGGTCAAGACTCCGATTCCCCACCCGCCCACGGGAAAGAAGAACCAGGGGAAGGAAGCGCTCGTCAGGATGTTGAGGACGAGGAGGAATCCGGAAACGGCGCTGAAGGGGATGAGGTGGGCGCGGAGGCTCGATTTGGCGTGCGCCGCTTCCTGTTCGATCCGCTTCCGATACGTGTCATAGCCGACCGAGCGATGGGTCGGCGTTTTTCCCCTCCGCTCCTCCCGCAGGATATGCCTGAGTTCCCTTCTCCTCTCGTGGCGGTACTCTTTCCAATCCTCCGGGAAAACGGGCGGAGGCGGCGGTGCGGGATGGTGTGGTCCGTACGTTCCGTGCTGCCTGTCCGGACTGTTCCGGTACGAAGCGTTCTTGGTGAGGATCTCCTCCTCGAACCGTTTGCCCGCGTATCGAACCGTATCCTTGAGGAGTTGTTTCAGATCCTCGAAATCGATTGGAGGCGGCTGCGCGGCCGATTCTCCACCCCTCGCAAAGGCGTTCATTCCGGCCGAACCGCCGGACTCTTCCCGCGCTTTTTCCCCTGCGGCCGAGGCGCCTGCGGGCACGATCTCGAACGCCTGGACCTCCCGCGCTATATCGGGGATTTTCACGGTGCCGAGGTTTCTGAAGGGAAGGGAGAGCTTCTGGAAGACCTGATGGTAGACGTCGGAGGAGATGCAGATACCGCCGGGCCTGCAGGCTTCGCGAAGTTTCGCGGCGATGGAGATCCCCTCTCCCATCGCGTCGTTCTCGTAGAAGTAGGTATCTCCCAGATGGATTCCGATGCGCAGGGAGACCGGCGGTACGGAATCCGCGGAAAGCGAGGCGGACGCTGCTTCCTGGAGGGATGCGGCGCATTTCACCGCGTCAAGGGCGGTCTTGAAGTCGACGAGCCAGGAGTTGCCGCCGGACTTAACGACCGTTCCCCGGTGAGTCTCGCTGCATGTCCGAAGGATCGAGGAAACCTCGCGGTGCCTGCCGAGAGCCTTTGCCTCGTCCCGCTCGAGCATCTGACCGAATCGGTCGATGTCGGCCATGAGAACGGCTGCGAGTCTGTGGTCTCCCTGTTCCATAGATATCGATTACACTATCCCGATACACGTACCCCGTCAAGATACGGGGGGAAACACGGGCCGATCTCCCGGGACTCCGAAGGATCGGAGGTCCGTCCGCCCATTGGCCGAATAAAATACGATCATTCATATCATTTCCTGTTGACACCAAGGGCGTATGTGCTATCGTGATGATGAAGGAGTATAACATGGAACGCAAACGGATCGTCATCATGGGCGCGGCCGGCAGGGACTTCCACAATTTCAATGTCTGTTTCAGGGACAACGAGGCGTATGAGGTCCTGGCCTTCACCGCGACGCAGATTCCCGATATCGCAGGAAGGATGTATCCCGCCGTGCTGGCGAACGAGAAGAAGTCCCTCTATCCAAACGGGATTCCGATATACGAAGAGTTGCAGCTGCCCGACCTGATTCCTTCGCTCCGCGTCGATCAGGTGATCTTCTCGTACAGCGACGTCCCATACGGATACGTCATGAGCCGCTCGGCTCTCGTGAACGCGCTTGGCGCGGATTTCGTCCTTCTCGGCTATTCCTCCACGGCCGTCCAATCCGTGAAACCGGTCATCTCCATCTGCGCGGTGCGCACCGGCTGCGGCAAGAGCCAGACGACGCGGTACATCTACGGCATTTTCCGCGGAATGGGGAAGAAGGTCGTGGCTGTGAGACATCCCATGCCGTACGGCGATCTCGCTCAGCAGCGCGTTCAGCGTTTCACCGATATCGCAGACCTCGAGAGGCACAAGTGCACTATAGAAGAGATGGAGGAGTACGAACCCCACATCGCGGCGGGGAATGTCGTCTATGCCGGGGTGGACTACGAGAAGATCCTCCGTGAAGCGGAGAAAGAGGCTGATGTCATCCTGTGGGACGGCGGAAACAACGATATGCCGTTTTACCGGGCCGATCTGAAGATCGTGGTCGTCGATCCGCTCCGGCCGGGGCACGAGGAATCGTACTACCCCGGCGAAGCCAATCTCCGGATGGCCGATGTCGTGGTGATCAACAAGATGGATTCTGCGGCGGCCGCGGACATAGAGACGGTACGGAGAAATGTTTCTCGGCTGGCGCCCTCAGCCGCCGTCGTGGAGGCGGACAGTTCCCTCACGGTTGGGGAGGAGATCCGGGGCAAGAGGGTCCTCGTGGTCGAGGACGGCCCTACCACGACTCACGGGGAGATGGGAACGGGAGCCGCCAAGGTCGCGGCCCAGAGGTATGGGGTGGCCGAGATCGTGGATCCCAAGCCGTATGCGGTCGGGAAAATCGCGGACACGTACCGGAAATACCCGCGGATTGGTCAGGGGATCCTTCCTGCGATGGGGTACGGTGACAGCCAGAAGCGGGACCTCGAGGAAACCATCAACCGGATTCCAGCGGACCTCGTTCTGAGCGGGACCCCAATCGATCTCTCCCGTGTAGTCAAGGTGAATAAGCCGATCGTAAGGGTCGGCTACGAACTGGCGGTGAGGAGAGGCAGCGAGGGGGTCCTGGAGCGGGCCATACGGGACCGGCTGTTTACATAGTCCAGAGGCAATTCCTTCAGCATCTAGGCCGGCGGCTTTGGTGCCGGCCGCATCTAGGCCGCCCCGCGGCTTCCGAAGTGATCTAAACCGCCTCCTTGAAAAGCTCCGAATCCGAATCGGACGCGCCTTCGCCGCCTGCCGCCCCTTCCGGTGTTTTTCCGTTCTGAGGTTCTTCCGAGGAATCTCCCTTCCGGCTCTTTCCCTCCTTGAAGCTCGGCTTGAATTCCACATGCTCGGCGACGATCTTTATCCTGCTCTGCGGCTTTCCATCCCCGTCCTGCCAGCGGTCCTGTTTGAGCCTTCCGACGACCCTGACGCCGCGCCCCTTTTCCAGATACGCCGCGCAGGTTTCTGCGAGGTTCGCCCAGACCTCGATGTCGAAGAACGAGACCTCCTGCTGGGTTTCCCCGCCTTGCTTGTAGTAGCGGTTGCTCGCCACCGCGAACGTGCACACGCGGACGCCCTTTGAAGTCTCGCGCACCACCGGATCCCGTGTCAGATTCCCCTCGATGAGGATCGAATTGAGGTTGTTCATCTTTCCCTCCGTAAAGAAGTGGTTTCCCGAAACGATGCGGGAATTACCACTCTATACAGGGAAATCTCGGCGGCGCTTCACCGGATCCGCGCTGACAGGCGTGAATATGTTTCCATATCCGACGTATCCATCCTGAAATACAATCCGATGTCCGTGGAAGGATCGAAGTCGTCGATGCCGCTATAGGGAATCCGGAACACGATTCCGGCGGAGAAGGGAAGGACCACGCGCAGATAGCCGAGGAGGGGAGTTAGGAAGACGCCGGCGTGAATTCTGTCATCCGGGGCAAAGGCCGCGGTGTCCCAGTCGGCGCGGAATTCGCAGAAGAGGCCCGCTCCGATTCCCTGGAGATTGAAGCCGAGGAGGAGGGGGAGGTCGAAAACCGCTATCGTGAACAGATAGTCGAGGGAGACGAGGAACTCGCCCCGCAGGGTTTGAGCCTTCTCATCGAAGAGGCCGCGGTATGCGATGAAGCGGGTTCCGATGATATCCGCATCCCGGAAGGCGCCCGATGCGGAAAGGCGCAACGTGCTGTTCCTGAAGAATCCGGGGATGCCGCCGGTTATGGTCCCGTACGCGAAGAAGCCTTCCCCCTCCTCAGCCGGAAAATAGGCGGCGTATCCCCATTCTGCGAGCCCGGAGAAGAGCGAAGGATCGAAGATGTCCCGATCGCTGTCGAGTCCGATGACGCTCCACTCTCCGAACTGGATGAACTGTAGGAGCGAGTACGAGGACACCGCCTCGTTGGAAGCCTGGATGAAACTGGAATCAAAAGGATCGGCTGAAAGGACGTATCGCGAACAGGTGAACAACGAGGTCACCGACAGGGATGTCGACTTGTCCAACGCGAATCCGTCGATAAGGGGAACGACGACCTCGATTTTTCCATCCGTTTCCTGGCTGTACAATCCACTGTCCAGGATCCCGAATGTTTCGAGGAACGTGAGGCCGTATTGAAGGATGCCGGGGCTCCAGGGGTAGGAGAGGGACAGGGTAGGCTCGAACCGGTCAACCGGAATGAGGAGGGTTCCGGACAGGGAATGGGTTCCCAGGATGGATTCGAGCATGGAATAAGCCCCGAGAGACGCAGAAAGTTCGTCGGAGGAATCCAGCCTCATGTCGACGAGGGGGTACCAGCTGACGAATCGAAGAGTATCCTTGAACGCGCGGTCGTCGATGGGCCCCGCGTGACGGGGACGCGGGTAGGGGTCGAACCGGCCCTGCGGTTCAACCGTTTCCTGCCGGTATTCGCCGCTTCTGAGGCACCAACCCAAACTCGAATACGATTGATAGAAGAGGGTTTCTCCCGCGAGGAAGCCGGATACCGCACCGATCCTGTCCTGGAGGATCCGCGTCGGCTCCTCCGCGGCATCGTCATCCGCCGTGTGCTGCGGTACGATGCGGTAGAGGCTCAGGGAACCGTCTCTGTCAGAGGAGTAGATGATCGAACCGTCCTGGGCAAAGACGGGAAAGTATTCGCCCGCGTAATCGGGACCGGTGATCTGTCTTGCCGTCCATTCCCGATGCACGGTCGCGTCAAAGCTCCATTGCCGGTCGGGTTCCCCGGAACCGTTTTCTCCGTCGCCGCGTCTCCATTCCATCCGTTCAAGGATCCAGAGATCCTGGTGTCCTCTTATGGTGAGGGTGAATACGATCATCGATCCGTCAGGGGATACGGAAGGCGTATACACGGTTCCGTGGTCGGGGACGAAAAGATCGACGGTCTGTCCGGTCCGCTGATCCACGAGCACGAGGGCGCTGTACGCTCCCCGTCCCTGGACCGCGGCCAGGAGGCTGCCGTCCTGTGAAACCGCG
>CAZPZF010000243.1:0-4981 GCA_964590705.1 uncultured Spirochaetales bacterium | reverse complement strand
CATCGGCGAGGTAGCCAAGGGCAGGAATCTCAAGCTCGTCATCGCGGTGAATACCGCGGTGACCAGCGACGGATCCGCCACCGTGACGTTCTCGCTTCAGTCGTGCGCGACGGTAGGCGGGAGCTACACCACGCATTATTCGACTCCGGCCATCGCGAAGACGGCTCTGACCCAGGGTGCCCTCGTCCTCGCCATGCCGCTTCCGGAAGGGCTCAAGCGGTTCGTCAAGGTGGTCTACACCATCGGAACCGCGGCGCTCACCGCCGGCAAGTTCGACGCGTTCCTTCAGGCCGCGGCCTGATAGTTCGCAAAGCGTAGAAGGAGGCGCTTGAATGTACAAGTACGTGTGCGTGAAACAGATTTTCCGCGAAGGGAAGCTGTACAACCCGGGGGACTCGATCATCACCCAGGCCCCGATCGCCCCACCGAAAGAAGGACGCCAGCCGCACTTCAAACTCGTCGAAGAGATGAAGGCGCCGGTCGGCAGGCCTCCGAAGGATAAACCGGAAGGCGGCGGGACCGGAGGGAACCCCGGGCAGACCGGCCCCACGGCTCCGACCGGGAACGCTCCGGCAGCTCCCGGGAAGCCCTAACGGGAAATCATGAGGGGAGGGCAATCTGCCCTCCCTTTCCCATCCCTTGAGGAGAAACCGGCATGGCATCATCGGAATTGGAAGTATCGAACCTCGCACTATCCCGGATCGGGGAGAACCCTATATCCGCCATGTCCGACACCAGCCGGAACGCCAAGATCGTCGCCAGGCACTTTGACGAAATCCGTGACCAGGTCCTCATTCTGTACCCGTGGACCACGGCGATCGACCGGGCGGAACTGGAGGCGGTATCAGAGGAGAAGGCGGGAACGCTCGTATCCGGAGACGCAACCGTCACGGTAGCCAGCACGACCGGGCTCAAGGCCGGATCGACCGTTGAAGGAACCGGGATCCCGGATGATACCACCATCGAAAGCATCACGGACGCAACGCATTTCGAGCTTTCCGCCGCGGCAACCGCGAGCGGCAGCGTCACGCTTACGATCGTGAGGCCGAACAATTCCCCGTTCGAATATCAATACGAGCTCCCGACCGATTGCCTCCGGGCCCTGGATATCAACAACGACGTGACCATCAAGTTCGGCATCGAGGGGAGGACCCTCTACACCGACGAAGAAGATTGTATCCTCCGGTATATCAAGCGGGAGGAAGACCCGTCGATATGGGGACCCCTCCTCACGGACGCGATCGCATTGAAACTTGCCGCGATTGTCGCCCAGATAACCGGCCGGACGGACTGGTACAAGGCTTGCGCGGCCGAGTTTGAGACCATGCTGCAGCTGGCATGGAAGACGGACGGACTGCAACATACCGCCCAGACCGAAGAGCCCGGATGGTGGTTCGAGTCATGAAACAGATCCCGCTCTTGACCGACTTCACCGGCGGAGAAGTATCGGAGAAGATCGGCGCCAGAATCGACATTCAGCTATACGCGAGATCGTGTTCGCTCTTGGAGAACATGGTCCCCCTGCAGC
Organism: uncultured Spirochaetales bacterium; assembly: GCA_964590705.1. Lineage (GTDB taxonomy): Bacteria > Spirochaetota > Spirochaetia > CAZPZF01 > CAZPZF01 > CAZPZF01. Next base: position 3,453 of record CAZPZF010000243.1, on the reverse strand, counting down.
AGGGAGGCGTCACCCGGCGACCCGGGCTTGTCTACGCCGGGCTCCCGAAGGGGACCTCGGCGCTCGGGGACCGCGCTGCCCGGCTCATCCCGTTCGTGGTATCAGAATCGATATCGTTTATCATTGAACTGACCAATCTGAAAATGCGGATATGGAAAGATAACATCGTTGTAGCGGGCGAGACGCCCGAGATAGAAACACCATGGGCAACCGCCGATCTGTTCGATATACAATTCTGCCAGACCTACGGCGCCATGTATTTCGTTCACCGCGGCTCGGCTCCCAAGGTTCTGACATGGGGAGGAGGGACCTCTTTCACGTTCGGGAGCGTATCGTTCACCGGAAACACCCGGGAACAAGAAGTGACCCTCACGTCCGGAAGCACCGTTGTCACGACAGACGACACCAGCCTTTTAATAGCCGGATGCGCCATTACAGGAAGCGGAATCCCAGCGAGCTCTTATATCGTCGCCATTACCGGGCCCACCACATTCACGATAAACGCCAATGCCACAGCGACCGGAACCGTGACCGCAACGATTACCCTCATTCCGTTCCAAAGGACCGGATATTACCCGGGAGTGATAACACTCTGGAAGGGAAGAATGGTATATGGATCATCGACCATGGAGCCACAACGGATATGGACTTCTATCCCGTTCGAGTACGGTACAATCAAGGGATACGACGTTGTATCGTATACCACAACCGAATTGAGCGATCCGTACACGACCATGACCGGTACGATCACCAACGGGAGCGCTACCATTACGGGGATATCTGATACATCTGGAATGACCGTAGGTCACTACGTTACCGGGACAGGAATCCCGAGCAATTCGACTATCCTTTCAAAGACAAGCTCTTCTATCACGATGTCAAACAATGCGATTGAAAACGGCACATCATTTTTATACTGGAAATGGGCGGACCCGACTTACCCGGAATACTCCGATAATCCGTACACCAAGGACGTCATCGGAGACGGCAATTCCATGATTTTCGAGATCGCCTCAGACCGATGTGACAAGATTCAATGGATAGCCGCGGGTGCAGACCTCATTATCGGCACAACGTCAGGGGAATGGGTAGTGAAAGCCGAGTCCACCGGATCGAGCGTTTCCACGTTCCTTCAGACGCGATATGGATCGGCACCGGTCCAGGCCACCCGCGTAAACGACGCGATCCTGTTTGTCCAGGGGAACCGGCGGAGCGTTCGGGAATATCTGTACTACGATACCCATGCGGCATATCAATCCATAGACCTCACGGTATGGGCAGATCATATCTTTGGTCCTGGTGTTATCGGATACGATTTTATCCGGAACCCTGTTCCTGCGGTCATGTTCGTACGATCGGACGGAGTGCTCGCGGTTCTCACGTACGACAAGACCATGAACGTCCAGGCATGGGCCCGCTGGGAGACGGACGGGGAAATCGAATCGGTAGCCGTCATCCCCGATGAAGACCGGGACATCGCCTATTTTGTCGTGAACCGGGACGGAACCCGATACATCGAATACCTGGAAGAGCCATTCAAGGACGATATGACCGACCTGGTACTTCTCGACAGCGCCACCATCACGGAGTCCGCAGGCGTGACGATATCGGGGCTTTCCCGGTTCGGCTCCGGAGCGACCGTTTCGTATACCGCGGATGGTGAATACATAGGGACCCTCACGGTATCCGCCGGGGGAACCGTTACCATCCCGACCGCATCGCAGGGGAAGCGCGTCGTCGTCGGGCTGCCCTATACAGCGCTTATCAAAACGAATCGCGTGAATGTCCAGGGGATATATGGAACCTCGCAGATGCAGCCGAAGAAGGTAGCCGCGGTGAGCCTCCGCGTTTACAAGAGCGGGGTGTTCAAGGTCGGATACGTCAATACCGACAGCGTCATGGACACCGCAGTACTCTCGGAAGACCCGTTCACCGGAGATGTCCGCGTGGGATTTCAGGGAACTTGGGACAACGATGGTTTCGTCATCATCAAGTCCGCGGAACCGCGGCCGCTCACGATTCTCTCGATCGCTCCGGAGGTGCTGACATGAGATCGGTTGAAATACGGCCATTGCGTGAATCCGATTTTCACGAGATCGGAAACGGGAAACCGATTCCGGCCGGGAGCTATCCGGCCTACACGCTCGTCGATATGGACGGGGCTCCCCTCGCCGCGTGCGGAATCGTTCTTGCCTATGAAGGCGTTGGGGAGGTATGGGCCCTTCTGTCTTCCCGGGGAAAATCGTTCGGCCGCGTTCCCGTGGAGATGAAGAAGATTTTTCAGAAGATCGTGAAGGAATACGGGCTCCGACGGGTCCAGGCCCACGTGAACACGCGGCATACGGTTTCCGTCCGGTTCGCGCAGTGGATAGGGATGAAGTACGAAGGGACCTGCCGGAAGTTCGGCCTGAACGGGGAAGACTTCGATCGGTACGCATGGATCCGGGAGGATTGAGAAATGGCAGCGGAGACTGCGGTAATTTCAGCTGGATTGAACATAGCCTCGACGGTAATTGGATCTCTCATGCAATGGGGAGAACTTCAAGAAGAAGAAGATCAGCAGCTGGAAACCTACGAAGATACCCTCCGATACGGCCACGAGACCGGATCGGACCAGCTGAAAGAGCTTTCCGCTTCATCCGCGCACGATATGCGGACGGCCGCGGCCGAGGGGCAGCAGGTGATTTCCGCGTCAAAGAATATCGCGGGGGAATCGGGAACGCGGAACACCGGGACCACGGCAGCGACCCAGAAACAGACGGAAGTCCAGGTAGCCGAAGAGCTCGCACGGCTGAAGGGACAGTCCGACTACGCACAGAAAGCCGCAGCCGCGGAATACACCTTTATGAATGAACAGCTGGAACAGAAGATATCTTGGCTTGACTCCGGGACGCCGACAACTGCGGTTGAAGCGGGCGGGGGAACAGATCCAGCAGAGCGGAAAGCAGGAGGCGCCGCAGGTACTGATGGCACTGGAGACGCGGAAAACGATCCGGAAGAAAAGGCAGCTGTCGCGGACAAGGAAAAGAAAGACCCGGATGCCGTAGGGCAGGCGGGTACCGGCGGAATCTACGGAGAAGGATATTCGGACGACAAGACGACAAAGACGATGAAGACCGGGGATAAACTCGATAAGGAAACAAACAAGGCAGGCACGGCAAAAACAAAAGAGGCCGTTGCAACGAAGGCCGAAGCCGGGAAGGCGGGGCAGACCGTTAACGCGGACCGCGAGAAAGACCCGGGCAGCGCCAGCAGGAACACCAAGACGACCGAAACGGCGACAGAGGCGAAAACAAAGGCGGATAAAGGCGCTGTCAAGGAAGTCATACGGGAGCGGGCGGAGAAAGCCGAGAAAGCGGAGAAGGTCAAGGAAAGAGCGGAACGACAGAGGGTTTCGCGGGAGAGTAGATTCTAATGCCAACAATCGGACAGTGGAGAAGAGCTTCAAACATC
>CAZPZF010000242.1:0-5081 GCA_964590705.1 uncultured Spirochaetales bacterium | reverse complement strand
CCAGGCGGGTGGGGCTGAACCCCGTTCCGTGGCTCATCTCCTCCACGACCGCGCTCCTTTCGATCGTCATCATGATGATCTGGAAGAACGCCGGCTACCATATGATCATGTTTCTAGCCGGACTTCAGGGGATCCCGGATACCTATTACGAGGCAGCTCAGATCGACGGCGCTAACGGGTGGCAAAAGTTCCGGTACATCACTTGGCCGATGATCAAGCCTGTGCTCGCCTTTGTCCTTGTGACAAACACGATATTCACCTTCCAGTCCTTCGAGCAGATCTACACGATGACGGGCGGAGGGCCGTCGCAGTCCACGGATGTCGTCGTCTATTACCTCTACCAGAGGGCCTTCGAGTTCCAGGAGATGGGATACGCCTCGGCGATCTCATGGGTGATCTTCGCCATCCTCCTCATTCTCACCATCGTGCAGCTCAGGCTCGCGAGGAAGGAGGCGTAGGCATGGAAACGGTCATGCTTGAAAGAAAAGCGGCTTCCGCGCGGCGGAAGAGGGTCATTGGGAAGATCTTCCTGTACGCCGCTCTCGCCGTCCTCACCATCATTTTCGTCTTTCCGTTCGTCTGGATGGTACTTTCCGCCCTGAAGACAGACACCCAGATCTTCGCGTACGACGCTAAATTCCTCCCCGATCCGCCGCGGTGGCGGAATTTCGTCGATGCGTTCAGGATGATTCCGCTGGGACGGTACTACCTGAACAGTCTCTTCGTTTCCGGCGTGATCGTAGCCGCGCAGGTCGTCACATCAGCCATGTCCGGGTACGTCTTTGCACGCCTATTCTTCCCGTTCAAGAACCTGATCTTCATCCTCTACCTCGGCGTGATGATGATCCCCGCGCAGGCGACGATCATCCCGTTGTTCATCATCATGAGGAGGCTCAACCTAATCGACACATACGCCGCGCTGATCCTTCCCTTCCTCGCCTATCCGTACGGAGCCTTCCTCCTCAGACAGTTCTTCATGACGATTCCCGGAGACCTGGAGGACGCTGCGCGGATCGACGGGTATTCCCGGTTCTGGATGCTGTTCAAGATATTCATTCCCCTTTCGAAGCCCGCCCTCTTCACACTTGCAATGCTGTCCTTCATGTGGAACTGGAATTCGTTCTTCTGGCCCCTCGTGGTCACGAACACCTCTTCCCGGTACACGGTGCAGGTCGGTCTCGCCATGCTTAAAACCGAGCTTCATATGGCGGGGTCCTGGGGGCTCCTGATGGCGGCCACGGTCATCACCATCATCCCGGTGCTCGTTTTCCTCATCATGGCGCAGAAGTATATTGTCAAGGGGATCAGTCTTACGGGACTTAAGTCATAACAACAACCCAAGGAGGAGCTTGTAGATGAAAAAATCAATCGTCGTATTCGCGCTTATCCTCTTGCTGATAAGCCCGATCACCATGTTCGCCGCAGGCGGGAAGGAAGAGGCCCCGGCCGCAGCGGCCGCGGCCCCTTCCGCGAACTACGTTCCAGCGCAGAAGGTCACCCTGAATTTTTGGCATTCGTATTCGGGTCCCAGGGCCCTTCTCTTCGAGAGCCTCGTGAAGGAATTCATGGCGGAGAACCCCATGATCGAGATCAAGCTTACCTACGGCGGCAATCTCTTCACCATGAGGGACAAGTTGCTGACCGCGGTCGGCGGCGGATCCGGACCCGACATCGCGGAGATTGACTCCTTCTGGACGCCGATATTCGCGGACGCGGGTGCTCTGACCGACCTCGCCCCGTACATGGCTGCCACTGGCTATGACACGACGGATCTCATGGACGCGTGCCTGGCGAGCATCAGCTATAAAAACAAATTTTGGTCTATCCCGTTCAACCTGAGCAACATCGTCCTCTATTACAACAAGAAGATGTTCAAGGAAGCGGGGCTCGATCCCGAAGCGCCGCCGACGACCTGGGAGCAGGTCATTGAGTACGGAAAGAAGCTTACCCGTGACAGGAACAACGACGGTGTCATAGACCAGTGGGGAATCACCTTCCCGGTCAAGGCCAATTTCGGTTCGGTTTGGTACTGGCTCGCCTTCTTCTGGCAGCAGGGCGGCGAACTCTACAACGCGGAGCAGACCACCACGACCTTCAACAGCCCCGCCGGGGTAGCCGCAACGAACATGTGGCGAGATATGGTTTGGAAGCACAAGATCCTGAACCTCTCGGCCGGATTCAGCGATTTCAAAGCCGGTAACGCGGCGATGGAACTGAACAGCTCATCCGTTCTCGGGAACTACCGCGACGAGATGGGCAACGCCAATATCGGGCTCGCCCCGCTGCCCCCGGGACCCACCGGGATTCGGGCGACTGTCTCCGGAGGCGGAAACCTCGCCATCCTTACGGGGTGCAAGGATCCCCAGGCGGCATGGCTGTTCCTGACATGGCTCGGATCAACTGAGGTCAACAAGAGATGGTGCCTCGCGACGGGTGCCCTCCCCACCAGGAAATCGGTCCTCTCGTCCAAGGAGTATCAGGACTATCTCTTGAGCGATCCGAAGAACAAGACCATGCTGGATGGCCTCGCATTCACCCGAATTAGGCCCAACATCTACCAGTACGCGGACACCTCCAGATACATCCCCCTCGCGGTAGAGAAGGCGCTGTTCGAAAACTTGGATCCCAAGCCTCTCCTGGACGCCGCCAAGGTGGAAGCAGATCAGCTCTTCAAGTAGAAAAAGGGAGAAGGGCGAAGAAGCACGTTTTACCCGGGCCGGCGAACCGGTTCCCCGGAGCAATGGGCGGGGTATCCCGTCCCATGAGGGGTGGGGTTTCCCCACCTCTTTTTTATATCACAGCATTGTGAACAAGGAGCGCATCATGCCTGACGTCACTTCTGTACGCCTTCTCCTCGACTGGACCCTGGACGCCAAACACGCGGTCTTCGTCGAGGGGATAGAAAAGGGATTCTTTGCTGAGCAGGGGATCGATCTTTCGATTCTCGAACCAGCGTCGAAATCGTCGCTCGCCCTGGAATTACTCTTCAAGGGCGAGGCGGATATCGCCATCAACTACCCGCACAACATCATCCTTTTGCAGCGGGACTACCCGGGAATCGTTTCGATCGGTACGCTGGTACGCAGGAATCCCGAAGGGCTGCTCAGCCTGTCCCGGGCCGGAATCGGCAAACCCGCGGACCTCCGAGGCAAGCGGATCGGGGTCGGACCAAGTCCGGTGAGCCGAGCCCAGCTCGAGGTCTTTCTCTCCGAAAACTGCGTTCCTGAGGATTCTGTCCGGCTCGTCGTCGTCGGCTTCGAGGGAGAGTCTTTGCTCCTGCAGGGAGAGATCGACGCGCTGGACGCTGTCTCGTACGCCATTCCCAGGACGGTGAGAAAAGGACATGCCGTCAATTTTCTCCCGTATACCGAGTACGGCATTCCAGATTCACCGTTTCTCGTTTTTGCCGTTCGTTCCTCCTGGCTCGATTCCAACCGTGAGGCGGCTAGGAGTTTCCTCGCAGCTTCCCGCCGAGGATTAGACTCGGTTCTCGGATGGTCCGCGGATGACTGGAAAAAATACGCAGGAAGGCTTTCGGTCGGTAAGACGGCTGAAGAGGAGGCGGAGGTCTGGAGGCGGACCTATGCCCTCATGGATCCCGACGATCCGTTCGGATTGGATCTGCGGCAGATAGGGGCGCTCTGTGCAATTCTGAGAGGAAAGGGGATCCTGCGGAAGGAATACGATCTGGCCGCGCTCTTTCCAGGAGTCTTGTAGAATCCACCGGCTACGCTGCGGTTAGCCGAGGCGCCGTTATACTGCGCAGCGCCAGCGGATACCGAACCCGATTTTCACTAGATCGCGATGCCCGTGGATACCGCCCTCAGTTCCCGTTCCGTCGCAGGGTCGAAGAACTTCATGTACTCCTGCTCCAGCCTGACGGGAAGAGTCTGCCCGACCTTGAACATGCGCCGCGCCGGAACGACCGCGATCAGGGTATGGGGCCCCGCAACGAGGTAGAGATGTATCTCCGCGCCCAGCGGCTCGACGACATCGACGTTTGTCATGACCGTCTCGCCGTGGATCTCTTTGTCCAGGATCTCGATATGCTCCGGCCTTACCCCGACGCAGATCTCCTTTCCCGTGAAACTTTCGACGAAGCCGCGATTCTCCTTTGACAGGCCGATAGGGTTGTCTGTTCCGTTGAGGACAACGGAATCACCAGACGAGGATACCCGCGAATCGATGAAGTTCATGGGAGGCGACCCGATGAACCCGGCTACGAATTTGTTCACCGGATGGTTGTAGAGCTCGAGAGGGCTGCCGATCTGATGGATAAGCCCATCCTTCATCACAACAATCCTGTCCGCCATGGTCATGGCCTCGATCTGGTCGTGGGTCACGTATATCATGGTGGTGTCGAGGCGCCGGTGCAGGGACGATATCTCTGCTCGCATATGGACTCGAAGTTTGGCGTCAAGGTTGGAGAGAGGTTCGTCGAAGAGGAATACCTTCGGATTGCGGACGATCGCCCGTCCGACCGCGACCCGTTGTTTCTGTCCGCCGGAGAGGGCGCTCGGTTTCCTTTCGAGAAGGTGCTCGATCGAGAGGATCCTGGCGGCCTCCCGTACCCTCTCCGCGATTTCGCTTTTCGGTATTTTCCGTATCTTGAGTCCGAATGCCATGTTGTCGAATACGGTCATGTGTGGATACAGGGCATAATTCTGGAATACCATCGCGATGTCGCGGTCCTTTGGCATGAGATGATTGACGAGGGCGCCGTCGATATAGAGTTCTCCCGAGGTGATCTCCTCCAGGCCCGCAATCATCCTGAGCGTCGTGGTTTTACCGCATCCCGACGGGCCGACAAGCACGACGAACTCCTTGTCTTTCACGGTAAAGGAAGCGTTGTCTACCGCCTTGGTATCCGTGCCGAAGATCTTTGTTACATTACGCAATTCTACTGTTGCCATCTTGCAAGCTCCTTGGATTCGTGGGCGGGCGCGATCAGTCAAGCTGTCCAGCCTGAACGAAAAGCACGCGATGTCACTGAATCATAATTAGTGTTACGAAGAATGTAAATAGAATATAGTGTCCGGAAGCTTATGGGGGAAGAGGTAGCATCGCGCAACGAGGCTGAA
>CAZPZF010000241.1:1326-5084 GCA_964590705.1 uncultured Spirochaetales bacterium | reverse complement strand
TTCAGCCTCGTTGCGCGATGCTACCTCTTCCCCCATAAGCTTCCGGACACTATATACTTTTTAACAAAGCCGCAGGGCCGGTAGCTGAGTTTCGCTTGACGTAGTCCAGGATCTCCCAGATCCTGTTCCCGGTTTATATACATGTATTTCGCCGGTAATATAGAAGCAAACGACTGGTTGATGAATTGGTATATCCCCTTATACCCTTCGAGCGCCTTTTCGAAGTGGATGGCGAAACATTTGCCTTTCATAAGCTCTTCGCCAAGGGTGTATCCGGCAGGAGTACCGTCCACCGTGTACAGGTATCCGCAGAGAGCCAGTTCCTCCATCCTCTCGATGGCTTCCCGGGAAGCGGCATAATCTCCATCTGTACCCTTCTCCGTCCTCCATTTCTCGAGTATGGAAAACGCGGCATCGATTCTCTCTCGAGTTAAAGGACGCTCCTCGTAGGTATAATTGTTGATGAAAGCATTCACGAGGTTTCTTTTCTTGTGGAATTTCTTGCCTTCGAGCTCCGCGAGCTCTTTTCTGAGGTAGAGGTAATCGAAGTTGTCCCTGTCTTCCTGAATGGTAAAGCCTCTCTTTTCCAGCTCTATCCGATTCGCGTCTGCTAAAGATACCGGAATGCACTTTACGTAGTCGTCGTCCCTCATCAGATTCTCGAATATATCCATCGGGGGGAATCCGCACGAAAACATGAAAAAACGCTTCCCTTCCTTTTCCCCCGAGATCACACAAGTCAGATCCCCGGTCTGTGAAATACGATACCGATAGGTTTCCCGGAAGAGGTAGAGGTTGGCGAAGGTGAATTCAGAAATTCCGTCGGGAAGCGTCCGGAAAACGGGATGGATGATATCCCGCATCTCGATGCTCAGAGGCGCGAAATCCGGATAGAGTGGTATATTCATAGCCACCACTATACGGCAACGGAATAGAGCCGGCAAGTGATCCATTTGACTTCCTCTTACCCAGCGGGTACTATGGGCTCATGGAACCGAACAATCAGTGGTTTTCCGAGAGGATCCTCAAGCGACTCCTCTCCTATGTCGTCATCGATACCATGTCCGACCGGCACGCGGATGTTATGCCGTCAACACCGGGCCAATGGGATCTCATCCGCCTCCTCGAACGCGAAATGAGAGACCTGGGCATCTCCGATATCACCCTTGACCGCCAGGGATACCTTATCGCACGGATACCAGGGAATCGTACGAATGGGCACGGCCCTGCGGTCGGTTTTATGGCGCATGTAGATACGTCTTCTGATTTAACCGGAAAAGGGGTGGTCCCTCAGGTGCATAGATCGTATGACCTCTCCCCGATCACGCTTGGGCATGGGTATATCCTGGATCCAGCCGTCTATCCGTCGATCACCAGGCACCGGGGAGAGACCATCGTTACGGCAAGCGGAGACACCCTTCTGGGCGCTGATGACAAGGCGGGCATCGCGGAGATACTCACCGCCGCGGAATGGATCCTTACGAATCCGGATATACCTCATGGGGAGATCGAGCTGATCTTCACCCCGGACGAGGAAACTGGAAAGGGGCTTACGAATTTCCCCGTCAAACTCCTCAATTCCATCTATTGCTACACGCTGGATGGCGAAGACGAGCCGAAGATCGAGACGGAATGCTTCAACGCCTACGGCGTTAAAATCGAATTCACGGGTAAGGTGATCCATCTGGGCTCCGCCCGAGGGCAGCTTATCAATGCGGTCGAGATGGCCGGAAAATTCCTCGCCATGCTACCGCAGAACGAAAGCCCCGAAGCTACCGACGGCCGATACGGATACTACTGTCCGCTGGAGATTCGCGGCAGCCTCGACTCCGCGGTTCTCGAGGTTTTTCTGCGGGATTTCGAGCTCACGGAGATCGACAGGAGGGCCGAGGCCCTGTCTGTAATGGCGCGGGCTGTGGAGGCGATCTTCCCCGGCGGGAAGGTGACGGTCACCGTCCAGAAACAGTATCTCAATATGCGGGAGCATATGAAGAAAGAACCCAGGGGGCTCCAGCTTCTTCTGGATGCCTGTAGATCTCTGGGAATGGAGCCGGAACTCCATATCATCCGCGGGGGTACAGACGGCGCGAAACTGAGCGAGATGGGAATCCCGACTCCGAATATTTTCGTGGGAGGGGACAATTTCCACAGCAGGTACGAATGGGTATCCCTCGAGAGCATGACCAGGGCATCGCTCGTGGTCGAGCGCCTGATGGAATCCTGGGGTAGGGAGCGTTGAATCGGACGCTTAGCGCCATAGGTGCTATATTTATTGAGGAATGCGGTGATCCTAGGGACAGAGTTTCGGAGAGGAGAAGGTGGCTGATATGAAACGGATACAAGCAATCAGAAATGGCGTTTTGATCTTGTCTTTCCTTCTGGCCCTTGTTCCCCTATACGCGGCCCAGGACGCGGTGGGAAAGATCGTCTATCTCGAAGGCCAGGTCGACATCCATCGGGATGGAGAGCTTCTCGATTGGGAGAGCGTGGATATAGGCTTTCCGATCCAAGCTTTCGACCTCATCGAGACCGCGTCGGACGGGTATTCGGAGATCCAGCTGACCCTCCCCCAATCGGGCGGAGCGGTGATCAAAGTGCAGAAGAACACAGCCTTCTACTTCGAGGTCCAGACGGTTTCCGGCAAACCACAGACAAATTTCCGCATGCTTGCGGGAAGCATCGCCATGCGGGTCAAGAACATGACGGCGGGCCAGGAGGTCACCGTGAGCACGCAGAGTGCGGTCATGGGGGTCCGAGGTACTGATTTTATGGTCTCATCAGGGGCTGACGGTTCGGTCCTCATCACATGCGTAGAGGGGGCCGTTTCCTGCGTTGACTCGCAGGGGAGAGAGCTGTACGCCAAACCAGGCGCTGTCGTCGAGCAGAATGTCGGCGAAGCCTCACGTGCCGTGAGCGTCAAACCAGAGGATGTGGACGCCTATCGGGGGTCTTGGCTCGCCCTGCGAGAGGAGGTTTTCAAGGCGGGAGCCGCGGTGTTCATCCAGACCTATGCTCTCCGATATCTCGACTATCTGCCCCAGTTCCAAGCCGCCTACAACGAACTTGCCAAGAACTATACCCTCCTCCGCAACGCGATTTCGCGGGGCTCGTCGACTCCGCAGGGGACGCTGATGCAGGTCAAACGCGAGGTAAGCCAGTCGGTCTTCAAGATGCGGGGCATCTTCCCGATGTTCGAGCACACCTTCTACTACCTTGACCTCCTCGAGGGCTATCATCGGCAGGGATTCGGAAAAGGGCTTCTCAAGAAGAGGTACACAACCGACGACTTCTTCGCGGAATACGTAAGGGGGAGGAAGGAGATGAAGAAGCAGATGGATGTCGTGCGGCATATGTTCAAGCTCTACGTCCTCCTCGACCACTTGATCTCTGGAGACTCGATGATGGACGCCGTATTCGGCGGCAGTCCGATTACTCCCATCGGTCCGCCGACCGGCGGGATGGGGGGGTTCTAAGGCGCTGACGTTCTTCCCTGGGGAATCGTTCTTCGAAAGGCTGATCTGCCGGATGAGCCAGGTCCGACGATCAGCCTTTTTTATCCAAGAAGACTCTGGGGACCCGTTTGTTCACATTGCAGGTCACTTCGTACGGGATGGTTCCTGTGAGTTCCGCAATATCCCAGGCCGAGCAGCCTTCGGGATCGGGCCCGAAGAGCACGACCTTCTGATGCAGGGCCGCGTCTGTTTCCGGTCCCAGGTCGACCATGGTCTGGTCCATGCAGATCCTTCCGGCTATTTTAA
>CAZPZF010000241.1:0-1316 GCA_964590705.1 uncultured Spirochaetales bacterium | reverse complement strand
CCCGTCCCACCACGGGATACGACTTTCCGTTTATGAGGACTCTTCCCTTATTGGAGAGAAGGCGGCTGTATCCGTCCCCGTACCCCACGTTGATGGTCGCGATGACCGTTTCCCGTGAAGTCCGGTACGTCATTCCGTACGAGATGGGAGTCCCCGCGGGGACTCGCTTCATGAACACAATCCGTGTCTCAAGCTCCATCACCGGGAGAAAGCGGGGCTGCCCTGGCATGACGCGGCTTGGATAGTATCCATAGAGGAGGATTCCTGGTCTGACCATGTCGAAATTCCACTGCGGATGCGTAAGGATGGCCCCCGAATTGGCTGCGTGAACGATGCCTGTGTCGATTCCGTTTCTGCGAAGTCGTTTCACTGTTTCGAAGAACAACATGCCCTGCTGTTCCGTAAAGCCGCCGTTCAATTCTTCCGGGGCAGCGAAATGGGTGCATACTCCCTCTAGTGTGATGGAGGGAGAATCGACTATCCGCCTGGCGATGGCGAGCGCGGCATCCGGAGTGCATCCCACCCTCCCCATCCCGGTGTCGATGTCTAGATGGACAGCCGCACGCTTTTTCTGTCTTCTGCATTCGCGTTCGATCGACTCGATAGCTGCGGCATCGGAGATGAGAGGGGACACGGAAAATTCGACCAGAAGCGGTATCTCCTCCGGTATCGGCAGGGTGAGGAGAAGGATCGGGCATGTAATGCCTGCGTTCCTGAGCTCCTCAGCCTCGCCGGATGTGGCTACGCCGAGGAAGGAGACCCCCTCTTCGATGGCTGCCTTCGAGACCTCCACGGCGCCGTGTCCATACGCATCGGCCTTCACCGCCGCGCAGATCTTCGTTTCCGGTTTGAGGAGACTGCGTATGATACCAATGTTGTATCGAAGATTGTCAAGGTGGATGATCGCTTTGGTTGCTCGCATTTGACGGATTGTATCCAAGATCTCGATGTGCTTCAAGTGAAGAGTGGGCTGCGAATGGGCGGCGAAGAGACATGCCCTCCCTAAGGTCAAGGCGCAGGGATGAATTTCCAGCGCCGCAGCGGCTAGCATGTGTGCCGGGGACCCCTCTTTGGAGGAATTGTACCATTCGGCATTGAAAAACCGCCGATATTCACCGGCTTTTCCCCGGCGTAGAATTCGTCCTCAATGAGGCGGTGGGATGTTTCCGCATCGCTCTGCCAGGCTTTCGCTCCCGGAGGGGTCGTGACATGGCGGGCAGACAATACCTGCTCGATCGCGGTGGTGGTCTTCCCCATGAAGTCAAACGGCCGTCCTTGCTTCTTGATCTCCCGCATCACTTTCAGGATCGTTTTCG
>CAZPZF010000240.1:0-5142 GCA_964590705.1 uncultured Spirochaetales bacterium | reverse complement strand
GGAATACAGCTTTTTCTCGGCCCTGCTTTATCGCCAATAAGCTTTGGGGCACTAATAAACACTTTCAAGGAGGCACGCGATGGCCCCGGTTGAACGGCGACTCTACCTCCTGATGACGGCGATCATCGGATCGACCATCCTCCTCGGCCTCTTCCTGCAGGGGCCCCGGGAATGCGCGGAGGGTCTTGTGAGGATCCTCGCGGGACCCGCTCGGCTGGTCAACGACTTCACGGTCACGGGAGGAGAAGGCGCGTCCCTCGTGAACGCCTCTCTGGTCGCTCTGGCCGGGATGCTCCTCGTCTATTTCACCAAGGTCAGTCTCTCAGGCCCCACGGTAGCCGCCGTCATGACGATGATGGGCTTCGGCCTGTTCGGAAAGACTCTCCTGAACATCGCCCCCGTCATTCTCGGGGTTGCATGCGCCGCCAGGTTCATGAAGAAATCCTTCAAGGAGTACATCCTCATCGCCCTCTTCGGAACTGCCCTCGGCCCCATCACGAGCGCCGTCGCCGTGGAGGCGGGCCTGACGGGGGTTTGGGCGGTCGTCGCTGGAGCCGCGGCAGGGATCACCCTTGGACTCATCCTGCCCGCGGCCGCGATTAGTATGCTGCGCCTGCATCAGGGATTCAACCTCTACAACATCGGGCTCACCAGCGGCTTTCTCGCGATCTTCGCCGCGTCTCTCCTCCGCGCCGGCGGTTTCGACCTTTCCTCTCGAGTCGTCTGGAACTCCACCCCCTCCCCCGCGCTCGTTTTCTACCCAGCGGTCCTTTCGGCCGCGCTTCTCGCCGCGGGAATGCTCATGGGCGGCCGGAAAGCCTTCAAGGATCTGAGACGGATCCAGAAACTTTCCGGGCGTCTCCCCTCGGATTTCATGGATATCGTCACCCCCGCGGGCGCTTTACTCAACATGGGGCTTCTGGGACTCGCGAGCTGGGGTTACGTGATGGCCGTCCGCGGGGATCTCGGCGGTCCAATCATAGGCGGGATACTCACGATCATCGGCTTCGCATCTTTCGGCAAGAACCTGCGCAACACCTGGCCCGTGGCTCTTGGCGTCATGGCGGCCACCATCCTGTTCGGCAAGGGGCTATCATCCCCCGGACCACTGCTCGCCCTCCTTTTCGCAACGACACTCGCCCCTCTCTCCGGTCAATTCGGCGCCATAGCTGGGTTCCTCGCTGGTTTTGTCCATCTCGCGATGGTCGAACGAACCGGAGAGTGGCACGGCGGAATCAACCTCTACAACAACGGCTTCGCGGGCGGCCTCACGGCCACTCTCTTCGTCTCGATCATCGAATGGTTCAAGGCAAACAGGCCTGGAGCGGAAAAGGCCGCTGGAAACGCGGCGAAAAAGGAGGCAGGTCGATGAACAAGAAGGAGTTCCTCCTCCATCTCATCGGGGAGATGTCGAATTTCTTTCTCGAGGGGAATCCCGCAAAGATGGTCATCTCCCTTCACCAGGAACCCGACGGTCTTCACCTGGCGATTTTCGACGATCACGAACGGTCCGACGAAGAGCTGGATCTGGTACGATCCGCCCTCAACAACAGCCGAAGACCGGAACTGGCCGGCTACTACGGCAATCTAGCAGGTTTCGATTTTCTCGGAGGCGCGCGTCTCGATCTTGTCGGCTGGCAGATCAAACACGCGGATGTGGGACGCATCGACAGAGGGACGAGGATCGATCTCTGGCTGGGTGGAAGCGGGTTCGATCCGACGAATTTCTCGATACCCGGATCCTGAGCGCCGCGCGTTTCGGATGATTACAATCTTCGTGACAGCGATGATCTGTTGCCGAAAACGCCGCTTTCTAGTATAGTAGCCACGCAAACGATATGGACGAAGACCCGGCAGACTCTCCCCGCCCCCCGTCATGCAGATATCACGTGATCCGTGCCGCATCAGGCGGAGTCGATTCATGACAGGAAACATCCTCATTCTTTTCCTGCTCCTATCCCTCTCGGCGTTCTTTTCGGCGTCGGAAACCGCCTTCACCTCCCTCTCGGCCATTCAGGTGAAGGAACTCGAGAAGCGCAGGCCGAAACGGGGCAGGATCGTGAAAAAACTCGCAGAAAAACCCGAGATCCTCATCTCCACGCTGCTCATCGGCATCAACCTGGTGAACATCGGCGCTTCCGCAATCACGACGGAGGCGGTGATCTCCCTCTTCGGCAGCAAGGCTCTCGGAATCTCCTCCGGGATCCTCACCCTGGTCATCCTGATCTTCTCTGAAGTGACCCCGAAGCGAGTCGCGATCATGTACAACGACTTCATCGCGGCGAACACGGCTCACGTGGTTCTGGTCCTCTCCTTCATCCTGCGGCCAGTGGTTTGGTTCGTGACCCTTTTCAGCTCGCTCGTCACCAAGCTCATCTCGCGGAAACCAGCCAGCAGGATATCCCTTGACGGGATCATCCATGTCGTGAACATGGCGCGGGAGGCCGGAATCCTCAAGGACTACCAGGACAGCATGGTGAAGAGCGTGTTCAGGTTCAACGAGACCCCGGTCGAGGCCATCATGACACACAGAACCGAGGTTTTCAGCCTTGACGCGAACAAGGCGATCGCGGACGTACTCCAGATAGTCAACCGGGAAGGCTATTCCCGCATCCCCGTCTACGACGGTCATCCGGAGAAGATCGTCGGAATCGTGCTCGCCAAGGACATCATGGACCGTGTCATCCACGGAAAGGCGGATCTCAAGCTCAAGGAGATCATGATCAAGCCCCTGTTCGTGTCCGAGACCCGCAAGGTGAACGAGCTTTTCTGGCAGTTCAAGAAGGCCAGGCTCAACCTGGCCGTGGTCATGGACGAGTACGGCGGATTGGCGGGAATCGTCACGCAGGAGGACGTGGTCGAGGAACTCTTCGGGGAACTTTACGACGAGGACGAGGAGAAGGGGTGGGAGAAGATCACGGCGCTTCCCGAAGGCTGTTACCGCGTCATGGGCGACACCTCCCTCGCGATTGTCCGTGATCTTCTGGGTATCGAGCTGCCCCACGGGAAGTACGTGCAGACGATCGCTGGGTACATCATCGAACGTCTCGACCGCTTTCCCGTAGACAGGGAGACGATAGAGATCCCCGAGGGGAAACTGGTCGTCGAGTCCGTTTACCGCAACAAGGTCCGTTCCGTGCGCTATATTCCGAAAAAACCTCGCGAACAACGGAAAACCTGATATCCGGACGCCGGGTCGCGCGAGGCGATATCAAATCAACAGGTCTCCTCTCTTCATGAGCACTCGCTCACTGCCATTTTCCATGGTCAGGGTGATGGTCGGCTCGGTGATCAGGCCGTCCAGGTGGATGAGCGCGTTCGCGTCCTCGTCGTAGTTCTTGCCGATGGCGATATGGCAGGTCCTGTAGGCCTTCTCGTCCTCGAGCATGACCCCCACGATCCTCGCATGAGGATTGAGGCCGATCCCCAGCTCGCCCAAACCGCGGGAGTTGCGGACATACACCTCACCCAGTCCCCGCCGCAGTGTTCCCTCGCGCTCCTGGCGCATGGCGCTCTCCTCGCCGAGAGCGATGGTCCGCTCAAGCTCCGCGGCCTCCGGACCGCCGGAGATCCGGGTGATGAAGCCGCCCCGGAGCTCGCAGCGTATCGGTTCCTCGATCAGGATCTCGCCGTCGTGGGCCGACACGCTGCCGTCGAAGACCAGTGTTCCCTCCGCGGTGCCGAGTTCGGGGGATATGAAGGCCTCGCCCGCCGGAAGATTGCCGCCGGAACCGGGTTTGGAGAAATCACCGTCGTCGAGGAAGGCCTCTCTGCCTCGCAGCCCTATCCGGAGGTCGCAGCCCGCAGGGCTCTCGATACGCGCGGCGCAGGCCGCGCCGAGGAGGCCGCCGACAGCCTGGCACTCTCTTTTCAGCCGTTCATAGTCGATGGGGACCGTTCTCCTGAACATCTCCCGCGTTGCCCGCGGGGACCAGAAGCTACGAATGGTTTTCTTTCCATAAAGGAGGTAGTGGAACACGTGGTCCCACTCGCGGCCCTCGTGGGCGATCGGGCTTTGCTGAGCGGCCCGATCCTTTCCCATCCGCTCCGCGCTCATGGAGACGACGACATCAGGCTCGGCCGCGATAGCCGCGATCACTCCAGGGTCGGCGAAGTCGAGCTGTCCCTTTACGGGCTGAAAAAGGATAGACGGTTTAACGCCGGCCGCGGCGCAGGCGTCGTATAAGCAGAGCGAGATCGCGCTCACTTCGGTCTCGGGATTCGTCACGATGAGCACCCGTTCCCCCGGTTTGACCGCGAGCGAGCGCTCTACCGCTACCTGGCAGGCGTGTTCGAGCGCGGGATCCGAGGGAAACCAGGTTCTGAACAGGTCGCGTTCCGTTCCATTCATGGCAGGAGAGTATCCGCCCTCAGCCGGAAGGTCAAGAACAGGCGGTATACGCTTTGAAGCCCGTCTGCCTGATCGACCTCCCGAGGGCCGGCGCGCATTCGTCCAAGTCGATGAGGTCGATCGGGAAGCGCGACATCCTCTCGATCACCTCGCCAGCGTCCTCGGTTCCTTTGTCTAATCCCCGTTTCCGGCAACCCTCCAACGCGACTCTGAGGCGGGAATGCTCGTCGAAGAGGTTGGATTCGATGATGTCGCCGAAGATGTAGACGGCGCGCGGATCGCGGCTCCGGACGAGCCACGCCACGATCCGTTCGGTGTCGCGCAGAGCCTGTGAATGGAGTTTCGCGTGATCGGAGCGCTTATCCTTGAAGCGCTTCTGCAGATAATGACGGCTGTTGTCGTTCCTGTCGGGCCAGAGAAGCATCATGCACTATAGTATAGTGCGGCCCTGCCGCGGCCGCCATACCCGTGAGCCCGTTCGCGTCACACGGAGTCAAAAAAACCGCCCCGGGTGACCCGGGGCGGCACGGAAAGCCTTTCGTGCTTCTGTATCAGAAGCTCATACGAACCTCGAAAACGCCGGTTCCGAAGAGGGTATCCAATTCTTCCTCGGTCAGGTTCCCGGTGGGGGGATCCATGAGCATGTCGGAGGGGAACTCCATCGAGAAGTTGAACTCCGCGATGAGAAGTTTCATCCCTATCCCGACGGTGTATGTTCCCAGGTAGGGGTTGATGTCGCTCAGCCACTCGATGACGGTTCCCGGGACGCTCTGGATCTACCCCACGCGCGG
>CAZPZF010000239.1:0-5145 GCA_964590705.1 uncultured Spirochaetales bacterium | reverse complement strand
AGTCAAGCTGCGCGACCATATCGAGGAGATCGAGATCGCGAGCCCCCTCACCATGGCGCGCTACGCGGGCCATTTCAAGGGTACGGTGTATGGATACAAGACCACGGTGTGGGATTCCCTCATTCCACGGAATCTGTGCATCGAGGAGGAGCAGTACATCAAGAACCTTGAATTCGTCGGCGGTTTTTCCTTCCGGGGAATGGGATACTGCAGTTCCTACATCTCCGGCGGGGTTGTCGCTGACGGCCTGGTCAAGAAGATGAACAAGAGATAGAGGAGAAGAGACATGTCCAACAAGATAATCGTACAAAACAGCCTGTCAGACTTGCTCGCCTTCACGAAGCTGGTTCCCGCGCGCAGGAGGAAGATACGGGAGGCTTCACCCGCCTCGCTCCCCATCGATCCCGTCACCCGAGCCATGGATACCCTGCATCCCGAGCGGATGAGCCTCCTGGTCAAGGATGTCAAACAGGAGACCGACTCCACGAAGAGCTTCACCTTGGCCTCGGATCCGGAGCGGGGCACTAAGAGGCTGGCCCCCTTCCGCGCCGGCCAGTATCTGAATCTCCGTATCGACGTGCGGGGGACCGTGGTTTCCCGGAATTACTCGCTCTCCTCCACGCCGAAGGACGCGGAAGCGGGCTTCTACCGGATAACGGTGAGGAAGAAGGAGGGCGGGTTCATCACGCCGTACATCTTCGACTCCTGGAAAGCCGGAACGCGTCTCACGAGTTCCGGGCCGGTCGGTAACTTCGTCTACGAACCTCTTCGGGACAGGCCGGAGATCGTGGCCATCGCCGGCGGCTGCGGAATCACCCCTCTCTATTCGATGGCCCTGGATTCCGTCCAGACAAGCGACGACAGAAGATTCACGATCATCTACGGGATCCGTAACTCGCGCGACATCATCTTCCGCGACGAGCTCGCCGAGCTGGCTGAGAAAAATCCGGAGAAGATCCGCGTCCACTACGTGGCGAGCGATCCGGAAGCCGGCTGGTCCGGCAGGACAGGATTCATCACGTCAGCGGTCATCTCCGAGATCGTCGGCCCGACGGATGGAAAGAGCTTCTTCCTGTGCGGTCCCCAGGCCATGTACCTCTTCCTCGACAAGGAGCTCGCCTCGCTCAGCCTTCGCCCTCGCCTTGTCCGCCGCGAACTCTTTGGGGAGGCAGACGACCCATCGCGGCTTCCCGGATACCCGAAGGCCAACCTGGGCATGAAATGCACACTGATCGTGCATATGGCCGATGAAACGCTTCGGATTCCTGCATCAGGCGCCGAAACGGTCCTCGTGGCGCTCGAGCGGGCGGGCCTGGCCCCCCCCTCCCTGTGCAGAAGCGGGGAATGCGGCTGGTGCCGTTCCAAACTCGTTTCCGGAAAGGTCTATGTCACGCCGACCGGGGACGGTCGGAGGATCGCGGACAAGAAGTACGGGTGGTTCCACCCCTGCTCCTCCTATCCCCTGTCGGATCTCGAAATCCGGGTTCCCCGCTCCACCTTCTGAACGTTGATCGCGCCTCCCGCGGGGAACCGCTCCTGACCTGAAACTGCGGCGGTTCCCCGCCCCTCTCATTGATACATTTCGCAAATATTAATTTGCATTTCAATACAAACCTGCTGTATGATACATATCCAAACCTCTTTTTCCGTTCCTACGTGAACCGAAGCATCGTTAAGCAGAGAGGAGCGAGGCGTGTCTACATCCGAGACGTCTTTTCTGGTGGATCTGGACTTCAAGGTGATTAAGTTCCCTCCCGTGACCGATATCCTGGTCATCGGAAAGAAGACGCCGCACGGGAAATTCGGCGTTCTCAATTCTTTTGAACTCATCAGCCCGGATGTCTTCGAGCTGATCGAAACCGGCGATGACCCCTCGTCAAATGTCGAGGCTGTGATCATCAACAAGAACCTCCTCCGGAAACTTCCCCGGGAAGCCATCATGCGCATCCTTGCCGAAAACGTCTTTCCCTTTGTCTGCAAAGGAGAGACTATGAACGTTGACATGAACATCCGGCTGTACAGGAAGGATATAGAGGGCCGATTCAATGACACTGCGTACTCTTCCGATTCCTGAAGAAACGAGCGTGAAGCCTTTCACGAGCGTCGCCTCCGTGGAGGAAGTGCTTCTCGATAGCGAGTATCTCGTCATCCGGGACGGAGAGCGTTTCCATGGCGTTCTTACACGGGATGACGTGATTCGGAAGGGCCACAATCTCGTCATCGACTGTCTCTCGCCGAAACCAGCGATCAACTGGAACGAGGATCTCTTCGACGTTCTTGCGACGATGGAATCGCACGGGGAAACCTGCCTTCCCGTTTTCAATGACGAAGGCCGATATGTTTTCACCATCACCCGCCTGGGGATACTCCGCGCGATCGCTGAGATGGAGGATTACTCTCCCTCGATCCAGTTGAACAACATCGTGGGTAACCGTGATCTCGAGCATTCCAAGCGCACCTTCTTCCGGGAACTCTTCCACAATATCCGCAACCCACTGCAGGTCATCCAGAGTTCAACCGATCTGCTCGCCTCTTCGAGTCATGCGCTGGAAAAGGAGATCTACCGGAAGGCGATCCTCGCCAGTTCGAACAAGATAGACACGATCATCACCAAGCTGTATGAGCGTTATTTCTAGTGGAATTTGCCCCTCCGATTCATGATAATCCTTGTATGGACGTCATCGTTGTTGACGACATGCGCAGCGTATGCCTGCTCATCGTCGACCTGCTCAAGACATGGGGTCACGCGCCCCGTTTCTTCACCGATCCTTCCACCGGTCTCGAGGAGATCAGGAAGCTCCGCGACCCTGCCGTGGTCATCCTCGACTGGGAAATGCCGGGACTTTCCGGAATCGACATCTGCCGGCTCCTCAAGGAAGCGCCCCCCTCCGCGCCCGTATACACCATCGTCCTGACAGCGAAGTCCTCGAAAGCCGACCTCTCCGCGGCACTTGAGGCCGGCGCCAACGATTTCATCGGGAAACCCTTCGATGAAAACGAGCTCAAGGCCCGCCTCAACGCGGGAGCTAGAATTCTGGATCTCGAACAGGCGCAGATACGCCGGATAGCAGAACTGCACAGCTCCCTCAGGATCATCGAGGACGATATAGCAGCAGGCAAGCTCGTCCAGGAGCGTCTGCTGCCCGAACCGGACAAGATCATCAACGGATTCAGGTTCCAATACACCTTCCTGCCGTCCCTGTTTCTAAGCGGCGATTTCCTCGATTATTTCCCCGTCGACGAGACAACAGTCGGATTCTATTACGCGGATGTCGCCGGCCACGGCGCCTCATCCGCCTTCCTGACCATCCTGCTCAAGAGTTTCATCTCGAGACTCATCTCCGAATACCGTCTGGGAACGAACCGCATCATCGAGTCTCCCGCCGCCGTTCTCAGCCATCTGAACGGCCAGTTCCTGAGCCTTGAACTCCGCAAGCACCTGACCATCTTCTACGGTGTGCTGAACGCGGCGAATGGCAGCTTCTCCTACGCTTCGGGGGGGCAGTATCCCCTCCCCGTCCTCTCCAAAGGAGACGGCGTTTCCTTCGTGCCGGCCAAGGGATTGCCGGTCGGCATCCTCTCAAACGCGGTATACCAGGAGTCGCACGTCGACCTTTCAGGGGATTTCACCATCCACTGCTTCTCCGACGGGGTCTTCGAGCTGCTCCCCGGCGAGGACCTCGAAGGAAAGGGCAGAGCCATCCTCGACCTCATCAGGAACAACGACTGGAACAGGGATCAATGGCTTTCTCATTTCCTCGGATACTGCCGTGTCAACGGGACAGGACGCGCGGAACCGTTGCCCGACGACATCACGATGCTTAAAATTGAAGGAGGACGCGCACATGAACGATAACCGGTATCTGGCGGCCCTCGACGGGTCTCTCTGCTCGCTGAAACTCACGGGAAGGCTGACGTGTCATATCTGCGCGGCCTTTGACTCCTTCTGCAGCGAATTGATCGGCGGCTCCGCCGTTGACACGATCGTGCTCGATCTTCTTTCCGCACAGTACCTCGATAGCACGAACATCGGCCTGATCGCGGGCCTGGCCGAGTATCAGCTCCGAAAAACGGGAAAGAAGATGGATGTCCTGATCGAATCCGGGGATCTCTCCACAGTGCTCCGTTCCATGGGGCTCGAGGAACTCATGAACCTGGGGGCGAAGCGGGCCTTCGATCCTCCGCCTGTCTACCGTGAGATCCAGGAGAGGCCCGAAGCTGCAAGAACACTCCAATCCATGATGTACGCCTCCCACAAGACCCTTTCCGACCTCAACGAAAAGAATCGAAAGTCCTTCTCATCCCTCCTCGATCTGCTCGGAAAGGAGACGAGGCAGGCGTAAAGTCTCATCAGGAGGGAATCTCGGCGGTCTTTTCTCCGATCTCTCCCGGTATCCGCCTCCTGACTGATACGAAATAGATCCAGCCGGAAACGACTATACACACCCCCGCGAGAAGATACACCGCGGTGAATCCGGAAAGCTCGGACACCCACCCCCACAGGAAGGCTCCCACTCCTATTCCGATGTCCATGGCCGCGAAGATGGTGCCGGTCGCGGCTCCTCTTCTGCCGCTGGGACAGAGCTTGATGGCGATTGCGTTCGCCAGCGGAAAGGTTATACCGTAGCCGAAGCCGTAGAGCGCTCCGGCGGCGAGGATGACGGGCAGCGTTGCGCCGAACGCGAGAACCGCGAGAGAGGCGGCCATGGACAGGAGCCCAAGGACCATGATCATGGTAAAGCCGTGCCTGTCCGCGATCCTCCCCGTGAACGAACGCGCCGCGACAACGGCGATCGCGTACGCGGTGAAGAAGGTCCCGATGTTCCCGATCTTCCGCGCCGCTCCGAGCGCGGGGATGTACGTGATGATCGCGCCGAAGGTGAGGGCGATGAACAGCATGAACAGGGCGGGTCGAAGCGAGTTGGACTCGAAGAAGGGCTCTTTTTTCCCGCCGCTCCCGCCGGTCGCCACATCGGCTGTCACGAGTGCCTCACTTTTCGCGCGCTTCTTTTCATAGTTGACGAACAGGGTGCTGAGGAAGCTGAGGAAGGAGAGGAGGAACGCGGACAGGAACAGAAGCCGATACCCGCGCGAGTCGATGACGGCAAGAGCGATTGCCGGACCGATGGCGGTGGCGATGGTAGT
>CAZPZF010000238.1:0-5192 GCA_964590705.1 uncultured Spirochaetales bacterium | reverse complement strand
GATGGACCCGGGCAAGGACGCTTCTCAGCATGGATCGGTCCTCCTATAGATCGTGTCCGCAGTATGACAGGTTGAAACTCTTGTTGCAGAGGGGGAAATCGGAGATCTCCTGCCTCCGCAGGGCGACCGCGAGCCCGGACCAGTTCCTGAACGATGGGTCTACGATCCGGTAGCTCTTGAACTTTCCACCCTCATTGGTCAGGGAAATGTGAACGATCTCCCCCCGCCAACCCTCGGAACACCCGACGGCGAACCGGTTCCGTCCCATGGCCCCCGGCTTCCGCAGGAGTTCCCCTTCCGGAAGGCCGTCCAGAGCCGCGCGGATGAAAGCTGCCGATGTCCCGATCTCTCCGCGACGCACCGCGGCTCTGGCCGCCACATCTCCCGATGAAGCGGTCGTGACGGGAAAGGGGGCCATCAGGTACGCCCCGGAGGGGTGGGATCTCCGGGACTCGCGTTCAAGGCCGCTCGCCCTGGCCGCGGGTCCCACCATCCCGAGTGCTTCCGCAATTTCCCTGGTCACAGGGCCGCAGCCCTCGAACCTGGCCATCACGGACGGGGTGGACCAGATCAGGCCTACAGCCTCTTCGATGTCGGAAATCGCCTTATCGAAACGCTCGCGGAGGACCCGGATCCGTTCAGGCTCCAGGTCGAACCCCACACCGCCTGGCAACACGAGGCCGCGGCCGAACCTGTTTCCGCAGATCGTCGCGGTCAGGTTCAGGATATCGCCACGAAGCCTGCCGCAGAAGCTCTGGGTCGGGAGATAGCCGACATCGCCGGCCAGGGCGCCGAGATCTCCGGTATGGTTGGCGATCCGCTCCAGCTCGAGGGCTATCGCGCGGATCGCGTGGGCGCGGGGCGAGGGGCGGCAGCCGGACAGGGCTTCAAAGACCTCGGCGTACGCGATTGTGTGGGCGACTGTGCTGTCACCCGCCGCGGTCTCGATATAGTGGATCGTCTTCGGTCCCGGTACTCCGGACAGTGCCCGCGTGATTCCGCGATGCTGATAGCCGAGGGCGATCTCCAGATAGAGCACGTCCTCCCCCCGGCAGTTGAACCTGAAATGACCGGGTTCGATGATTCCCGCGTGAACAGGCCCGACGGCGACCTCGTGCACCTCCTCGCCGTGAATGGCGTAGAAGTTTCCACCGCCCGGGCCGGCCGGTTCGTTTCCGCTCGCCTCATTCGCCGCCCGATCCCCCGCGCCCGCCCAGCCGGTATAGCGGAGTGGTTTGAGCCAGGGGTGCCCGAGCGGCTCTATCCCGAACTCTTCCTTGATTTCCCGCTCGAATCGGTGGAATCGGGGGAAGTCGACGGTGAACGAGGAGTACTCTAATCCGGGATACGCCGAGGAGAGCTCCACGGTTCCCTCCGCGTCGGACATCATGGCCAGAAAGAGCCGCACCTTCCCGTCGGCTTCCCTGTCCCCGAACAACCCGGCTACCCTCTTTCCCGCGGACACTGCGTCGCCAATGATCTCGCGCATCCTCTCGATCGAAACGACGGGGATCTCCTCGATTCCGCACGCTCCCGGACAGGAAAGGACAAAACGCGAATCGCTCATTGGGAACCTCCAAAGGCCGCGGAAGCGCCCGCGAGAATCTCGGAAAGGGGGGCGGGCAGGAGCAGCCCGATCACGGCGCATACGACGAGAAACAGGGCTGGGACCGCGACGGCGAGGAACGGCTCCCGTTCCCGCGGAAGCGACTTTTCCCCCTTTCCCTGCGTCATGGGAAGAACGGTGGCCGCGATACCGAAAAAGGCTACCGTGAGAAAGACGAGGAACAGGGCGCCCGACAACGCGCGGCCGGAAGAGAATGACTCCCTGATGATGATGAACTCGCTGAAGAAGGTGGCGAAGGGCGGAAACCCGGTGATAGCGAGGAATCCGGCGGTCCACAGGGCCGCGGAGTACGGCACGCGCTGGCCCATTCCGGCGACGAGCGCCACGTCCTTTGTCCGATACGTGTGCAGGATGGTTCCTGCGGTGAGGAAGAGCGCCGCCTTTGCCAGGGAATGATTCATCGTATGGAAGAGGGCGCCGTACGCACCCAGCCCGCCCAGGCCGACGCCGAAGGACAGGATCCCCATATGTTCGATGCTCGAGTACGCGAGGAGCCGCTTGTAGTCCTTCTGGTTCGCCAGAAATACGGCCGCGGTTCCCATCGAGACGAGCCCGAAACCTCTCAAGATGGACGCGGAGAAATCCGCCGCGGCTCCATCGGCCGCGCACATGACGGAGAAAATCCTGAGGATGGCGAGGAACGCGCAGTTGAGGAGCGCGCCCGAGAGGAGCGCGGAAACGAACCCCGGAGCCTCGCTGTGCGCGTCGGGCAGCCACGTGTGCAGGGGCGCGAGACCCATCTTGGTTCCGTACCCGATCACGAGGAAGATAAACGCGGCTTTCAGCAGTTTGCCGTTCATCCTCGGCGCCGCCTTCGCGAGGTCGGAAAAGAGGAGAGAAACTGCCGTTCCGTCCTTGTATCCCTGATCCGCAATGGTGATCAGGATGTTGCCGAAGAGGGCTAAGGCGATCCCGACGGAGCAGATGAGCAGGTATTTCCACGCAGCCTCAAGCGAACGAGGGCTCTTGTGGATATAGATCATCGGCGCGGTAGCCAGGGTCGTGGCTTCCACGAACACCCAGAGGAGGCCCGCGTGCTGGACAAAGCAAACCGCGGACATGCAGCTGACGAAGAACAGGAGAAAGGCGGCTGACATGAGTTGGCCGGAGGAAAGAGCCTCATTTCCGGTTCCTCCTTCCACTTTCGGGAATACGATCCGCAGACCGGCCGCTCCGGTGCCGAGGCAGAGGAGACTGATCGTGGAAAGGAACAGGATGCCGAGTGGATCGGCTGAGATCCATCCGTCGAAGCCCGCGTTTTTCGTGAACCAGAGGGAAACGATCGTCCCAAAATGGACAGCCTCGGCGAGGAGGAAAAGGGTCATGCATACCCGCCGCCTGCGTACCGCGAAGAGGGTCGCGGCCGTGAGAAGGGGAAGGAAGAGGATGATCAATATCGCTGTCATTGCTTTTCCGCCTCCGGACCCGGTTCCTCCGCCTCCCAGTCGCTGAGCGCGGTCAGCTGGTGGGAATCGATGTGGTCGAATTCCCTATTGATATGGAACATGACGATCCCCATGATGAACACCGCGGCGAGGACATCGAGCAGGACCCCGGCCTCGACGATCCAGGGATTGCCGATTGCCGTGCCGACGCCGAACATATAGACGCCGTTTTCCAGAACAAGATATCCCATGACCTGCGTGATCGCCTTCTTCCGGGTGACGATCAGGAACAGTCCGAGAAAGAACGAGAAGAGGGAAACCGGCACGACGAGCGCGAAGCCTTCGGCTGTGGGCAGGTCGAGGATCCTGTCGAGCCAGAGACAGAGGAAGAAGACGATCACCCCCAGCAGGAGCGAGGCGGAAAAGCTGATGAACGGCTCGACCTCACGATTGACTCCCACCTTTTCAACGGCCTTCCTGAGAATGAGGGGAAAGATAATCCCCCTGAGCGCGAGGGCCAGAACCGCGAGGAGGACGGAATGAAAGACGACCTCCTTTCCCGTGAAGAGGAAGGGGAAAACCGCGAGTATCCACCCCTGAGCCCCTAGAGCCTTGACGCAGATGAGAAGCCTTCCCGACGCCAGAAGGATAAGGTCGGTTATCAAGATCACCAGCATCAGGAAGTTCGCGAACGACCACATACTTCACCCCAGTGAGAGAAAGAATGCGAAAGCGGCAAAGACGCACGCTCCCGTGAGGAAACTCGATATCCGGAACAACTTGATGCGGGCCATGATCGACTCGATGACCCCGGTTCCAAACCCGACACCCATCTGGAGGAGGAGGAACAGCCCGCCAGCCAGCCAGGGATTGCCAGAACCGAGGGGGAGGAGACCGATCAGGATGGCCCCGTATACCCAGAGCTTCAAGGAACCCGTGTAGGTGATCAGCCCCAGATCCGGTCCTCCGTGGTCAAGGACCATCACTTCGTGAATCATGGTGAGCTCCAAGTGCGTGGTAGGGTCGTCGATGGGAATGCGGGAGTTCTCGGTCAGGTACACGGCGACAAAGGCCCCGGAGCAGAGGATCAGGGAGAGGGCCATGCTCCTCCACAGGCCGGAATTGATCGAGAGGAAGATATGGGTAAGGGAGAACTCTCCGGTTCCCCTGCTCAACGCGAGGAATCCCAGGAAAAAGGCCGGTTCGGTAAGGATGGAGAACCAGGCCTCCCTTCCGGCGCCCATGCCCTCGAAGGCAGATCCCGTATCCATCGCTGCCAGGATCGTGAAGAAGCGCGCCGCGGCCAGGAGGTAGACGACCAGGAGGAAATCGCCCTCGAAGCTGAACAGCGATCCGACGCCGCCGAAAGGGACGAAAACGGTGGCCGCGAGCACTGCCGCGCAGGACACAACCGGGCCGATCCTGAACAGGGGCGTGGTCGTCCTGCTGTACACCGCCCCCTTACGAAACAGCTTGGCGATCTCGTAGTACCACTGGAGAATTGGGACCCCCCTCCTGCCCACGAAGAACGCCTTGGTCCTGTTGATGACCGCGGGCAGCAGGGGCGCGAGAAGCAGCGCGGCGACCCACATGAGAAAGGACACAAGTCTTGGCGTCGAATCCATTGCGTTACCTCAGATTCCAGAGAAGGAGTACGATCAGGGTCAGGACGATGTAGAGGATATAGACGTGGACCCTTCCGTGCTGGATGAACATCAGTCTCCCGAACAGCGTCCTCGCCCTTCCGAAGAGCGGAGAGACCAGGAACCGTGCCGCGGGATCCGGATGCTCACTGCGGTAGGAACCGTGTTTGGGAAAGATCCCGCCCGGCCCCGTCACGGTCTCGCGGTATTGGACGATTCCCTTGAACAGCTTGAGGATCGGATGGGCAAAGGAAGCCCCGGTGTATTGCATCCTGGGGGTCGGATACAAGTACCCGCAACCCCATGTCTCGGCCTCCCGTACCTCCTTTCCCGTCAGGAAGATCCTCCTCGCTGCGGCCACGATCAGAACGAGAAGGATGAACACGCCGAGCGCCGCGGAGATGATTCGGACAAGGCGGTTTGTGGCCGCGGCCGCGTCAGAGAGGGCTCCCGAGGCGGCGGCGGACAGGTTGGCCGCAGCGGCGCCGGCCGCGGCTCCGGAAGCGCCGGCGAAACCCCGGATGACCGTTGCCGCAG